>JBDUBL010000005.1:0-52437 GCA_040004125.1 Actinomycetota bacterium
GTTCTCGTAGGACCGCGGGTTCCGCGCACGGGTTGCCTGTGGTAGGAATAGCTTGGCTGGCGTCGAGCGGGGAGGGCAAGAGTGAGGGCCACGCGTTGCTTGCCGCTCGTCGCGCTCCTGCTGGTGGCACTACTCGGTCCGATGGCATCGGCTAGCGCCCGTTCGACCGTCCGCGTCAGCGAGGGGCCCAACGGGCAGGACGCGAGCGCTAACAGCTCGTGGCCCTCCGTCTCGGCGAGCGGTCGGTTCATCGCCTTCTCCTCCTGGGCGTCCAACCTCGTGCCAAACGACACCAACGACGCCTCGGACATCTTCGTGCGCGATCTCAAGACTGGTGTGACCACGCTCCTCAGCGTTGCGTCCGACGGCGGGCAAGCGAACGGCAGCAGCTTCACGCCGTCGATCTCTGCCAACGGCGACGTCGTCGCGTTTCGGTCCGATGCCGCGAACCTGATCGCGGGAGACATCGAGGGCCACACCGACGTGTTCGCGCGGACGATCTCGACCGGCTTGACGGTGCGGGCCAGCCAGCGCCCCTCGGGCGTCGGGGCGAACCACGACAGCGGTGAGGCGGCGATCTCGGGCGACGGGCGCGTCGTCGCCTTCAGTTCGGTTGCGACCAACCTCGTGTCGGTTCCGGTGAACGTCACGGGACTGTGCTGCGACATCTATGTACACAAGCTCGCGAACGGGAGCAACCGGCTCGGCGACCCGATGCTGGACGGGCGGGGTGCCTCCGACAGCTTCGGCCCAGTCTTGTCCGAGACGGGACGGTTCCTGGCGTTCGGCTCGTGGGGATGCGGGATCGCCGACGGCGTCGAGTGTCTGGACGAGAGCAACGTGTATGAACTGGATCTGAAGACGGACGCGATGACACTGGTGACGCGAGCCTACGAAGGTAGCATCGGGCTCGGCTGCGGCGCGAACCCGGCGATCTCGGCAGACGGCACACGAGTGGCCTTCATCTCAGACGCGGGAAACCTCGTTCGCGGCGACACGAACAGCGCAACGGACGTGTTCGTGCGGAACCTCACCACCGGTGTCACTCGCCGTGTCAACGTGACATCGAAGGGCGCGCAGACGAACGGGGGCTTCGGGCGCATCGCGATCAGCGGGACGGGGCGATGGATCGCGTTCGGGTCCGACGCGTGGAACATCGTCCCCGGCGATGCGAACCTGGTGCAGGACATCTTCGTGCACGATATGCGAACGGGTGCCACGAGACGGGTCAGTGTGAGTTCGGGCGGCGTCGAGGCCGACGCCTACAGCACGAACCCCGCGATCGCCTCCAACGGCAGTGCGATCGCCTTCGAGTCCGACGCCGGCAGCCTGGTCTCATCCGACACCAACATCACGACCGACGTCTTCGCCCGGCTGACGTGACACCGGCCGAAATTGACCGACCCGCGGGTTCGCGGTAGGTTTGGAGTCCTACGCTGAAAAGCGCACGACGCCAAGCAAGCCAACGGAGAGGGAGACATGCGGAAGCTGACGGCACTGATCGGGATGAGCGCACTTGCCCTTGCGACGGGGTTGCTGGCCCTTCCGCCTGCTTCCGGAGCAAGCGGCACCGAATGCACAGACACGCTGGCGCCAGGCACGTATCGGCAAGTGATCGTTCCCGAGGGTGCCGTTTGCCTCAGCGAGGGTCCCATCCGGATCCAGTCGGGCCTGTGGATCCGTTCCGGTGCCACCTTCGTCCTCGGCAGCGAGGAGAGCGGATGGACGACGGGCACGATCGGCGGCGGCGTCCACGCCACCGATCCAGCCTCCGTGCAGATCCACTTCGCAACGATCAACGGCGGCATCGACATACAGGGCGGCTCCGGCCCGTTCGGTCCTCCGTTCGACGTCACCTGGAACGCGATCGAGGACAACCTCATCCACGGCGGCGTGACGGTCGATGGCTACGACGGGTTCTGGTTCGGGTTTATCCGCAACCATGTCGATGGGACCGTGTCGCTGCGCAACAACACGCTGACGGATCCCGACGGGAATGAATACGTCACGAACACTATCCACGGGAGCCTGACGTGCTGGGGGAACTGGCCCGCGCCGCAGGAGGGCGACTCACAGGGCCTGCTGAACACCGTGACCGGGCGGAAGTCCGGTCAGTGTGCGAGCCGGTAGGGCAGCGCGGGTCGACCTGACCGGTTCAGCCTGACCGGTTCAGCCTGACCGGTTCAGCCTGCCCGCAGCATCGCGACGGCCTCGCCGGCACGATGTACATCATCGACCGTCGAGCCCGACGGCATATTGAAGATGAGCCCTTGCAAACCTGCGTCCAGGAACGCGCGAGCCTGCTCGGCGACGTGTGCGCGGTCTCCCCAGATCAAGCGCATCGCGACGTCGGCATCCTCGACCCCACGACCTTCCTGCCAGGCACGACGTCGGCGATCGGCATCCTCGCTGGTCTCCCCCACGATCAGCGTGCCGAGTCGCGTCGCGACGATCTCGGATCGATCGCGCCCCTCCGCCGCACAATGCTCCGCCAGCACGTGCAGCTTGTGCCGGACCATGGCGAGGTCGCCGAACCCGTTCCACATGTCCGCGTACCTCGCGGTCAGTCGCAGCGTCTTGCGCTCTCCGCCGCCGCCCACGAGGATCGGCGGGCCTCCGGGACGGGCCGGCTGGGGCACATTCAGCGCGCCATCGACGGCGTGGATCGTGCCGTGCATCGTCGACTCGGGCTGCGTGAACATCGATCGGCAGATCTGCAAGGCGTCCTCGAGCCGCTCGAACCGTTCGGTGGCCGACGGCCACGGGTAGCCGTAGGCTCGCGATTCCTCCTCGTTCCAGGCGGCGCCGATCCCGAGGATCGCGCGACCCGACGAAATGATGTCGAGCGTCGTGACGACTTTCGCTAGGAACGCGGGGTTGCGATAGGTGACGCCGGTGACCATCGCGCCGAGCTGGATCCGCGTCGTCCGCGCCGCGACCCCGCCGAGCAGCGTGTAGGCCTCGAGCATAGGGTCGGTGACCGGCCCGACGTTGGCGATCTGATGGTAGTGATCCATCACCCAGAACGAATCGAACCCCGCCACCTCGGCTGCGACGGCGACCTCCGAGATGCGCTCGAACAACCGGTCGTCGGGAACATCGGCGAAGGTGAAGCTCGGTAGCTGGAGTCCGAAATGCGACACGGCGCGCTCCCTCTCGTGATCGGCGCGCGTCCGCCTCCACGGACGTGCAGGCGACAAGGATAGGCGCCCGCGCATGCAACCGATCCGCCGAGCTACGCGTCTTTCCCGTAAGGCACGAACGGGAGAAGGAGGAACGGATGCGCAAAGTGATGATCGCGATCACCGCCGCGGCGATCGCATGCGGCGGTGCGTGGGTGGCGCACGCAGGAACTACCGGCGGTAGGACGCCGTTACGCTGCATGGATACCGTTTGGCAACAGAGCATGGTCACGACATCCTCGAAGACCTTCTCGAACGTGCCAGGGCTTGGTGATTCCCCCGCATCGATCTACCCGATCGCGATCGACGTGAGCGCGGTCGTGTCGGGGCCGCCGGTCGAGTTCCGCATCGTGAGCACGAACGTAGGCGCACAGACGGGCACCAGCGAGCCCGGTCGGACCCGGTTCGTTCCGAGTGGTGGCGGACCCGATTCGTTCTCGTTCGAATGGGTCGAGCCCAACCAGTCGGCGGCGGTGCACGTCAACGACCTGCGGCTGCAGTGGCGAAGCCCCAGCGGCGGAGAGGTGCGCATCCTCCGGGGCGACCTGTCGGTGGTCTATGACACCGAGTCGGGATCGTGCGTCTAGAAGTTGCCCGGGTCAATCCCGATGATTTGGCCCGCGAGGATCGGGGTTGTGCCAGCCACCGGCGCCATCGATCAGGAGGTCCGCCCGTGCTGGCCCCCACGATCCGCTCGCATACGTATGCACGGGTGTCGCGTCGCCCAGCACCGGATCGACGATCTCCCAGGACCGCTCGACGATGTCTTGGCGAGAGAACAACTCCGCGTCGCCTTCCATCGCGTCGGTCAACAACCGTTGGTACGGCGACACCTCCTCGGCGAGGCGATGTTCGGCGACGAGCTCGACGTCTTGGCCGGCCATCCGATCCCCCGGCAGCTTCGTGCGGGCGCCCAACGAGATGTCCACGTCCGGACCGAGGCGGAACACCACGTGGTTCGGATGCGCCGCCCCGGCTTCGCCGAACACATCCCGCGGCGGCCGCTTCAGCTCCACCAGGACCTCGGTCGCGGTGACCGCCATCCGTTTCCCGGCCCGGATGTAAAACGGCACACCCGCCCATCGCCACGTCTCGACGGCCAGGCGGAGCGCGACATAGGTCTCGACGGTCGATCGCGGATCGACCCCCTTGGACCCCAGATACCCGTCGAACTGCCCGCGGACGACGTCGTCCGGGGTCAACGGACGGATCGCCTTCAGCAAGCGGATCCGCTCGGTCAAGAACACGTCGCGGTCAAACCCGCTCGGCGGCTCCATCGCGACGAGCGCGAGCACCTGGAGCAGATGGTTCTGCACCACATCGCGGATCGCCCCGACCTGATCGTAGAACTGACCGCGCTGGCGCACGCCGAACTTCTCCGCCATCGTGATCTGCACGCTGTCCACGTGGTTGCGGTTCCACAGCGGCTCCAAGAACGAGTTCGCGAACCGGAAGTACGCGAGGTTCTGCACCGGCTCCTTCCCGAGGAAGTGATCGATCCGGAAGATCGCCTCTTCCGGGAAGACCCGGCGGATCACCGCGTTGAGCTGCCGGGCCGACGCGAGGTCGCGACCGAATGGCTTCTCGATCACGACACGCGCGTGCTCGGCAGACCCGGCGCTCTCGATGTGCTCGATCACCGGCTCGAACAACGACGGCGGGATCGCCAGGTAGTACAGGGGATGTTTGGCGGCGCCGAGGGCTGCGCGCAGGCGACCGAAGGTCTCCGGATCGGTGTAGTCCCCATCCACGTACTCGAACGAGGACGTCAGCTTCGCGAACGCGGCGGCATCGACGCCGCCGTGTTCCTCGAGGCTGGCTCGCATCCGATCCAGCAGCGTGGCGCGGCTCCACCCCGACCGGGCGACGCCGATCACGGGTACGTCGAGATCCTTGCGCTGCACCATGGCTTGCAGGGCAGGGATGACCTTCTGGTATGCGAGGTCGCCCGTGATACCGAAAAGCACGAGGGCATCCGAACGCCCGTTGCCTCGCCGTGCTGCGGCCTGTCCTCGCATGCCCCCAGGCTACGGCTTCGTTCGCCTAGCATGGTCCGCTATGAGGAGCGGAGCCCCGTGACGACGGATCGGCCGACGGACATTGGGATGGTGGGGCTCGGCCGGATGGGCTCCAACCTGGTCCGCCGCCTGCTCCGCGACGGCCACCGCTGCGCGGGCTTCGACGTCGATCCGACCGCCGTCGAAGCGGTTCGCGGGGAGGGCGCGACCGGCGCTGGCTCGCTTGCCGCGCTCGTCGATGCTCTGCCGACCCCGCGGAACGTGTGGGTGATGCTGCCCGCGGGCGAGATCACCGAGCGGGCCGTTTCGGACCTGTCGGACCTCTTGGCCCCGGGCGACGCGATCATCGACGGGGGCAACACCCACTATGTGGACGACCTCCGCCGAGGGGAGACCCTCGCCGCCCGCGGCATCCACGCCGTGGACGTCGGCGTTTCGGGCGGGGTCTATGGGTTGGAGCGCGGGTTCTGTTTGATGGTCGGCGCAGAGGACGAGGTCTTCGAGCGGCTGGAACCGCTGTTCGTGTCCCTCGCACCCGGCCTCGAGGCGGCGAGACGGACCCGTGGCCGCAGCGGAACACCTGCCGCCGCCGAGATGGGCTACCTCCACTGCGGACCGGTCGGGAGCGGGCACTTCGTCAAGATGGTGCACAACGGGATCGAGTACGGGCTGATGGCCGCGCTCGCCGAGGGGTTGAACGTGCTGCACCACGCCGATGCCGGCGCGCGGGCCAGGGCCTTGGATGCCGAGACGACACCGCTGGAACACCCGGAGCGGTACCGCTTCTCGCTCGACGTCGCCGATGTCGCCGAGGTGTGGCGTCGCGGCAGCGTCGTCTCGTCGTGGCTACTCGACCTGGCTGCCGCCGCCTTGCACGAGTCGCCCCAGCTAGAGGGTTTCGCCGGGCGGGTCAGCGACTCGGGCGAGGGGCGATGGACCGCGATCGCCGCGATCGAAGAGGGCGTGCCGGCCCCCGTGCTGTCGGCGGCATTGTTCGCCCGGTTCGACTCACGGGGCGAGGCCGAATACGCGAACCGGATCCTGTCGGCGATGCGCAAGGAATTCGGTGGTCACGTCGAGAAGGGAACATGAGTGGACCCGGCGTCGGTCCGGATCTCGGTCGACGTGCGGGACGATGCGCCGCGCGCGGCGCGTCGGGCCGCCGCCCTCCTCGCAACCGCGTGTCGGGACTCAGTGCGTGCCCGAGGCTCGTGCGAGATCGCTGTGTCCGGCGGCACCACACCGTGGGCGATGTTCGCGGCCCTCGCGGACGAGGACGTCCCCTGGAGCGCTCTGGGCATCTGGCAGGTCGACGAGCGGATCGCACCGCGTGGGCACGAAGATCGCGGCCTGACGCACCTCCTGGGATCGTTGCCCGAGGAAGGCCGCCCGCACGTGCGCCCCATGCCCGTGGATGAGGTGGATCCGGGCGATGACGCGGCGCTCGAGGCCGCCGCCCGGACGTACGCCGCGACGCTGCCCGAACGGTTCGACGTCGTCCACCTCGGGCTCGGGGCGGATGGGCACACGGCGTCGCTCGTCCCCGGCGACCCGGTGTTGGACGTCGCCGACCGAGACGTCGCTTCAACGGACCCCTACCAAGGCCGGCGGCGGATGACGCTGACGTTCCCCGCGCTCGATCGCGCACGACAGATCCTGTGGGTCGCGACGGGCGCCTCGAAGGCCCGTCCCGTGCGGATGCTCGTGCAGCGTGACCAGTCGATCCCGGCGTCGCGCGTCGCGGCCGGCGTGCAAGACGCGGTTGTGGATCGCGCGGCGGCGGGACCTTCGGACATCCCGCGGCCAGGCCGGCGCTAGCGATGCGCGTGGGCCTGCCCGAGGACGCCGTCGAGCTCTTCCGCTTCGCCCCCGAGCGGTTCGTCGCCGCGCGCGACGCCCTCGTGCGACGGCTGCGCGACGAGGGCCGAGATGACGATGCCGCCGCCGTGAAGGCGCTGCGCAAACCGACCGCCGTGGTGTGGGCCCTGAACCAACTCGCCGTGCGCGACCCCGACGCGCTGGCCACGTTGTTCGAGGCAGGTCGAGATCTCCGGTCCGCGCAACAGACCGCGCTCGCGGGCAAGCCGAGCGGCGCGGAGGAACTCCGGGCTGCAGCCACGGCTCGTCGCGACGCGGTGGCCCGGTCGCGCAACGCCGCGATCGCGATCCTCGACGAGGCGGGCCACCGCGGCGCGGGACAGGCAGATGTGCTCACATCGGCTCTGGAAACGGCATCGACCGACATGGCGATCGGAGCGTCGCTCGCGTCGGGAACGCTGGAGAAGGCGCCGGCGGTCGCCGCGGGCCTCGGCTTCGGGGACATGCCGTCGATCGCCGTGCTTCCCGGGGGCTCGACGGATCCGGTGCCGAGGAGCGCGAGCACACGAACGGGAGTCGCGCGTCTGCGGAAGGAGCGGGACGCGACGCGGAAGGCCGCCACCGGTCGCCGCGCCACCGCCGACCGATTGGCGCGGCAGGTCGCAGACGCACGCGTCCACCTGGAGCAACTCGAACGCGACCATGCGGCGGCGGAATCCGAGGCGCTCGCCGCCGAGACGGAGGCCGAGCGCGCCGAGCGCCGTCACACCTGATGATGCAGGGGCTTGGTGAGGCCCTCCAAGACACGCTGCGTGAGCGAGCGATCCTCCCAATCTCCTCGCGTGACGGCATCGCTGCGACCGAGGTCGTCGTCGAAGTGCTCGTCGAGCGCGGTCACGACCTCGGGATCCAAAACGACGAGATTGATCTCCTCGTCCAGCTCGGTCGACCGCGCATTCACATTGGCCGAGCCCACCATCGCGAGGATCCCGTCGACCGTCATCACCTTGGCGTGCAACATCGAGGGCTGGAAGTACCAGATGCTGATCCCGTGCTCGAGGAGCTCCGCGAAAGCCGCCTCTCCCGCGAGCTGCACGAAGCGCTTGTCGGCGTTGGGGCCGGGCAAGAGGATCTCGACCTCGACACCGCGATCTGCCGCCGCGCATAGCCGCTGCGTCATCGCCGAGTCGGGCACGAAGTAAGCCGTGGCGATCCGAACCCGCTGCTCGGCAAGCTGCAGCAACGCGTTGAAGAGCGTGGAGACGTCGCTCATTCCCGCCTCCGACGCACCCCGCACGCACTGGATCACCGAGGATCCCGGCTGCTCCTGTATCGGGAAACGGTCCACACGCATGTCGAAGAGGACGTCGTCGGTCTCGGCCCAGTTGTCGAGGAAGGCGGCGCGCAGTCCGTCGACCGCGGGTCCAACCACCCGGAAGTGCGTGTCGCGCCACTCCGATACGTTGCGCGAGTCGCCCTGCCACTCGTCGGCGATGCCCACCCCGCCGGTGAACCCGATCGACTCATCCACGATCATCACCTTGCGGTGCGTACGGTGGTTCATCTTATGCGGCTCGAACTGCTTCAACGGCCGGAACCACCGCACCTGAACGCCGGCCTCCTGCATCTCATCGACCAGCGGCCGATCGATCGGATGACACCCCCAGCCGTCAAGCAGCGCGCGCACACGGACACCCGCGCGCGCGCGCTCGGACATCGCCTCGGCGAGCCGCGTGCCGATTTCGCCGCTCCAATACACGAAGGTGAGGAAATCGATCGTGTGTTGGGCGCCCGCGATGGCCTCCAACATGTCGGGGAAGATCTGGTCGCCGTTGCGAAGGATCGAGACGTGGTTGCCCTCGGTCATGGGCACGCCGATGATGCCCTCGAGGGTGCGCCGCACCGTTGCGGTTCGATCGGTGACCGACGCGTTCATCGGGCGCTGAGCGTTGCGGGCTCTCCGGCCCCGTCGCGTGCCTTGCTCGCGTCCTGCGGCGTGGCCACACCCGCGCGCACCGCCTCGAGCTGGGCGGAAAGCGCCGCGCCGTAGAGGAACGACACCGAAGCCGCGAGCGCCCAGAACATCAGCGCGACGATCCCCGCGAGCGGGCCGTAGGTCGCCCCGAACGTCGAGCTCAAACCGAACATCACATCGAGGCCGACCGTGACGAGCAGCAGGAGCACGACCGACACGGCCGCCCCGAACGCGAGCCACGACCAGCCGGGCTGGTGACGCTTCGGCGCGTGACGGAACAGCAGGGCCGTGCCCATCCCCAGCAGCACCAGCGCTAGGGGCCAGCGCACGATCGACCAGATCGTCGCCACGGTGGGGCTGCCGATAGAGGCGCCGATGTCTCTGCCGAGTGCCAGCGCGACCACCGCGACCACCAGCACGAGACCCGCGCTAAGGGCGAGCAGGACTGCTCGGACGTACTTATGCATCGTGGGACGATCCTGCTCGACGCCATAGATCCGGTTCAGCGCGCGTTCGATCTGGCCCATCAAGACGGCCGCCGTAAATGTGGCGCCGATCGTTCCCAGGATCAGCGCAACGGGGTGAGAGGACCCGGCCTGCCGGGCCTGCCCGGCCGCCTCGGTCAGCACCTGTCCGGTCGGCCCGGGCGCGACGGCGCGCAAGGTGTTCACGATCAGGTCGCGCGCGCCACCGGCACCGAGCACGCTGGCCAGGCCGACCAGCGCGATGACCCCTTGGACGAAGATCAGGGTGGTCGCATACGCCATCGAGCGCGCGTGGCTGAACCCATCGGCCCATCGCAAGCGGAGGAACGCGTCGCGCATCAGAGCCCCCCGACCGACGTTGGCCAAGGTCTCCGTCGCGTCGTCGCCGGTGAGGTTCCAGGTCTCCGGGACCTTGTTCGCGGTGCTCATGTCGTCTCCGTTTCCGGCACACAGACGGTGATCGCTTGAGGCTTCACCTTGGTCTTGATGCGCCTGGTCATACCGCGCTCGCTGCCATCGATCTCATACGGCAGCGGCTCTTTCATGCGGATGTCGAAGGATTTGCCGGTGGCCGCTTGGATGAAGGGCGACTTCGCGGGGTCGCTCACCACCGAACGAGACAGGGTCCGGAGCCAATCCAGACCCGTCTCGGCGGTGATGACCCCGATGTCGAGGACACCGTCGTCCGGTTGCGCGTCGGGGAAGGCCGAGATGCCTCCGATCACGTCTCCCACGTTGCCCACCAGCACACAGCTGGCTCGATCGTCGAACCATCGCTTCCCGTCGACCTCGATGCGCATGCGCACCGGGTCCCGTGAAAGGTTCTTCGAACCCGAGAAGACGTAGGCGAGTGAGCCGATCCGATCTTTCAACCCGCCGGCCTCAGCGTCGCGGATCATGAAGGCGTCCAGACCTGCCCCGGACATCACACCGAAATGCTCGCCGTTGGTCTTGCCAAGATCGATCGTTCGTCGAGCGCCGTGCAACCCGACTCGAACGGCCTCCTCGAGGTCCTTTGGGATGCCCATGTTGGTTGCGAAGAGATTGGCCGTACCCGCGGGAAGTATCGCGACCTGCACACCGCTGCCGGCCACGGCGTCCAATGCGCGCTGCACCGATCCGTCGCCACCCCACACGAAGAGGAGGTCGACCCCTTCGTCCCGCAGCCGGCGTGCCTCCTTGGGGATCTTCTTGGCCTTCATCACCTCGACCCACCTGGGGTCATCGAATCCATAGCTCGAAAGCGTCTGACGCAGGGCGGGCAGACCGCCATCGAAGGTCTTGGCCGAGTGTGCGAGTACGGCGATCGAGGTCACACCGACACCCCGGGTTCCATGGTGCTGGTCTCCGGCGAGGCTTCCGCGTGCTGTCGTACACGCGTAACGGTCGCCGCGGTGGTTACCCGCGTCACGATGACCGCGCAGACCAGGGCACCGAGCCCGAGGACGACGCTGCCGAGCACGTCGGTAGCGTGGTGCATGCCCCGATAGAGCCGTGACAGGGCCACGAATATCGGCACGAGCACGGCGAGGGCGCCGAACAGGAACCGCAACACGCGGGAATCGGTGAGTGTCCACACGATGATGGCCAGGCTCGCATACAGCACCAGCGCGGCAGCGGTGTGCCCCGACGGGAACGACGAGGTCGGCGGCGCGACGTCGAGCTGGGGCACCGCGGGCCGAGGCCGGCTGACGACGAACGCGGTCGCCAGAAATGCGCCGACCTCGATCAGGAGGGCCGCGGCCAGGAAGCCGATAGCCAGCCAGTGACGGCGGAACGCCAGCACGATGCCCACGACGACGGCGATCCCGATCACGACGAAGGTGGACCCCATCATCGAACCGACGGCGGTGACCGAGTTCAGAGCGTCGGTTCGTTGGGCCACGAACCACGTAGCAACGGAGCGATCCCACGCGCCAACGCCGTCCTGCAGGAACTCGCTCACCAGCAGTAGACCGAGGCCGATGAGGATCGATGCCATCACGATCCAGCCCAGGAACGTGGTTGCAGCCCATGCGCTGATGGGCCTGTGGAAATGCCGGGCGAATCGAGACGCTGGCCCCGCGGGCCGCGGCTCGAGGACGGATCCCGACACGGAGGGGGCATCCGACGCCCCGTCGTACTCGCTGCGGTACTCGATGTTATCCATGGGTCTTCGTTTCCCTCTCGGCCCCCTCGGGTAAACCCATGGCCTCACATTTCTGATCGGAGGTGGCTGTGGTCGTGTTGGTGGTGGTTGCGGCGGTGTGCCTCATCGCGGGCTCGCTCGCGGCGCTGGCCGTGCGCGCGGCGCCGCGTTCGGACCCCGCGCTGTCAGCGACGAAAGCGATCGGCGAGGGCCTCGGTCGACGCCGATCGATCCGGGGATTCCTCGACTCGAGGTTCGAGCGGGGCGTCGCGACCGGACTGGCGCTTACCCTCGGTCTCCTCGCCACGATCGGGGCGGGGATCGTGATCGGCCTCCTGGTCTACATGGTGCGCACCCAGTCGGGGCTGGTCCAAGTCGATCGGGCGGTGGCGAGCTGGAGCGATCCGCGGATGACGTCGACGTCCATCGCCGCCCTTCGTGTGGTGACGGCGTTCGCCGCGACCCCGACCATCGTCATCCTCGGCGTGCTTGCGGCGGCGTACTCGCTGTGGCGCTGGCACAGCCGCGCGATCCCGCTGTTCCTCACGATCGTGATCGTGGGCCAGCTCGTGCTCTCGGACCTGATCAAGGGTGCGGTGCAGCGCGCACGACCCGACCTGCGGCCGTTGGCCGGCTTCTCCGGCCCATCGTTTCCGAGCGGCCATACGACCGCGGCCGCAGCCACGTTCGTTGCCATCGCCATCGTGCTCGGACGAGATGGGACTCCGAGACGCCGTATGGTGCTGACGGGCGTGGCGGTCGGGCTCGCGGTGGCGGTCGCCTGCTCCCGGGTGTTCCTCGGCGTGCATTGGGTGTCGGACACGATCGGTGGGCTCGTCTTGGGATGGTCCTGGGTCGCGCTGTGCGCGATCGCGTTCGGTGGACGCGTGATGCGCTTTGCCGCACCCGCACAGGCCGCAGCAACAACCGCGGCCGAACCGGGTCCGAGGTTTGACGACACGGTCGCCGGGGCAGGGTTGAGTGCACAGCAACGAGAGGAGATCCCGTGACCGAGCGAACAGAGCAGCGCGGCGACGGCGAAGTCGGCACCTGCCACATCTGTGGCGTGACGTTCCCCACCCAGCAACAGCTTGTCGCCCATCTGATGGATGACCATGACGGGGAGATCCTGCCTGTCGACGAGCACTGACCCGAAAGGAAACGGATGGACGCATTGCAGCTGCTCACCAAGGATCACGATCACGTCAAGACGATGCTCGCGGAACTCGAGGACACCACGGAGCGGGCCATCAAGACCCGCGAGCAGGTCTTCACGAAGCTTCGAAGCGATCTCGAGATACACGAGACGATCGAGGAAGAGATCTTCTACCCGGCCCTCAAGGACCACCCCAAGACGCGCGATATCGCGCTGGAGGGTTACGAGGAGCATCACGTCGTCGACACCGTGATGGGCGAGATGTTCGAGCTCGAGGTCAGCGACGAGACCTGGACCGCCAAGTTCACCGTCATGAAGGAGAACCTCGAGCACCACATCGAGGAGGAAGAGGACACGATGTTCGCCCAGGCTCGCCAGGTGTTCGAGCAGGAGGAACTCGACGCCCTCGGTGCCGCCATGGCCGAACGCAAGGAAGCGCTCATGGCGGCGTCGAACACGTAGCCGACGCCGTCGCTTCGCCCCGCGGAATCGCGGAGGCTCCTCTGAGGCGGGACCGCCGATGGGAACGATCAATCAAGACGCGAACACACCGGGCCGGCCCCGTCGTTTCGTGGGCCCGGCCGCCGGTGAAGCAGGCTTGGCGCGGTCGGTGCCGGCGGATCAGGACGAGATCAGGCCGCTCCGCGCCGAGATCGGCGAGTGGCTCGAGGGGATCGGCGCCGACGACGCAGCGAGGGACGGGGTCGTGTTGTGCGTTTGGGAGGCGCTCACGAACGCCGTCGAGCACGGCTCGCTCGCGGGGGACAAGGTCGATCTCAGCCTCACGGCGAGTCGCGACGGCTCCCTGGTTGCCGAGGTCGGTGACCAGGGGCGACTACTCGAGCGCAAACCCGAGCCCCATCGCGGTCACGGTATGGTGCTGATGCGATCGCTGATGAACGACGTGGAGCTTGGGAACGACGACCTCGGCACGACCGTGCACATGCGCATGCTGCCCAAGACGACCGACGTCGCGTAAGGACCGAACGCCCCCTCAGATCGGACTGCGAAAAGTGTCGCAGGCGGACGGATCCGCGGTGCGATAGCCGGTCAGGAACCACTGCTGTCGCTGCTCCGAGGACCCGTGGGTCCATGTTTCCGGGTTGACCTGGCCCTGATACTCCTGCTGGAGGCGATCGTCGCCCACGGCGGCGGCGGCGCTCAGCGCGTCGGCCACATCGCTTTCCGTGATGGCGGTCACGAACCCCGTCGCGACGGCGTTGGCCGCCCAGACGCCGGCGTAGCAATCCGCCTGAAGCTCGAGGCGAACGGAATCGCTCTGTGGCCCCTCACTGCTGCCCTGAACCCGATCAAGGGTGTTCATCAAGTCCTGTATGTGGTGCCCGTACTCATGGGCAAGGACGTAGGCCTGGGCAAGCGGCCCACCCTGCGCACCGTACTTCTGGGTGAGCTCCTGGAAGAACCCCAGGTCGAGGTACACGTGCGCGTCGGCCGGGCAGTAGAACGGTCCCACCTGGGTGGTCGCGGGGCCGCACGCGCTCGAGGTGCGATCCGTAAACAACACCGTCTGTGCGCGTTGGTACCCACCGACCTGACCGCCCCAATATTCCTGGATGCTGTTGACGTACGCGACGACTCGGCAGTCCTCGCTCTGTCGCGTGTCCGCACCCGTCTGGCATCCAGCGAGATCACCGCCCGGCGTCTGATCGCCGGGCTGACCTGCCGATCCTCCCGACCCCCCTTGGGTCAACAAGAGGATCACGGTGATGATCAAGCCGAGCACGCCACCGCCAACGGCGACGGGCGCGCCGGACGACATGCCGCGGCGATCCGAGATCTGAGACGGGTCGAGTCGGGCCCGCTTCCTGATGCGCATCCCCCTGCCATACCCCTTGTGCCCCCGAGGAAACCGCGTCGCGACCAAGGTTTGCCGCCCCTCCCAGAGGGGAACGCTCCGTTCATGGAGGTGGATGCCGTGTGGTGAAGTCCCTCTGGGCTTCGATCCAGGGTGACCCGGTCTTCATGCGACGGGTGAACGGATGGCTCACGATCTTTTGGCTGGTCATGATCCCGGTCTCGATCGCGACGCATTGGATCAGCAGCGTGACCTACGTCGCCGCGCTGTCATTGTGGGCGTTGGTGTCGGGACACTGGTCGGCATGGCAAGCGGCTCGCGTCGAGGTGAATCAACAGGAGGAGGCGAAGACGCGCGAGGACGAAGACCTGCCCGGGGAGATCGTCGAGCGCATCGTTTCCGAAACGGAGGTCAACGCCAAGGCGGGGCGCGCGCCTCGAGGGTGAATCCACCTTGTTTGGGCCGAATGGCCAGCGGGTAGGCCGCCGGCATGACCAGATATCTCTGCATCGACGACTCCCACCGCCGCGACGGCAAGCGCGTGCCGGTGGACCTGACGGATAGCGTGCGACTCGAGCGATCCCTCGTGCCCAGGCCGAGCGTGTATCTGGCCGTGACCGAAGACCTGATCGAACACGCCATCTCGATGCCGGGGACGGCGGCCGATCGACGCGTCGGTATCGAGCGGTTTCTCACGGGCGAGTCCGAGCCGACGCCATTGCCCGTTGTGCTGGTATCGGAACGATCGACGGGTCGCCCCCGTGGACGATATGAATGGGACGACCTCCGGCGCGACCCGTCGCTGCTCGATCGCCTCGCGGCCGGTCCAGCGGGCGATCCGAGGGGCGCCCACGCGGCCGATGATGTCATCTTCCTAGGGGACGCCGTCCCGGAGACGGCTGGGGGGACCGACCTCCTCAGGAAGGTGCAGCCTCGCCTGCGGGTCATCCCTCAAGGAATCTTCGATCTGCACGAGCTCGCGGCGGCCATCGCGGTCGCCGGCAGCAGCGACGCGAGCATGATCGATGCCATCCGTACGGCCCCGCACGCAACGGTGGGTGACGTCGTCGCAGAGACGCCGTGGCGCGTGATCGTTCCCTGCCCCGTGACGGAGACCGGCGAAGCCATGCACCTGGTCATGTTCACCGGCCTCGAGGGCCGCGAGCCGGTGGTCCTGTACGGCACGCCGGCCGCGGGGCTCGATGAATCGGTTGAGACGACCGCGCCAGGCGATCTCTTCCCCGCTGCCGAGCTGGCCCGCGCCGAACGTGGCGCGAGCCTTCTCGTGGCCTCGGAGCTGCTGATCGCGACGGCGATCCTCCTCGGCGCCTGGGCCTCGGGAGCGCTGGCGGTCGTCGCCCGGGAACACGCCGTATGGCTCGGTGTATCTCTCGTGCTCGGGATCTCGGCCGTGGCGTTCGGGTTGCTCCCGCAGTTCGCGACGCGCGATCCGGACACGAATCCGAACGATATCTTCGTGGCACGACGTAGCTACGCGGATCGGATCTCGATGTTCGGGTGGGCGTGCGCGATCTCCGCCGTGCTGTTCGGGCTATCGCTGGTCACTGGGATCGGCCCCGCGTTGGGTACCGACGCAGAACCCACTTCGAGTG
Organism: Actinomycetota bacterium; assembly: GCA_040004125.1. GTDB lineage: Bacteria > Actinomycetota > UBA4738 > UBA4738 > HRBIN12 > AC-51. The sequence goes on from JBDUBL010000005.1 coordinate 16,192, forward strand.
CATCCGTGACATTCCACACCGCGACGTCTCCCGTCCTCGCAACGATCCAGGTCGATGTCGCGAACGCGACCCCGGACGAAGCGATCGCGATCCTCGTCACCTCGTTCGCGAGCACCGACGCGCCCGGTGTCGGCGTCGCGCAGCTTTCGGAGCTTGCCACCGAAGTTGGGACGAGCGAGACGGTGCAGTCGCTTTCGATGCGACCTGGCGACGACTTCCTTGCCATCTCGGTCGGCACCGAACAGACAGCGGCGCCCAACTGCACGCCTTTGACGTCGCAAACAGCCGGGTGCACGGTTGTGGCGATCCCCGCGTCCGATGTGGCTGCGACGCCCGTCGGCTCCGGCAGCACCTCGGCACCCGTGGTGCCCTCAACGATGCCGTCGCCGGCCCCGACCCCCTGACGGAACGCGCACTTGATCGTTGTGGGACCAGTCACAGCAGTGAGCCGTCGTCGGGTGAGTGGGGCATCATCGCGAGCGGAGGGGGGTCGTTGCTTGAAGAGTTGGGAATGGGATCCGACCCTGTACGTCGGCAGCGCTCCGTATTACCTCGCAGGGCGACTTCCGTACTCTCCCCTTCTGGCGCAGACGCTCACGGATGCGCTGGGTCTCGATGGGAGCGGTCGTCTCCTTGATGTTGGTACCGGGCCGGGCATCATCCCGTGCGAGCTCTCTCCGATCTTCGAAGAGGTCGTGGGTATCGACGCCGACCAAGACATGGTGAGCGAGGCGGAGCAAGAGAGTCGACGTCGAGGCTGCACCAACGCCCGTTGGCGACACCTGCGCGCCGAACAGCTACCCGCAGGGCTTGGAACATTTCGGCTCGTCACGTTCGCTCAGTCGTTCCATTGGATGGACCGGGAACACGTCGCGAGCGCGGTTCGCGGCATGCTGGAACCAGCGCGCGGCAGCCTGGCCCTTCTCAGCGCCTGGACAGTGAGCGGAGTCGAGACCGATCAGCCACTGCCGCACCCCTCTCCCCCCAACGAAGCGATCACGCAGCTCGTTGACCGCTATCTCGGGTCCATTCGTCGGGCGGGGCAGGGGGTGCTGCCGGAAGGAACTCCTTCCGATGAAGAAGAAGTGCTGATGCAGGCGGGGTTCGCAAGGCCGCGAACGCTCACGGCAGCCGATGACCGTGTGATCACTCGCAGCGTCGATGACGTCATCGCCTCGGTCTATGCGGTCTCGCGCTCAGCGCCGCATCTGTTCGGCGATCAACTCGACCGGTTCGAAGGCGATCTGCGGGCGCTCCTGTCGAAGGCGTCTCCCGACGGCCTCTTCTCAGAGCAGACCGCAGAGAACAAGATTCGTATCTTCGACACAGACCGATCGTGTCATGTGACCGATTCGTTGGTTGCACCAAGCGATCGCACGGTGTTACGAGCTCAACGAATCGCCACCACGGCGCTCGAATCGTACAACACGAAGAGCCCAGGCCTCTCGGCCCGGGCTCCTCGCGCAGTGCGTGCTTCGCCGAATGCTCAGCGGTCGGTCGTGTGCCGCTTCACGGCGTCGACGCCTTCGTCGATCTTGTCCTTCGCCGTATCTGCAGCGCCTTTGACCGAGCCTCCGGCCTGATCCATCTTGCCCTCGCGCTCCAGGTCCTTGTCGTCCGTGAGGTCGCCGGCGGCTTCCTTGGCGTGACCCTTCGCCTTGTCCATCTTCTCGCCCATCTAAGTTCCCCTTTCCTCGGTGGTCCGTGTGGTTGGCGTGAGGCCGGACGGACGTCGGAGAAGCGTTCCGCCGTCCGTCCGACCCCCACGTGTCGGTGTCTTCATGCGTGAGATGCGTGTTTCGAGCCCTCCTCAAAAACCGGCTCGTCAAACATCCTTCGAATCAGCGCTCGGAGCCAGTTCCTTCTTCAGACGCTGCGCGGCATCGCTGGTTTCGGCGGTCACACGGCGCGCTCCCACGGCCGCGTCATCTCGCACCTGCGCCGCAGTGCCTTTCACGTCACCTGCGACGGTGCGGGCCGTGTCGACCGCCACATCGCGCACCTGCACGACCGTTTGAGCGGCCTCGTCCTGCACGCCGCGTGCGGTGGTCATGACCCGCCCACGTACGTTTCGGACCCAGCCCGTCATCTGGTCGTAGCGCTCTCGGCCGGCGCGGGAGCCTAGGATGTATGCGCCGCCGCCGATCACGAGCAGGCGCAAGAAGCCATACCGGCGCTTGCCGCGTCCCGTATTTCCCATCGCGTCGGCCAGTGCGCGTCGGGCTTCCCGCTCCCGGTCGAGCTCGTCGTGCAGCGTTTCCACCTTGTGCTGCAGGCGACGACGTCGCCAATCCATGGATCGATCGCGCAGCGCGGCGCCCTCGTCGGCGATGCCTTCCCTGATCCCTGATGTCGCATCGAACATGTTTCGCACCTCCCGTTCCTCCGAGCGTGCCTCTCACGCTCACAGGGCTTGTTACCCGCTGGGCCACTGGCGCATGCATGGTTTGTCGCGGTAACCCGACCCAGGCAGGATGGAGGCGATGGCGTACACGGACGAATCCCCGGGACTGGGTGCCGCGGAGACCCCCGCGCGACTGCTCGCGTTGGAAGAAGCGCTGGCACGGGCAACGGAGAGCAGCGAGTTGCTCGTCACCGCATTGGACGAGGCGATGGGTGCGGCTGATGTCCCGCTCGGGATCATCGGGACGGTACAGGCGGACGGGACGTTCGAGTCCCAGCACGCGCGCGGCTTCGAAGGGGACGCGGCCGAACGATGGATCGACGGCGACACGGCACGAGCCGTCTCGAGCCTCCTCCGCGATGGGCGCAGCGCATGGCGCGACGGCATCGTGCTGCCGCTGCCCGGGGCACGAGGCACGATCGGAGCGCTCGTGCTCGCGCGTCCTGCGCTGGATGATGACCGCGCCCCGCGAGAAGGGTATCTGGGCGAACTCGCGAACCGCGCGGGACGCACGCTCGATCGGATCCAGCTGTTCGAGTCACAACGCCGTTCGCAACACCGGACCCGGATACTGCAGCAGATCTCGGGCGATCTGGCCGAAGCCTCGACCGAGGACGAGATCGCGCACATCGGCTGCGCGGGCGCGATGGCTTCGGTCGACGCGACGGCCGGCGCAATCGTCCTGATCGACGACGGCAGGATGGTCGTCGGGGCGGTCGTTGGCTACCCGAAAGACCTCACCCCCGAGCGTGGCTCGCCCATCGACGATCCGGGCGGCTTCCTCGAGGCGGTGCTCAGCGCCAACGAGGCGGGCGTATTCAGCTCCAAAGACGAAATGGCGGCGCGATTCCCCGAACGCGCGGAACGCATCCGCTCGCTTCCGTATCACGTGGTCGTGTTCCTGCAGATCCCCGGGCGCGGTGGCCCGCAGGGAGTCTTGAACGTCACGCGCGCCCGGCCGCAGCCGTTCGATGCCGGCGAGCTCGAACTGCTGCGCACGATCGCGCGTCAGACCGGCGTCGCGCTGGAGCGATCGCACCACCTGGCCGATCTGGAACGCTCGCTCGTCCGGGAGCGAGCCCTGCAGGCGATCACACAGGGGCTCGCCCGCGATCGGACGACGAACGAGATGGCCGAGACGCTCCTGGAGAGTCTTGACCTCCTGGGCGCGTCGATGGGATATGTCGGCGCGATCGAGGACGGCGACGCGGTGCTGCTGGCTTCGCGTGGGTATCCGACTGCGTCGATGGAATGGATCCAACGGGTCCCGGTCGCAGGTGGCCCCTTGGCGGACGCGGTGGCTCGGTCGGCGCCGGTCGAACTCGCTTCGCGTGAGGAGCTCGTCGCCCGGTATCCGGACCGGATATCGACCGCCGAGGCCCTGGGGATCCATGCGAGCGTCGTCCTGCCGGTCGAGGTGAACGGGGAACTCGTCGCGATCATCGCGATCAACTATTCCGCCCCGCACCGGCTGCAGCAACGGGAATGGGATCTGCTCGATGCGATCACCGGGTCCTTCGCGCAAGCGCTGGATCGCGCGCGCGCCGACGAGGCCGAACTGACCACCCGGACAACGCTCGAACGCACACTGTCTCGGCTCGGACGGCTCCAGAGTGTGACGGCGGCCCTGACACCACGGCTCCGCGCCGACGAGGTCGCCGAGACGATCGTGGCCCAGGTGATGCAGTCGCTCGGGGCGACGACTGTCGCGTTATTCGTGCCGGGAGGCGAGCTCCTGACACCGATCGCGCGGCACGGAAAGACGGACTCGGTGTGGGACGGCGCCGACCGCATCGATCGAGACGCCCCCCTCGCGGTCGCCGAGGCGTTCCGGACGGGACAGACCGTCTGGATCCCCACCCGCGAGGAGTGGCGCCGGCGCTTCCGGGACGCCCCCGCGACGTATCACCACCGGTCGGGCTCGGTCCTCGCAGTTCCTCTCGTGACCGAGGGTGAAGCGGTCCTCGGGGTGCTCGGACTGCTGTTTCGGCGCGAGAACGCGTTAGACCGTCAGGAGCGACAGCTCGCCACGACGATGGGGCAACACGCGGCGCAGGCCCTCGAACGTGCGCAACTGTTCGAATCGGAGCGGCACCTTGCCGAGCGTGCGACGCGGATGCAGGAAGTGGCGGCCGCGTTCGCCGCCGCCACGACGATGAACGAAGTCGCCGAGGTCTTGGTCGGTGTGGGCGCCCGCCTCCTACAGGCTCGTTCGGCGACCGTCGGCGTCGTCGATGCAGACGGCAAGGACCAGCGCGTCCTGCGCAGGTCGGGTGCGGCCGACCTGCTCGACGCGGCGCGCTGCATCGAGGCGGGCATACGCTGGCCGGGCGACGACGCGATCGCATCGCGCGGCCTCGTCCACATCCGGAGTCTCGAGCAGCTGCGCGCCCGATACCCGGGCGCGATCGAGGACGCGGTCTCGGACCCATGCTCGTGGGTGACCGTGCCGCTGCTGAACGACTCCGGCGCGATCGGGTTCGTGCACCTCTCGTTCGATCCACCCGGCCCGGGTGAGACGGGGTCGCTCGCCCTCACCACGCTGGTCGCGCAGGCATCGCAGGCGCTGGACCGCGCGCGCCTGTTCGTGCAGGAACAAGAGGTCGCCCGCGTCCTGCAACGCAGTCTTCTGCCACGAGAGCTGACGCAGACGCCGGCGTTCAGTGTGTCCGCCCGATACGAACCCGGTGCGGCGAACCTCGAGGTGGGGGGAGACTGGTACGACGTGATCGCCCTCAGCCCGAACCGGCTCGCGATCGCCATCGGGGATGTCGTCGGACGCGGCCTGGAAGCGGCCGCCGCGATGGGGCAGCTGCGCAGCGCGCTCCGAGCGCTGGCGCTGCAGAATCTCGGCCCGGCCGCGGTGCTCGACGGCCTCGAAGCGTTCGCCGAGCGGACTCCGAACGCTGCCATGTCGACGGTGGTCTACGGCGAACTCGACGAGGACACGGGCGAGTTCCGCTACTGCTGCGCGGGCCATCCCCCACCGCTGCTCGAGACCGCGGGGAAGGTCGACGTGCTCGAGGAGGGGCGCTCCCCACTGCTGGCGGCCGGCGCCACCGGCAGGCGCGCGCATGCGAGCATCCATCTGGCCGTCGGCGCGACCCTCGCCCTTTACACCGACGGTCTCGTGGAGCGTCGCGGTGAAGTGATCGACCGCGGGATCCAGCGCCTCGGGCGTGCGTTGTCGGCCACCGCCGGTCTTGATCTGGTGTCGCGCACCGATGAGATCGTGCTGCGGATGCTCGACGGGATCGACAGGGACGACGACGTTGCGCTCCTGTGCGTGTGTCGAGCCGCCGTGGCGGCCGACCGTTTCTCCGTCATCTTGGAGCCCGATCCCGCCGAACTCGCCGGGCTCAGGGCCGAGCTCGGCGGCTGGCTTCGTCGGGGCGGCCTCGACGAGACCGAGATCGAGCCCATCGTCCTGGCCACAAACGAGGCCGTCGCGAACGCCATCGAGCACGGTCGACGCGGTCAGCACCGCGTCGGCGTGGAGGCATGGACCGACCCGTCGTCGCTGACCATCGAGGTTCGGGATCGTGGAGCCTGGCGCGAAGAGCCGAGCGCGCCCGAGCGCGGGTACGGGCTGCTCCTGATCCGCGCGTGCATGGATACGATCGCGATCGAACGGTCCACCGAGGGGACGACCGTACGGATGCAGCGCGCCATCGGGGCCGCCCGTTCGCCGGCCCCCCGCGTCGACGGTGCCCACTCGGTGCCGTAGGGTGAGCTCGAACACTCACCCCTTACTTACCGTCGAAGGGACCGTCGATGGCGTTCCAAATCGCCGCAGGGCAGGATCCTCGAACCTTCCGGCTCGAAGGGGAACTCGACGTGGCCGAAACGCAGGCGTTCCTCGATGCAGTGCAGGATGTGGCCGGTGACGGAGATGTTGTGCTCGATCTGGAGGCGCTTGCCTTCATCGACAGCAGCGGCGTGCGCTCCCTGCTGGTCCTCGCCGACCGTTTGCACGATGGCGACACTCTGATCCTGCGGAACGCCCGTCCGGCGGTCCGGCGGGTCTTCGATCTCGTTGCGCTCGAAGCCACGCGGCCCTCGATCCGGGTTGAGGCCGCAGCGAGCTGACGAGCGCCTCGTCTGCTACTCGAAGGGTCCGTAGTAGGACGCGATGTCGTTGCGGTACGACGTCTCTTGGTAGAGCGACGCGTCGAACTCCGGCGAGCCCTTGATCCGATCCTTCGGCAAGGCTATCCACAGCTCTCGTTTCTCCAAGTCGACGCCGCTGATCGCACCTGCCGGGATCATGACCTTCTTACCGAAGATCCACGGTCCGGTGTCGACCACGATATAGGCCGCCCCGACATCGTAGGTCGCTTCGTCGATCGTACCGATGTCGCCGTCAGTGGCGTGTACAGCGAAGCCGTCGAGGTCGGTCGTGTCGCCCAACCCGGTTCGATACGTCCAGACGTCCGTCATGAACGATCTCCTCCCTTCTCTGCCCCTGTCGGGGCCTCTAACCCATCGTCCGTTCCCCGATGACTCGTACGGGAAACCGGGCCCCGGTCATTCGACGTCGAGCCGGATCGGCGTTCGTGGCTCCCAGTCGCGCATCGCCTCGGCGAGCTTGACGATCAGCGCGACGCCGCCGAGGAGCTCCGCCACCCGAAGGATCGGATGACGGCGCAGCACGGGGATACGCATCACGAGTGGAAAGCCGATCACCAGCCCGGCGGCGGTGACTCGACGAACGGTTCGACCGGTGTCCGAAGCTAGGAACCGCTTGATCTCCTCGGCTCTGATCGCGATCCGGCTGGGTTGTGTGGTCCTTGGTGTCGTTCGCATCGACCCTCTATACCCACGAATCTCCCCCGCTGAACGCCGTTGTTTTGTTCACAGGGAGCGCGGGTAGAGCGCCAGGATGATGACACAGGTGCGAGACGTGATGGCGAAGGAACCGAAGACTGCGGGTCCCGACATGGACGCGACGAACGCGGCCGGCTTGATGGCGTCCTACGATATCGGCGTCGTTCCGATCGTCGAGGAGGATGGGTCGCTCCTGGGGCTGGTCACGGACCGTGACCTGGTACTTCGGGTGCTCGCGGATCGGCGCGACCCGACGTCGGTCCCCCTGGGCGAGATCGCCACGCGGAAGTCCCTCTTCACGATCTCGCCCGATGCCACCGTTGCGGAAGCGCAGAAGATGATGGCGTCGAATCGTGTGAAACGCCTGATCGTGACCGACGACGACGTGTTCGTCAGCGTCGTCTCCCTCGGAGACATCGCGCAATCAGGCGAGTCGATGCAAGAGGTTGGCGAAACCGTGCGAGAGATCACGGAATCACCTGCCACAACGGAGGGCCCGTGACCCCATATCTCCTGCACTGCCTCGCTTGCGACGATATTCAGAACGTTCGGAGGACACGGACGTTCTGCTCATGTGGGCGATCGTCAGCCCGCTCGCTAGCCGGCGCGCTCATCCTGGTGGGTCCCGGCAAGGTCGTCGACGCGAGCCTGGAGGAAGTCGACGTTCAGGTTATCCGACCGTCCGTGGCAGCCGCCACGTGACACTCACGAAAGGAACACCATGGAAATCATCGCAGCAGCGCACGGTGCCACTGCAACCATCCTGTGGATCATCGCCGCGGTCCTGGTGATCGCCGGAATCATCACCATCATCCGTGGTGGCGTGCTCTTCGGGATCGTCTTGATCGTTGTCGGTCTGCTGGTCGGGCCCGGAGGGGTCAGTATCTTCAGCTAGAGGTAGCGCTCACACTATCGGCACGGGTTGCGGCAGGGGTTGCGGTGGCGCAGGCTCCGGTTGGGGCACGGGCTGGGGTTGAGGCGGCGCGGGGGGAGCGGGCGACGGCTCCGGCTGTCGTCCCGAATCGATCCCTGCCTGCCGCGCGGCGAGGAGGGATCGGATCAGGGTCCGCTCCTCCCGCTCGGAGAGGATGTGCGGCCCGTCAAGCTCTTGCGGTCGCCTGCCGAGCGCGATCTTCGGGCGCGGTTGCGTATGTGCCCAGCAATTTTCGGCCGGGTTGTAGAACGACAGCACGGTCGGGCAGCCCTCGAACTGACAGACACGGCCCGTTGCGAACCGCGTGACCCGGGCTCGGCCGCGGGGCTCGCTGGCGTGCACCGAGCCGTTCGGCCCCAAGATACCCACTGCATCCATCGCACACTCCTCCTCACGGCCACCCGCACCTCGGGCGCCGATGGTCGGAGGGTTCCCGCCGCCTAGGGATCCCAAACGAGTTTCTGCGAGACCGCCATGGGTACGACATGCCCATGCGAAGAGGGAACGAGCGTAGATCGCCGGAGCCGACGTCAGTCAAGAACGGCGGGGGCAAGCTCGACGCGTCCGCCGGGCTCGACCGAGACGGTCGCGATCCCCGACAGGAGCGCACGTCTATCGATGTCGCCGTTCGGGACGCTGTGGAAGGGTCCGACGCCGTTTGCGCGCAGGGTCCACCGTCCCCCCTCGGCGGACAGCGTGAGTTGCAGCGTTGGCTCGTGCGTCTCGAACGCGTTGGCGAGCAGCTCCGTGGCTGCCAGGCACAGGGTCTCGATGTCCTCGTTCGACAGGCCGAGGGCAGGGCCGCTCGTTCGGACGAACGCGCGGACCGTGATCGCGAGAGCGGGATCGGTCGGCACGCGCAATTCGAAGGTCGTAGATCCCTCGCTCATGCAAGATCCTCCCGCCGGCTGAGTGGCGAGACGATCTGGTCCAACCCTGTGAGGGTCAGCAGCCTGGTGAGCGAGCCCTCGGACTCGGCGATCACGGCGAACTCCCCGCCACGTTCGCGGACGTGTTTGAGGGCGCCTACGACGGCGCCAAGGCCACTCGAATCGATGAATGTCACGTCGGTCAGATCCAGGGCGATCTTGTCGCCGGCCACCTCGTGGACGACGGTCCGAAGCGACGGGCTCGTATACAGATCCAGGTCGCCGCTCACCGCGACGACCTGCCAATCTCGATAGGTCGTGGTATCGATGCCGAGTTCCACACGAACCTCCTGCCTGGTCCAGATGCACGCCGGATGTGACCGCAGCGTTCCCCGCGAGCGCATTTACTATACGCAGACCATATGATCTCTTCGATCGAACCGATCGTCGTGACCGGGCCCGCGAAGGCTGAGACGGTCGCCTTGCTGCGGACGATCGCGGCCAGCGTCGCGGCGCGCCGAGACATGGATGTCGTGGCGATCGAGGAGTTCCGTATCGCGGTCGACGAGGCCGCCACGCTCCTGTTGCTCGGCGGTCACGCATCCCGCCTCGAGATGTCGATCCTGCCCACCAACGAGGCGGGCGTCGAGGTTCGCGTGCGTACGGACCTCGATGGTTCCGCGTTCCACATCGACCGCGCCACGTCGTGGCCGTGGCGGGTGATCCGGCAGCTCACGCGTGGCGCCGAGCTGACGGTCGACGACGGGGGAGCGCAGGTCGCGTTTCTCGTCGGCGAGGGACCGGAGGCATGAGCCAGGACCATCCCGGCCGCGACGCCGAGGATCCGGTGGTCGCGGATCTCTTCGCGCGCATGCCGGACCGAGCCGCCCGCGACGAGCTCGCGCGGAGGTACTTGCCATTGGCCGAACATCTGGCTCGGCGCTTCGGAGGCCGAGGGCAGCAGCACGATGACCTCGTTCAGGTCGCGAGCCTGGGACTGGTCAACGCGATCGACCGGTTCGATCCGAGCCGCGAGGTTCGGTTCACGACCTTTGCCACCGCAACCATCGTCGGTGAGCTGAAGCGCTACTTCCGCGACCGCGGGTGGGGCGTGCGCGTGCCTCGCAGCGTGCAGGAGGCGACGATGCAGGTGAACCGTGTTATGGGTTCGCTGTGGCAGGAGCTCGGCCGAGCCCCAACGGTCGCCGACATCGTGGCCCGAACCGACCTGACCGAGGAATCGGTCCTCGAGGCGCTCGAGGCCTCACGCGCCTACACGAGCGCGTCGCTGGACGAGCCAGTGGGTGAAGCCGGCACGGTCGCCGGCGACCTGATCGGTGGGCATGACGAACGTTTCGACGTCTCCGAAGAATGGCTCGCCATGGCCCCGAAACTGCGGACGCTCTCTGAGCGGGAGCGCCGGATCCTGTACCTGCGGTTCTTCCAAGATATGACCCAAACGGAGATCGCGGAGGAGATCGGCATCTCGCAGATGCACGTCTCGCGGCTGTTGACACAGAGCCTGGAGCGCCTGCGCGACCCGGCGTAGCCTTGTTTGCGCCTCCGACGGGTCGGGTATTGGAGCGCGGGAATGAGCGATCAGCAAGAGCTTCGGTGCCCCATCTGCCTCGTTGGCGTGGTGGCCGACATCGCATTCGACCGTGACCCGTCCCGTCCCCAGGCGGTACCCCAGCAAACGCCCGAGACGACCGAACTCACGACCTATTCGTGCGGACATCAGGTGCCGGGGCGTTCCCTGGCAAGCGCCGACGCCGAGGCGCTCGATGTCGAACGGCGACAGTCGCAAGACACCGTGGCACCGCCACCGGGCGCATGAGCGAGCGACGGGCTCCCAAGATCGAGGCGTACACGAACGGGCCATTCCTCGTGCGTGGGCCGATCGAGATCGTGGGAGAAGACGGCACGGCTCTTCAGACGCACCGGGGAACGGTCGCGCTGTGCCGCTGCGGACATTCCGCGATCCGCCCCCTCTGCGACGGCTCGCACGCCTCCGCCCACGCCCGGCGCTCCGCAACCCGCTAGCTCGACTGGCGGGTTCCCCCCGGCTCAATCATGCTCGATCTCCCGGCGTTCCAAGCGTCCAGGATCCAACGACCCGCCCGATCTTCAAGCGCGAGCAGCGCCTCGGCGCCGAAGCGCACATCCCGATCCAGCGCGGGCTCGTCCTGCACCAACCTCCCGGCCACGTCCCGGGCCGCCAGCGCCGCGTGCGCCGCGTCGGCTTCGACATGCTCGTCGAAATAGGCGGTCGCATCGGGTGTCGCCCCGAGGCGGCGAAGCCCGTCGCCGTAGCGCCGGTTCGGCACGCAAGAGGTCATCTCGAACGCGGCCAAATGCCCCATCGCAGCGCCACGGAGGCGCCGATGCAGTCCAAAAAGAGACATCAGGTTGACCGTCGCCAGCGTCGTGCCGGGCAGGCGGTCCACGTAGGCGCCGGGCGTCGCATCGAGACCCATCGCGCGCAGCGATGCCACGAACAAGGAGGCGTGGACCCAGGCGGGGTCGCCGCCCCCGTACTCATCCGACTGGATCTCGACCAGCGCAGCCTTCGATGGTCCCCGAAGGCGGGGGATCACCCAGGTGTGCGGGTCCGCTTCTTTCAGGTTGTACGCGGAGCGATGCATCAGGAACTCCTCGGCCTGCGGACGCGTGGCGTCGCTCTCTAGGAAGGCTGCCAACGGCGCGCCACCCGGTCGGTTCGCGATCGTTCCCAGCGACCGCTCGATCCCGGCCTGCCGCAGGTCCGTCACCGGAACCACCCGTCGAAGACCCAACTCGAACGCCTCTTCTAAGACCGCGCGGAACGCGAGTAGAGAGGGCTCCCATTCCCAGCGCTCGTCGACGCCGTGCACGCCCGTGTAGTGCAGCTCGTAGCACGCGTACAAGGCGAGATGCAGATCGTCGTCGCCAACCGAAACCTCCGGCGGAAGTGCTCGCGCCTGCGCCCGCGCGTGCGCGAGCTGGCCGGGCGAGACGAACGGCGTGCCGGTACGCGTCCAGGCGGCGACCAGTTCCGCGCTCAGCGGGCCACGGGGCGTCGGCATCGGCATCTTCTCGATCGAGGCGCGCATCTCGGGCTCTGCGGATCGCATGGTGAACATAGGAGGCCGTATACCCGTGACGGTCCCCTCCTACGCGTGGCAGCGTTTGCTCGCGATTGCGCCGGGGTACGGGCTCGGCCGAGGAGGATGCGAGCTCGCGGCCGACGACGATCCGGGGGGAGGGTCATCGGCCGCGGCTCCCCCTCCGGTCGAAAGGATTGAGCCGGCCACCGGTTGGGAAAGGATCCATCGTCGAAGACGGAACGGAAGGAGACACCATGTGCATGTCATGCGGATGCGGAGAGCCGAACGAGCAGCATGGCAGCAGCGACCACATCACGCTCGAGCAGATGGAGCGCGCCGCGAAGGCCGCCGATATCGACGTTGAGACGGCTGCCGACAACATCCACGCTCTGGCGAAGCAACTGCGCGACGCCCGCTCCTCGGGCTGACGCGGCCTGTTTTCCTCATACGTCTATCCGCGAACCCAACACATCGAAGGAGGGAGCGAACATGGGCATCATCGTGACGATCGTCGTCGTGGCTGTGGCCATCGCCTTAGCGCTCTGGCTGCTGAACCGGGCATAGATAGCACGACTCGAGAACCCCCATCGGTCGATCTGCCCGAGTGGGGGTTTTCGCTGCACGGCTTCGGCTAGCGGCCCAACGGCCTCCCGAGGCATACTCATCCGATCCGAGGGAGGTCACGATGGGATGTCTGCTGATCCTGCTTACGGGGCTCGCGCCTCGTTTCGCCGCCGTCTTGTACTGGATCGTTCGGCCTGGGCGATGGGATGTCGCCTTCAACGGCTCGTGGCTGTGGCCGCTGCTCGGCGTGATCTTCCTGCCGATCACGACCATCGTTTGGGTGCTGGTCGCAACCGGAGGCGTGGCCTCCTTCGACTTCCTATGGCTCGGGATCGCGGTGTTCCTCGACATCGGCTCAACCGCGCGGTCGGCGGCGAAACGCAACGCCTGATCAGCCTTCGCGGAACCCAGCGTCTTCGTGGCTGCCATCGCAGAACGGCTTGTTGCCGGAGTGGCCACAACGACACAGCGTCGTGCGGTTGCGCACTTGATACGTCCTGCCATCGGCGGCCACGACCTGCACGCCGCCACGCAGCCATAGCGGCCCGTCGCGGATCACAACGACCGAAGGAGCGTAGTCGAGCTCGTCGCGCGCTTCGGCTCCGTCGGGCTGGGTCGCGAGCCGGCCGGACGGGCACAACATCGACATGTGGCGGATGCGCTCGGCGACCTCCGGGTCTGCAGCATCGGCGATCATCGCCCAGACGTTGCGGAAACGGTCGCCACAGTATCCAGCTCGCGTGCACAGCGTGCGGTCGTCGAACATCGTGAGGCTCCCGCCCCGGTAGGGGTAGGCACGCTCCTCGATGGCGCCGGGGTCGGCCACCTCGGCGCCATCGAAGGGCTCCCGTTCGTGCGTCGCGTCGCAGAACGGTTGGCGTGCCGAGCGCCCGCAGCGACAAAGCTCATACGGCGTCGTCGTCGTCTCGATGCGCGTGTCCGGCTCCCAATCGACCGGCTCCCCGTACTCCGTCTCGACCTGCGCGGTGCGAACCAGCGGCAGATCACCGACCACCCGATACGGACCGTCTTGTGTCACTTCGACCCGCGGCTCCTCGGTCATCGCAGCACCCTACGCCTTGGACGCTCGTACGGGCCAGCCGGGTAGCGCGAAAGGGTGCCGAAGGGGTACGGTGAGGCTGTCCGACGGCCCCCGACCCGGAGGTGTACCGAGTGAGTGTTCTCATGATCTTGCTGGGCCTGGCGCTCGGCGGCGTGCTCGCCGACGCTCTGATCGAAAACGACGTCGCCACCGCGGCCACGCAGCCGTTCACCATGTTCGGCACGGTGTTCGAACTCTCGACGCCCGCGCTCATCGCGATCGCGTTCGGCCTGGGCGCGCTGGCCATCTTATTGGTGCTCGCCGGGGTGAGGCGGTTCCGTCGGGGCCGGCGTCGGCTGCTGCACCAGCGCATCGAAACCCTCCAGGACGAGAACGCGCGGCTCGCGGTCAAACGCAATCTCGAGACGGTGATCCGGGTCCCCGAGGCGACCCCGCTGGAGCCTCGCCAGCCCCTCGAGGCGGTCGACCCCATCGAGCCAGTCGAGCCGCGCGCGCCGGTGCCACCTCCCCCGCCCGAACCGGTCGCCGAGGAAGCCAAACCGGCCTCGAAGTGGTGAGCGCTCCCGGCGTCAGACGCTGACGGTATCGTCCAGCGGTGGCGAAACTCAGCGCGGCGCAGCGGGCCAAACTCCCCGATCGGGCGTTCGCCTATATCGCGTCCGACGGCCGGCGTTCCCTGCCGATCAACGACGAGGCCCATGTTCGAAACGCCCTGGCCCGGTTCGACCGTGTTCGATTCGAAAGCGATGCTGCGCGTGACCGGGCCAGACGCCGGCTGCTGAACGGCGCCAAGAAGTACGGGATCGTTCCGGTCGGGTTCGTCACGGGCCAGCTGCGCTCGGAACGACGCGGACCGGATATGTCCGGCCTGCCCACCGGAACGGTCACGTTCCTGCTCGCCGACATCGAGGGCTCCACGGCATTGCTGCATCGCCTCGGCGATGGCTATACCACTGTGCTCAAAGACGTGCGCGCCCTGATCCGCTCGTGCGCTCGCCGATCCGGCGGCCATAAGGTGGATGCGCACGGCGACGAGTACTTCGCGGTGTTCGCGCGGGCGGGCTCAGCAGCCGAGGCCGCGATCGAGATCCAGCGTTCCATGACGGCGCACGCCTGGCCCGATGGCGTCGACGTCCGGGTTCGGATCGGCGTGCACAGCGGCAGGCCCACGCTCACCGACGACGGCTACGTTGGCCTCTCGGTCCACACCGTCGCGCGGATCTGTTCCATCGGCCACGGCGGGCAGATCCTGTTGTCATCGCGAGCCAAGGATGCGCTGGCGGCGCGCCTGCCCGCGGGCGGGCGCGTGCGCGATCTCGGTGCGCATCGCCTCGCGGGCATCCCGTCCGTCGACTCGATCTATCAGCTCGACGCCGCTGGTCTTGCCACGAGGTTCCCGGCGCTGCGGGGCTAGCCCGTGAACGGCACCAGCAGCTGACTGAAGGCCCACGTCGCCTGCGCGATCCCCGAGCAGTCGTTGGCCGCCCGCCCGCCCGGGCACCCGCCGTTGTCCCGCTGGATCGCCCACATCGACAGCGACCGCATGCCCTTCGTTCGTGCGAAGTCGAGCAGCCGTTGCGCGTCCGCCAGCGTGGTGACCTCCGTACCGCCCGGGTAGTCGTCGACACCGTTCATGATCGTCGCTCCCTGCATCGCCCACACTTGGGCCGAGGTCTTGGCAGGCAACAAGGCGGCGAGCTGTGCGTGCAACCCCTGTGACGCGGCGACGGCCGCGGCGCCCATGTCGGTCGTCACCTTGTCGTAGTAGTCGAACACCATTGGGTTGACGAGGTCGATCCGGACCCCGTTGGCTTTCGCGTTCTGCAAGACAGCCAGTCCGCTGGACTCGAGTCCGTCGGCCGAGGTCGGCAGGGTGTACTGCACCTCGACCGTGTGCCCGGTCGTTGCCGCCCATCGCTGCAGCAACGCGATCGCCTGATTGCGCCGGTCGATGCCCGCTGTGCGGGTGAGCGATCGGCCCTCGATGTCCATGTCGAGCCGGGTCACCCCGTAGGTGGTGACGACGCTCTCATAGGCGGCGGCGATCGACCGCACGTCGCGACACGAATCGCCGATCTCGGTGCCGCCCTGATCGGCACTCCATCCACCGAACGACGGGATCACGTTGCCACCGATCGCACGCAGCGAGGCGATGTCGGCAAGGTACCGGCCGCTCGCGATCGTTTGGGATTTGACCCCGTTCCAGGCCAGCGTGCACGAGCGCTTGCTCGTCGTCTCGAGGAACGCCAGGGTGAAGTACCGGTCTCCCGACGCCTGCGCGAGCCCAGTGATCGTGTCGCTCGTCCACGTCTCGAAGTACGGCGCGAAGACGTGCGCCGGCAACGGTGCGGCGGCGGCGGGTCGTGCCGCGAGCAAGGTCGTCGCCACCGTCGCCAGCAGGAGGACTCGCGAGCCGAGGCGTCGCATCGAGGATCCTTTCCGTCAGTCGCCACGGAGGCGATGCGCGAGTGAGCCGAGCAGCGCCCACGCCGCTCGCGGCTCATCGGCCAGGAGCTTTCTGAGCTCATCACGATGCAGGGCCAGGCACGTCGTCGGGGATACCGTCAACACGGTCGCCGTGCGCGGGCGAGCATCGAACACCGACACCTCGCCGAACACCTGGCCGGCGAACAAGCGCCCCGCCGTGCGCCCGTTGCGCACCACCCTCGCCTCGCCCTCGAGCATGACGAACATCGTCTCGCCCGCATCGCCTTGGCGCACGATCGCGTGCCCCGCTTCGTAGTCGAAGACCCGCATCCCACGCAGCAGCTTGCGCCGCTGTCGCTTGGACAGGGCTGCGAACAACGGGATCGCGTCGAGCACTTCCATCTTGTTCGCCATAACGCTCCTCCCGCGTCGCCGAGGGCGCGCTGGCAACGCTACCCCAAGAGGTTGCCGCAGGTCGAGCCGACGGCTTCAGCTGCGGGACGCGACCAGCAGCGAGGCGATCGCTTCGGCGTTGCCGAGTGCCTCGTCGATCGCGAGATGGCGCGGCTCCTCGAGGCCACGCAGCACCCCGTGGATGTGGCGGATCGCGGAGGTGAAGGAGCGCTCCCCGCCCGCAACGGCGGGTTCGGACCCGACGATCGCCCCGTCGCTCCACAGCTCGAGCCGGTCATCCGCATCGGGGTGAAACGGGTTCGTCATGCGGATCTCACCCTCGGTGCCCAGCACGCGGGTCAGCGTGTCCTCGTTGCTGCGGAACCCGCACGACAGCACGAGCCGGCGCTGCTCGGAAAACGTTAACGCACCCCAAAGCTCGATGTCGACGTCGCCGGCCCAAACCGCCTCGGCGATCGTACGGCCGAGGTCGGGCTCATCGTCGAACAGCAGCCGCGCGAGCCGGATCGGATAGCAGCCGACGTCCTGGGTCGAGCCGCCAGCCAGCGATGCGAGCATCCGCACATCTGCTGGGTCGTCCAACCGGAAGTGGAACCGCGACCACACCTCCCGCACATCTCCGATCGCTCCATCGGCCAGGAGGCCGCGGACGCGCTCCATCTGTTGGTGAAACGGGAAGACGAATGCCTCCCACAGCGGCCCGGGTGCGTCGGCGGCCGCCGACAAGACCTTCCGAGTCTCATCCGAGGTCGCGCACAGCGGCTTCTCGCAGAACACGGCCTTGCCGGCCGCGAGCGCCGCGATCGTCCACTCGGCGTGCAGCCCGTTGGGCAACGGGACGTACACGACCTCGATCGCCGGATCGTCCAGCACGGCGCGGTACCCCTCGATGCCGGCGCGGACGTCGTGCGCGGCCGCCCACCGAGCCGCATGGGCGCCGTCGCGGCTACCCACCACGAGCGCGTCGCCCCCGCCGGCCTCGGCGAGCGCGGGCAGGAATGCGCTCTCGGCGATCCCCGCGGTCCCGAGGATCCCCCACCGCACCGGTTCGACCGTGTTCACGGGGCGAACCTATCGCGGGTGGCCGATCCGCGCTCCAGTTGCTACCGTCATGGCCCCCCTATATGAAGGTCATCCGCCTCTTCTTCGCCGCCTGCGTCAGCCTGGCGCTCCTGGTGCCGATCACCTCGGCAACCGAGGCCGCGTCGCGCGCAACGCGCGCCCGGCGCCCGCCGGTCGTGTTGATCGTGCTGGAGAATCACGAGTACGGCTCGATCGTGGGCTCGCCCTCGGCCCAGTGGCTGAACCACACCTTCTTCAAGCGGGGCACGCTGTTCACCCGCTACCACGCGACCCATCACCCTTCCCTTCCGAACTATCTCGCCATGACTTCCGGCACGACGAATGGCTGCAGCAGCGACGAGTGCCCTCGCAAGCACTACACGACGAACAACATCTTCCATCAGCTCTTGACCGCCGGGATCGGATGGGCTGCGTGGATGGAATCGATGCCGTCGCGGTGCGCGCTCAGCCCGACCAGTCTCTACGCCGTGAAGCACAACCCACCCGCGTACTACCGCGACCTGTTCCCGAACGCCTGCCGGACCAGGGACCGCCCGTATCCCCGGAAGCTACCGAGGCGGCTGCATCCGTTCACGTTCATCACCCCGAACGTCTGTCACGACATGCACGACTGTTCGGTGGCCACCGGCGACCGGTGGTTGCACCGGCACGTGCCCCAGCTGCTGCGCCGCGGGGCGGTCGTGATCATCACCACCGACGAGGGCTCCAGCAGCATCGGCGGCGGCGGTCACGTGATGACGGCGATCGCCGGGCCCCATGTGCGCCGCGGCGTGCACAACCATCGGCGCTTCAATCATTTTGGGCTGCTCGCGGGCCTCGAGCGTTGGTTCGGCGTAGCCCGGTTGCATCGCGCGACCGGCGCCCGCCCGCTCCCCATCTGAACCGCCGGACGGGCGTTGCCGATCGACCGGCGTAGGCTGGTGGCAAGCGAACGGGAGGTGCGTGATGGCAGACGAGGCCAAACAAGCGTGGAACGAGGTCGGGAATCGATTCTCGTCGGTGGGCAAACGGCTGGCGGACCGCTACCAGGCGAGCGGCGCCCGAGATGACGCCACCTCGAAGGAGACCCAGCGCAAGATCGAGGAAGTCGCCCGCGAGATCGGCAATCAGCTCGATCGCGCCTTCGACGCGCTCGACGAGACGGTGCGTGACCCCGAGACGCGCAGCGATCTCAAGATCGCGTTCGGCACACTCGGCAACGCGATCTCGGCGTCCGTGAACGAGGCCACCGAAGCGCTCAAGAACCGCGGCGACACGACCGAGCCACCACGACCCAACGCCGGATGAGCACGGAGACACCCCGGAGCCCGTTCGACATGGGCGCCGGGCGGCTCGAGGCGTTCAGCGACGCGGTGATGGCGGTCATCATCACCCTCCTCGCGTTCGAATTGAGTCCACCCGCGGATGTCACGGGGGAGGCGATCCGTGCGTCGCTGCCGGGACTGTTCATCTACGTGCTGAGCTTTCTCTTCGTCGCGATCTACTGGAACAACCACCATCATCTGCTCCGAGCGAGCGATCGCATCAGCGCGGGGGTGATGTGGGCGAACATGCTCCTGTTGTTCTGCCTCTCGCTGATCCCGGTCTCGGCCGAGTGGCTGGGCAACGCCTACAAAGGGGAGAACGCCGATCCCACGAGTCCGGCCGCGTTCTTCGGGATCGTCGGGCTCGCGGCGGCCTTGGCCTACACTTGGCTCGTGCGGGCGCTGATCCGGGCGAACGGACGCGACTCGGCGTTCGCCCGGGCGATCCATGCGGACTTCAAAGGCAACGTGTCGCTCGGGCTTTACGCGGCTGGCGTCGCTCTGGCGTCGGTCAGCGCGTATCTGGCCTATGCGTGCTACGCCGCAGTGTCCGTGATCTGGTTGATCCCCGATCGCCGATTCACGCACATCCACGCCGACGACGGCACGCACGAGACGTAGGGACACTCGTGCGCCGGGTCGCTCAGGTGCGGCCGGCCATCCGGTGCGACGCGGCGGCCGCCGCGTCCATCACCTGACGCGCGAGATGGGAGACGTCGCGCGCCGGCAGCCGGTACGCGGGGCCCGACACACTGATCGCCGCCACGGCCGCGTCGTCGACCAGGACAGGCGCCGCGATCGTCACCAACCCTTCTTCGAGCTCGCCGGTGCTGGCCGCGTATCCCTGCCGGCGCACCTGATCCAAGACCTCCGCCAACCTCGCGGGATCGGTGACGGTGCGCTCGGTCAGCCGCTCCAGCCGGACGCCGGCCAGCAGATCGGCTGCGCCTTCCGCGCCGAACGCCAGCAGGACCTTTCCGCTGGAGCTCGCGTGCACGGGACTGCGCCTGCCCACCCAGCTCGCCATCACGACGGTCTGGGCGGGCGTCACCTGGTCTACATAGACGACGTGGAGCCCGTCGCGGATCGCGAGGTTGATCGTCTCGGCGGTAACCGCTGACAGGTGTTCCAGCTCGGGACGTGCCTGACTGACCACCGGCAGGCGATCGACAGCCGCGGCCGCCAGCCCGACGATGCGCGCACCCAGCCGATATCGGCCACGCATTTCGTCCCGCTCGATCAACCCCGCGGCACCGAGCGTCGCGAGCAAACGAGACGCCGTCGACGGGTGCACTCCTAGGTGTCGAGCGACCGCACGGACGCCGATGCCGTCGCGCTCGGCTCCCAACAGATCCAAGACGGCGACGACGCGTTCTGCCGTCTCCGTCACCCTCATCAGACGCACAGTACTTGTTCATTTCGAATGTTGCCCACACGGCAATAGTCCTCTTGTCCCCGAGGAGTCGTCCCCATAGGTTCCGCCCGTGACGCGGGGAGCGCAGCGGGCGATCGACCCGGAGGCGGGGCTGGCCGAAGAGCTCGGCATCGCGATGAGCGCGGCTGACGCCGCTGCGGCCGTCACGCTCGCTTGGTTCGGCGACCGGCTCCCGGTCGAGCTCAAGGCCGACGCCACACCGGTGACGGAGGTCGATGGCGCCGCGGAACGCGTCATCCGGGCGGTGCTGGCTGCGCGCGCGCCCGACGATGGCATCCTCGGCGAAGAAGGGGGGCACACGCCCGGCGCCAACGGGCGCACCTGGGTGATCGACCCCGTCGACGGGACGAAGCTGTACGCCGAGGGCATCCCGTTGTGGACCACGCTGATCGCCCTGGTGGTCGACGATGTGCCCGTGTTGGGTGTGGCCGACGCGCCGGCCCTGGGCGAGCGCTACCACGCGGTGCGCGGCGGCGGCGCTTGGCGCGGCGAGCAGCGTCTGCACGTCTCCGGCGTCGAAGCCCTCGACGAGGCCTTCGTGGGCCATTCCCCGATCGAAGAGTGGGCCGCCGTCGGCGACGAGGGCCAGCTGCTCGGTGTCGCCGCCCGGGTCCGACGCACCCGTGGGCTGAGCGACGCCTGGGCGCACCTGCTAGTCGCGCAGGGTTCGATGGAGGCGCTGCTGGAACACGAACCATGTTTCCCGTGGGATTGGTCCGCCACGGCGGTCATCGTCGAGGAAGCGGGAGGACGTATCACCACACTGACGGGTGTCATTCCGGCTCCCGGCTGCAACCTGTTGGTTTCGAATGGGAGCGTGCACGACACGATCGTGGCGGCGCTCGCGAAGGAGGGAACCCGATGAGCACCCAACACCGCAGAGCACTCGGTGTCGCAGCGAGCATCGCCGTCGCTTGGCTGGCGCTGGCCGGTCCGTCGGCCTACGCGCAGTCCGCCCAGCCGAGCAGCGCCGACCAGGTCGTCCTGCGCGTCGGCGTGTCGGCGGACCTCACCACCGACAACGTGTTCGCGGTGAGCGCGGGCAGCGACTACACCGTGGCGACCACGGAGTACGACATGCTGCAGAAGTTCTCGGTGGCCGATGCGACCGCCGCGCCGAGCCTGGCCACCGGATGCGATCACAGCGCCGACTACACGACCTGGACGTGCACGCTGCGCGACGGGCTGCTGTGGAGCGACGGTACACCCCTGACGTCCGAGGACGTCGCGTTCAGCTACCGCTTCGTGATCGACAACAAGATCCCGCAGTACAAGAGCTACTTCCCCGGCAACCCCGTCTTCACGACGCCGAACCCGACGACCTTCGTGTGGACCGCGGATGAACCGACGTTCGCGCCGACGATGCCACCCTGGGTCTACATCGTGCCCGAGCACGTATGGTCGCAGTACGACGGCCAGTCCCTGAAAGACATCCGCGCGGTCTCCGGCATGAACCCCGTGGTCAGCGGTCCGTTCATGCTGACCAACTGGACACACGGACAGGGCTTCACGATGGTGCGCAACCCGAGTTTCTGGGGTCCGGCGCCCACGGTCGATCAGGTCGACTACCGCGTCTACACGAACCAGGAAGCGATGATCCAAGCCCTCAAGAACGGCGAGATCGACATCGCCGACGGACTGACGCCGTCGCTGATCAACTCGGTCGCGAATACCCCGAACGTCACGGTCCAGAAGGTGGTGTCGGATTGGTGGCTCAACCTTGCGTTCAACTTCGGCGGCCAGAACGCCGACGCCCATCCGTTACCGGCGTTGCATGACCTCACGGTACGCAAGGCGATCGAGATGGCGATCGACAAGAACGCGATCGTGAGCAAGGTCTACGAGGGTGCGGCGACTGCCGGCGACACGATCGTGCGACCTGCATCCGCGTACTGGCATCTCGACATCCCCGCCGATCAGGAGCTCCCCTACGACCCGGCCGCTGCGAACAAGCTGCTCGAGGACGCGGGCTATCGCGACACCAACGACGATGGCGTGCGAGAAGACCCCGCCACCGGCGATGCGCTCGAGCTGCAGATGCCGGCATCCTCCGACACCACCGGGGCCGTGGATGCCGGCCAGCTGATCGTCGGGTTCCTCAAAGAGATCGGCATCAAGGTCGATCTGTTGCCCGCCACCGACACCAAGATGAACGACTACTGGGGCTCGGGGAACTTCGACGCGTACATCTGGTACTGGAGCGGCGATCCGGACCCGAACTATCAGCTGTTCGTCTTCACCTCGGAACAGTGCGGTTCCTGGAGTGACGGCTGTTGGAAAGACCCGCACTTCGACCAGCTGTATGAGCAGCAGCGCAGCATGATGGATCAGACGCAACGTCAAAAGATCGTGCTGGAAGCGCAGCAATATGAATACGGACAGGTCCCGGGGGTCGTGCTCGCCTATCCCAACTGGCTCGAGGCCTACCGCAACGACCGCTTCACCGGCTGGATCCCCTCCCCGGGTCCCCAGGGGTACCTGCTGGCGACCTACAACTACGACACCCTGCTCGCCGTGAAGCCGGTCGCGGGGGCCTCGACCAGCGGGTCGACGTCCGTGCCCGGCTGGATCTGGTTGGTCGCGGGCGTGGCGATCGCCGGGGTGATCGTGCTGGTGGTCCGTCACGGTCGACGCACCGAGCTCGACGAGGCCTGAGGAACTGAAACTATGGGGTCGCGGCGGTACCTGCTCAGCAAGGTGCTGCAGGCCGTCGTGACCCTGTGGTTCGTGCTCACCTTCAACTTCGTGCTGTTCCACACGCTTCCGGGTGACCCGGTCGCGACGCTCGCGCGCAGCGAGAAACTGGCGCCCGAAGACATCGAGCGACTCCAGCACGAGCTCGGCCTCGATCGTCCGCTGCCGCTGCAATACCTCATCTACCTACGGGAGACGCTGACCGGCAACCTTGGTCGGTCGTTGAGTACCACCGAGGAGGTCAAGGACATGATCGGCGTCCGGGTGCTGCCGACCGTGCTGTTGGTCGGTCTCGGGACGCTCATCGCTACCTACTTCGGGATCCTGATCGGCATCCACGGCGGGTGGAACCGCGGCAGCCGATTCGACACGAGCTCGCAATACAGCTCGTTGATCCTGTATTCGATGCCCGAAGGCTGGCTCGGCATGCTGCTGTTACTCGTGTTCTCGGGCTGGTTGCACTGGTTCCCCGCCGGCGGGTATACGTCCGCCGAACTGACCGGCGTCGCGCGGTTCGTCGACGTCCTGGATCACCTGTTCCTGCCCCTGCTGACGCTGACGCTCGGCTATATCGGCGGGTACGCGATCGTGATGCGAGCGGCGATGATCGATACGACCCACGAGGATTTCGTCAAGACCGCCCGCTCCAAAGGCGTTCCCGAGCGGCTGATCCGCAAACGCCACGTCGTGCCGAACGCATTCCTGCCGGCCTTCACGCTGATCTTCCTGAGCTTCGGGTACGTGCTCGGCGGTGCGATCGTGATCGAGTCCGTGTACTCGTGGCCCGGCCTTGGCAGGCTCACCTACGACGCGATCAACACGCTGGACTATCCCGTGATCCAGGCGGTCTTCCTGATCGCGAGCGCAGCCGTGATCCTGGCGAACTTTGCGGCCGACCTCACGTACGGCTATCTCGATCCGCGGATCAAGAACGCCTGAGATGGGAGCGACGACGGTTGCCCGCCGGGCGAAAGTCAGCCCATGGAGCCGACGCCGTGCCACGATGGCCGGCCATTGGCGGACATTTCGCACGAGCCGGCGGGGGATGGTGGGGCTCGCGATCCTTTCGTTCTTCATCGCCCTCGGGATCGCCTCGCCGCTGCTGGTGAGCGAGGCAGACCTGAGCCCGGCGCTGGCGAACGGGCCACTGCACGCGCCGCCGCAGGCGGGCTACCCGCTCGGCACGGATAACTTCGGGCGATCGGTGCTCGATCTGCTGATCGCCGGCGCGCGCGTGTCGCTGCTCGTCGGGCTGACAGCCGCCCTGGGCGCGATGGTGATCGGCGCGGTCGTGGGCATCTCGGCCGGGTACTTCGGCGGCACGAAGGTCGACACGTTGCTGAACGCCGTCACGAACTGGTTCCTGGTGATCCCGTGGCTCGCACTGGCCATCGCTTTGGCGACGGTGCTCGGCGCGAGCCTCACGAACGTGATCATCGTGATCGCGATCACCTCGTGGGCCGGCACGGCGCGGATCGTCCGCGCGCAGTCGCTCACCGTCAAGGAACGCTCCTTCATCGAACGATCGCGTGCGCTTGGCGGTACCAACTGGCACGTCATCACGCGCCACGTGCTGCCCAACGTGTTCCCCGTGCTGTTCGCCAACACGATCTTGATGGTCGCGCTTGCGATCTTGTCCGAAACGACCCTGGCGATCCTGGGGCTGAGCGACCCCATCGCGATCTCCTGGGGCAAGATCATCGAGAGCTCGTTCAACGCGGGTGCGGCGACCGCCGGATGGTGGTGGTGGCTGATCCCGCCCGGCGTCTGCATCGTGCTCGTGACGCTCGCCTTCACGATGGTCGGCTTCGCGCTGGACGAGATCCTGTCCCCCCGCCTGCGTCAGCGCTAGGCGGTACGACAACCCACCCCAACCCGATCAACCAGGTCTGGAACTCGTCGCCGGCTCGAACCACGCGATCTCGCGCGGCGTCATAGGGTCATCGCATGCGGCAACTCGCGTGGATCCTGTCGGCGGCGGCGGTCGCCTGCACCGGTGCGACACCGGGAACCACCACCACGGGCCCCGCGCCGAGTTCGAGCGTCGCCACGCCGAGCGTGGAGGGCGATCGGCTCCTGGTGCTGCGCGACGACGGGAACCTCGTCACGATGGATCCCACCGGTGGGGCGGTCCTGCCACTCACGACCGATGCCGATGCCGGTGCGAGCGTGATCGTCGATCAGCCGGTGGCCTCCCCCGACGGCCGCTCGATCGCGTGGGTGGAAATCCGCAACGACGGACCACGCGTCGTCACGACCTCTCGCGCCGGCGGCAATCGGCGCGAGATCCCGATGACGCTGGCGCCGTTCTTCCTCGCATGGGACCCGACTTCCTCACGGATCGCCTACCTCGGCAACGCCGGCTCCGGGATCGGGCTCGGCGTGATCGACAACGCGGTCGTACAGCCCCACGACACGCCAGTCGGCGGCGGGACTCCCTTGTATGTGTCGTGGTCGCCCGCGGGCACCGAACTGCTGGTGCATGTCGGCGCCGACGGGCTCGGGCGCACCGACTTCGTGCACGGCCTGCATCCGACCGGCGATACGCCGGGCACGTTCCAAGCGCCGGCCTGGCTGCCGGACGGCCGCACGGTCACCGTGACGATTCGGGGTCGGCTCCAGGAGCTCGACGTGTCGGGGCGCGGCGCGCGCGTCATCTTGCGGCGGTTCCGCGGCGGCGCCCTGTTCGAGGCAAGCCCCGATGGCACGCGCCTCGCTTACCGGCTCGATCGTCCCGACGGCTCCCAGGCGGGTGTCTATGTGCAGCCGCTCGACGGCGATCCGGCGACCCTGGTGACGCACGAGGACACGCTCGCGTTCTTCTGGTCGCCCGCCGGCGACCAGCTGTTGCTGCTCACCGGCCGGCCGGGTGGCCAGGAACTCCGCTGGCGCGTCTGGCGGGGTGGGGAGCGGTTCACCGGCGATCCGTTCCTTCCGAGCCCGACGTTCCTTCGCGACTACGTGCCGTTCTTCGACCAGTACGCCCAGACGATCACCCCTTGGGCTCCCGACGGATCGGCGTTCGCCTACGCGGGGCTGCAGGACGGTCGGGCGGGCATCTGGGTACAGCCACTCGACGGACCCCGACGTTTGATCAGTGACGGCGGCTTCGTCACCTGGGCGCCGGCGCCCCGCTAGCGTCCGAGCGAGCGGAGCGTCTCGTCAAGCGCCGCAACAACCACCGGGATGTGCTCCTGGCCGAACACGAGCGGTGGCCGCACCTTCAAGACGTTGTCGTGGCGACCGGTCGACCCGACGAGCACGCCTCGCGTGCGCATCCCGTTCTTCACGTCGCTCGCGAGCATGGCATCGGGCTCCGTCGTCTGGTCCCGCACGAACTCGACGCCGGCCAGCAGACCCGTTCCCCGGACGTCGCCGATCGACGGATGGTGTGGTGCCAGATCCTGGATCGCCGCACGCAGCGCGGGACCGATCCGGCCCGCACGCTCGACGAGGCGCTCGTCCTCGATCACATCGAGCACCGCGAGGGCGGCGGCACACGCGACCGGATTGCCCCCGAACGTCGAGAACCACTCGGTGGTCGTGGCGAAGCGTTGGGTGATCTCACGACGGGTGACAACCGCGGCGACCGGATGACCGTTGCCCATCGGCTTGCCCATCGTTACGAAATCGGCTTCGACGTCGTTGACCGCGAAAGACCAGAGGCCGCCGCCGCTGCGGCCGTGGCCCACCTGCACCTCGTCGGCGACGTAGAGGGCGCCGACCTCGTGGGTGCGGGCCGCCAGCGCTCGCACATAGGCGGGCGGCGGCGCCAGGATGCCGTCGGAGGTGAAGCCGCCGTCGACGAAGGTGATCGCCGGCAGGATGCCCCGCTCCTGCAACCGCTCGGTCGCCCGGAGCAGATCGTCGGCCGCGTCGCCGGGGTCCGTCTGCTCGCGGAAGAGGTCGAGGGCGTCGAACAGCTCGACGTGCGTCGGCCGGTACCCGCCGCGCCACTCTTCGGGCGAGATATCGGCGATCGCCTGGGTCACGCCGTGATACGCGAAGGCGCTGGCCAGCCCGCCCGTGGCCCCGGTCCAGACGGTCGCCAGGCGCCACGCCGTGTCGTTGGCCTCGCTGCCGGAGTTCACGAACAGCACCGTGTCCAGGCCCGATCCCTCGGGCATGCTCGACACCAGTCGTTCCGCCAGCTCGACCGAGGCATCGTGCAGGTACCGCATGTTCGTGTTGAGCAACCGCGACTGGCGGGCGATCGCGTCGGTGACCCGAGGGTGGCAGTGACCGACCACCGGGACGTTGTTGTAGCAGTCGAGGAACCGGTTCCCGTCGGTGTCGGTCAGCCACACGCCCTCGCCCGACACCAGGTGCAGGGGCTGTTCATAGGTCAATGGCGACAGGGCCGGGCCAAACACCTCCCGCCGCCGCGCGATCAAGTTGGAGGCGTCGGTGACGGTCGCGTCGAAGCGCAGGCGCTGCCGCAGCCGAGCACCGCCGTCGGCCTCGAGGTAGGCGAGCAGCGGCCACAGGCGCTCCTGCCAGCCGTGCAGATAGTTGTTGTGCGGATGCCTCTTGGCCCGCCAGCCGAAGAGCACCGCGACCGTCACGAGTCGTGCCGACAGCAGATCCGGTAGCACGCGCAGCTCCTCGGGCTCCAGCGGGGTCACCGAGCGGTAACCATCGATGAAGCCCATCGCAAGCGGAACGACGTCGGTGTCGGCGCGCCCCGCGAGCAGGGATTCCAGGGCTGCGGCGAGATCGCACACCATCGCCGTGTGACTCATATCGCCGAAATCGATGATGCCGCTGATGCGGCCACGACCGTCGACGAGGGCGTTGTCGAGGGTCACGTCGCCGTGGATCACTTGGGATCGCAACACCGGCCATCGCGGCGCGACGTCGGTCCCGAATCGCTCGAGGACGCGGTTCACCAACACGTGGTGAGCCGGATCCTCGATCGCGTCGGTCATCGGCCGCAGCGACAGCGCGTGCTGAACGTCCCAGAGCAACACGCGGCCCGCGGAAGGGTCGAAGAACGAACGGAGCGCCCGGGCCAGACGGGCGACCATCGCCCCGTACGCGAACAAGGCATCGCCGTCCAAGGTGAGCGGATCGATCGAGGCGGTGCCGGGCATGAAGGTGGATGCACGCACGAGGTGTTCCACGCCGCCCGGTCCGTTGGCGCGGGTCGCGAACGCCTTGGGACCGGTCGCCGGGTCGGCGCCCCGCACGGGCAACGGCGCCGAGACCGGCAGGGAAGGGTCGGCCGCGAGCACGTGCAAGGCGGCGGCGGTCTCCATGTGGACGATCGCAAGGTCTTCGCTGGCGTTGGAGATCTTGAGCGCACCCACCGGCCCATGCTCGCCACGGATCAGGAACCCTTGATCTCGCTCGCTGCCGAGCGGGGACGCGGTGCCACGCAGACCGAAGAGATCCGCTGCGAGGGTTGCCGCTTCCTCGACGCCGAAGGCAGGCGGCTCCCCGCGCAGCACGTCGCCGTCCCTCGTCTCGACCATGGCCACGGATGGTAGCGGGCCACCTGCAACAGCGGCTCCCGGCCGATACCGCAGACCCGTGATCCATGCATAGACTCACCCATCCACGAACCCAGGGAGGGAACGCTCATGCGCACATCGACTCGCATGGCGGCGGTGCTGACCGCCGTCGGCGTCATCGTGATACTCGCCGCACCGGTGGCGGGGGCGCGAGCCCTCGACCCGAGCGGCAGATGCCTGCAACGCTCCGGTCCGGTGGGGCGCTCGGCGGGCCACGCGACAAGAGACGTCGTGGCGCTGACCGGGCATGACCGGTTGACGCGCTGGTTGGGGCGCCACCCGAACGCCGAAGCTGCCGCGACTGCCGCGGTGACCGCCAGGCCCGTGACGGTCGCGGTCGCGTTCCACGTGATCCGTGCTGACCTTACCGCCGACGGCGGCAACGTCACCGGCCGACAGATCCGTCGCCAGATCGCGGTGCTCAACGCCGCCTATGGCGGCACGACCGGGGGAAGCGACACAGGCTTCCAGTTCGACCTGGTGTCGATCGACCGAACGACGGACGCGAGTTGGTTCAAGCTCAACGGCGGCAAGGAGCGCAAAGCCAAAGCCGCGCTGAAGGTTGGAGGCCTCGAGACGCTCAACATCTACTCGGCTGACCTCGGCAACTCGCTGCTGGGGTGGTCCTACCTGGCGCAGGACGCCGCCAGCGTCGGCGTGCTCGATGGCGTGGTCATCCACTACAAGTCGCTGCCCGGTGGTGGCTGGGGCCCGGACTACAGCGGCGGCGACACGGCGACACACGAGGTGGGCCACTGGCTCAACCTGCTGCATACCTTCGAAGGCGGATGCAACGGCGGCGGTGATCTAATCGATGACACGCCGGCCGAGGCGTCCCCCGCCTACGAATGCCCCGTGGGCCGCGATACGTGTGCGGCGACCGGCTTGGACCCGATCACGAACTTCATGGACTACACGTTCGATTCCTGCATGTTCCGGTTCACGGCCGACCAAGCGATCCGCATGCACGAGGGTTGGGCGGCGTATCGGGCGCCGGCCACGGCCGCCATTGCGGGGTAGGTGATCTGCAGGCGGGGACCCGCCCTGGGCCCCCGCCTGCTCAAGCCATCCCCCAGATGGCCGAAGCCTTCCGCAGGAACCTGTGCGGAAGGTCTCGGGGATGGACCCTGCGGAACTGCTGCGGTACGCCGTCGAGCGGCGCGCGAGTGACGTCCACTTGAAGGCGGGCAACGTGCCCTTCATCCGGGTGGACGGCGAGCTGCTGCCGACCCCGTTCGCGGAAATGAGCCCAACCGACGTTCGGCAGTTCGCCGACGCGCTGATGCCGCCGCACAAGGCGGAGGAATTCGCGCGGACCCGGGAGGCCGACTTCGCCTACACGATGGAAGGCGTCGGGCGTTTCCGCGTGAACGTGCTGCGCCAATCCGACACGGTCGGGCTGGCGATCCGTTGGGTGAGCCCAGAGGATCTGACCTTCGAGGAGCTCGCGCTGCCGCCGGTGATCCGATCGCTTGCGGACACCCGCCGAGGCTTGATCCTCGTCACCGGTCCGACCGGGTCGGGCAAGACCACAACGATCGCGACCCTGCTCGGCTTTATCAACCGGACGCGGCGCGCCCATATCGTGACCATCGAGGACCCGATCGAGGTTGTGTTCACCGATGCGATGTCGGTGATCCGCCAACGCGAGGTCGGCCGCGACACAGAGTCCTACGGCGCCGCGCTTCGCCAATCTCTCCGCCAGGACCCCGACGTGATCTTCCTCGGGGAGATCCGCGATCAAGAGACGGCGTTGGCCGCGATCCAGGCCGCGCAGACCGGCCACCTCGTGCTGTCCACCATGCACACGATCGACGCGCCCGAAACGATCTCGCGGATCGTCGAGATGTTCCCGCCGGGTCAGCAAGCGCAGATGCGCGTGTCGGTTGCCGGTGCGCTGCGCGGCGTGATCTCCCAGCGGCTCCTCGAGCGGGTGGACGGTCGCGGACGGGTGCCGGCGGTCGAGGTCATGCTCAACACGGGTCGCGTCTACGACCGCCTGCTGGATCCCGAACTCGATCCCCCGATGCACGCCGTCATCGCCGACAGCCGCTACGACGGGATGCAGACCTTCGATCAGTCGCTGCTGGATCTGGTGCGAGAGGGCCTGGTGACCGAGGACGACGCCCGAGCGGTCGCCACCAGCCCACACGACTTTGGCCTCGCTCTGGTCGCCGCCGCCGCGATCGGGAGCCCGGCGGATGGATAGCACCGCCGTCGACACCGCCGAGGCGCCGGTCAGCTTCCCGATGTTCGCTGCCGTCGCCGCCGGTATGACCGGCAAGTCGGTCTATGAGGTGCTCGAGCTCGTGGGCGGCCTGTTCGAGGCCGCCGGCGCCGTGTTCGAGGGCTCGCCCGACGCGCCCGGGACACTGATCGCGCTGTTGCCGCCCAGCGACCGGGCGGCGACGAATGCGGCGCAACTCGGCCTGTCGGCGCAGGCGATAGCTCCGGCGTTGCGCCTGGGTATCGACGCCACCGAGGTTCACTCGAAGCAGGAGCAGGACGCTCGCTGGCAACAGGTGATCGACAGCGCCGTGCGTCTGCAGAAGGCGGCCCGCACGGGAGAGGCTATCGCCGGCGACACGATGGAACAGCTGACCGATGGCGGCGCCGCAACCGAAGCCCTGCTGGTCGGCGACGAAATCTACCTCCTGTTGACCGGCATGCGAGAACTCAGCGCCGTTCCCGATCCGGTCCCGGACGTGGAGGCACCGGTCGCGGTCGAGGAGGAGCCGGTTCCGTTCGTCGAAGCTCCGGTGACGGTCGTGGAGGCACCGGTCGCGGTCGCTGCCCCGATGATGCACCCGACGGCTCGATGGGACGGACCGCTCGTGGGTCGAGACGCGCAGGTGGAAGATCTGCGCGCACGGTTCGGGCGGGCCGTCGCCGAGCGACGCGCCGCCTGTGTGCTCGTGCTCGGAGAGCCCGGTGTCGGCCGGACCCGGCTCGTCGCCACGCTCGGGCGCGAGATCGGCGATGCGCGGTACCTGTCGATCGCCTGTGCGCCAGCGGACATCGGCGGGGCCCGTTGGCCGTTGGCTGCCCTCGTGGAGGCGCTGGCGGGGATCGACGCGCACGCGCGGGTCGACGATGCGCACGCGCGACTCGCCGAGTTGTTCGCCGGGCAGGCGGATGCAAATCTGGTCCTGCCCCACCTGCACGCGATCCTTGCGCTCGACGGGGTGACGGAGGCCGATCGGCTGCCCTGGGCGCTCCGACGCCTCTTCGAGGTGACCGTCCGCTCTCCTACGCTGGTACAGATCGACGATACCGAGCGGGCGGGTGCCGGATTCGCTCGCCTCCTGGCCGATGTGACGACCTCGGCGCGCGAGACGCCGCTGCTCATCGCACTCACCTCGACCCACGAGACCGACATGCTCCCCGCGATCCGGCTCACACCGTTGCGATCCGAGGACGCCGCGTCGTTGGTGACCCACTTGTTGGGGTTCGCCGAGCCGGGGGTCGCCGCGACGATCGCGGAGCGTGTCGGAGGCAACCCCTTCGTCCTGGAACAAGCCCTCGCGATGCTGACCGAGACCGGAACGCTTGCCGCTGGGCAGGGGCGCTGGATGCCACTGGCCGATCTCACGCTGGTGCCGATCCCCGATACATCGATGGGCTTGATCCGCCAGCGTTTACAAACGCTCCCACCCCACGAACTCGCGGTGATCGGTTTGGCGGCCATCGCGGGCGAACGTGTCGCCGCCGAGCCTCTCCTGGAGGTCGTGCCGGCCGACGCGCGACCCGGTGTGCCGGGACACCTCGCCGACCTCGTTGCGCGGGGCTACCTCGTGATGGAAACACCGAACACGTTTCGCTTCCGACACCCACTCCTCGCGCAGGCAACGACCGAGGGAGTGCCCGACTGGGCGCAGGCGGCTACACACGAACGCTTCGGCCGACACCTCGAGCGGATCGCCGGCGATCGACTCTGGCGACACGCCGACGAGATCGGCGATCATCTCGAGGCCAGCTACCGCCTTCACCCCGGCGGTCCCTCCGGCGAACGGACCGATGCGCTCGAGATGTTGACCTGGTCCGCGGCGGCAGCCGTCGACCAAGGGAACCTCGACGGGGCCGCCCGCCTCGAGCGACGCGCAGCCTCCTTGCTCGATGACGATCCCGCCCGCCGCGCCGAGTTCCTCTACGCCGCGGCCGAGCACCGCGCGCTGGCCGCGCCGGATCGCCCAGCCGACCGCGAGATCGCGGAGGCCGCTCTGGCTGCCTCGGTTGCCGGTGACGATGTGGATTGGCGTGTGCGTCTGCTGCGAGCACGCCTGCGCACGACCGCCGGACATGAAGATGCGCTCGAAGGCGCGCGCGCGACCGCCGACGAAGCCATCGCGGCGTTCGCCGACGACGGGCTCACCTGGGCCCTGTCCGGCGCGTGGGCGCTTCGTGGTCTCGTGCACGCGACCCGTGCCCAAAATGGCATGGTGGCCGACGACCTGCTCAAGGCAGCCGACAACGCGGCGGCGGCGCACCGCTGGCATGAGGAGACCGCGGCGTTGCGTGGCGCAGCGGCGGCGCTTCTCGACGGGCCGGTGCGGGTCGAGGAAGCGGAGGCACGATGTGCATCGTTCCTGCCTCGGGTGCGCGGTCCACTCGCCGAGCACGACCTGCGCGGCGCCCTCGCGCTGCTGCGGGCTCGTCGTTCGGCGTTCGAGGACGCTCGTTCCGAGATCGCGGGCTCGATCGCCGAGCTCGAGGAGTTGGGCGCGAACGCCGATCTCGCCGTGGCATTGCATCGAGCAGCCCAGATCGAGATCCTCGTCGGTCAGCCCGCGTCGGCCGAACCACAGATGCAACGAGCGCTCGCCGCGGCGGCGCTCGTGCACGACGATGGCCTCCGAGCGGCGTTGGCGGCGGCGTTCGCGCACATCCTGATCGCCG
This sequence comes from Actinomycetota bacterium, assembly GCA_040004125.1. Taxonomy (GTDB): domain Bacteria; phylum Actinomycetota; class UBA4738; order UBA4738; family HRBIN12; genus AC-51. The sequence goes on from JBDUBL010000005.1 coordinate 49,705, forward strand.
ACGACGAACGGCTGGACGAGGCCATGGCGCTGGCAGACGTGGCCGAGGCGCATGCGCGCGACATGGCGGCGCAGGTCGGGTGGCGCATGGCGCGCGCGCGTGTGATGGCCCGTCGGGGCCGTGGCGCGTTGGCCGAGCGGCTCGCTCGCGAGGGCCTCGGGTTGGCCGAACAGACCGACTCCACGGACCTACGGGCCAACGCGCTGTTGGATGCCGCCGACGTCCGGCGACAGGCCGGCAGGCCCGCCGAGGCCGAGCCGTTCGAACGGCGGGCGCTCCGGCTGTTCGAGCGCAGGGGGGCGACAGCCCAGGCGGCGGCCATCACGGGTGTTCGCCCGCACGAAGCGCAGCCACAGCCGAAACCCGCTCCTGCGCCTGCGCTCGCCACGACCGCGACCGCCAACCCGCCGCCGGCCGCAGCGGATAGCGGCGCGGCACACCTGGCAGAAGAGTTTCCCAACCTGTCGGCAAACGGAGGCGAGCCCGCCCGCGCAATGGACCCCTTGCGCGATGACAACGCGGTCACGCCGCCTCCCGCCCAGACGCCCGTCACCTACGCCCTCGACGACCTCAGCGCCGAGGACGAGTCGAAGCGCCGCTGGTTCAACCGGTAGACGGCGGCGGCGGGAGCACCTCCCCGACGAGGTCCGCCGATGTGGTGAGGTCCTCGATCGGTGCCTCCGGGACCATGTCCGTGCTCGAGCGGTGCTTCCCGGCGTCCTTCTCGACCTTGCTCACGACGGCATCGAGTCTCTTCTTCGCTGACCCGATCCCCTCGCCCCCGTTCGAGCCACCGGCCAGCGTGTTCATCAACGTCGCCGCCAATCCCTCGACCGAGCCGCCCCCGCCGGCGACGAGCACGTCGGGCACGACCTTGACGTGGCCTTCGCTCACCGCCTGGGCAACGGCGACGATCGCGGTCGCGCCCGAACCAAAGGCGTCGGTCTGCGCCTCGTACCCGACCGCGCGCGCGAGTCCCTGGGCCTCGATCGCGCGCGCCTCCGCGACGCCGATCGCCTGGGTCCGGGAGGCCTGCGCCTCGCCGGTCATGCGCGTGAAGTTCGCTTCGCCCTCAGCCTCGGCGGTGCGTGCCGCCGCATTGTTCCGCCGCCGTTGTCCATGAAGCGTTGGGTCCTGGTAGTTGTTATGCAGGTTGTTCTTGCTACCGAGGAGCAGCTCCATGATCTCCTGGTCGAGGCGCCCCTCGGCTTCCATGGCTTCGACGTCGGTGTATCCCCCCAGTCGCCCGGCGATGTCGCCGGAGGGGAGCGGGTCGCCTTCGAGGGTCGTCACCACGCCGACGTAGTCGACGTCGCCCTCGGGCGCAATCCGCACGACCTGCAATTCATTCAGCTGGAGCCCGAAGGACTCATAGGTGAGTTGGTTCGTGGAATCCACGATCGAAAGCATGTCTGGCGACACGGGAAACCCGAATGTCTGCGCGTAGGTCAACACGAGGAACCCGACCGGGTGCATAGGCACGAGCGAGCCCGGAGGCAGCACCGGACGCTGCACGCCCTGCTGTCCGCCTTGGTCGATGAACGACCTGACGTCGGCGAAGTTGCCGAACGCCGGGTTGTAGAAGGCGCTCTTCGCGCCCGGCGGTAACGGCGCACCTACCTGCGCGATCACCACGCCGATCCCGTCTGCCGGCACCTGCACCCACGGGAACTTCTTGACGGAGTACACGAGCCACGGCCGGAAGCGCAACCCCGGCATCAGGAGGCTCGCCTGATACCCGGCCTCGCCCTTGAAGGCGATTACGTGACCTTCCCGCAGCTGCCCGCCGAGGCGTTTGGCCACGAGTCCAGACCTCGGTCGGACCGATGTAGCTGAACGATAGAAGCAGATACAACGCGATCGCTCCGATGATGACGATCGTGATCAACGACGTGCTGATGTTCATGGCCCCTCCCGATGTTGCAGTCCTTTGACGGTTCGCCGAAGCGGGTGCTGCGGTTCGAGGCAACCATCGCACGCGGATCAACTAGTCCTCAAGTGCTACCCCCCAATCGGCCGATAGGACGGGCATGATGACATCGGTTCGACTCCGTCTGCTCACCGGCCTCGCCACACTCGCCCTGGTCCTCGGAGGGGGGGCCGCGCTCGCCTCCACGGGAACGAACGAGCCCGCCCCGGACCCGTCCTGCACGACGCAGGCGTCAACCGATCAGTCGGTGGATCCCACGACCGACTCCACCGAGGCACCGGCCGACGAGCCATCCACGGATCCTTCGCTTGCGCCCGACACCGCGTGTGACGACGAAGGGACCGATCCGAGCGAGGTCCCGGACCCCTCGGACACCGAAACCGACACCGCCACGGAGACCCCGACCGATGACCCCACTGCCTCGGACACCCCGAGCCCTGCCGATCGCGTGGCCGAGTGCAACACGGCCGCCGGGATCGACCCGACGGCACCGCCCAGCACGGAGAGCCCTACGCTCGCGACGGGTCTCGACAACGCGATCTCGCACGTGCTTGCGAACTGCATCAAGAACCCGGACGCGCCGGGTCTCGCGAACGCCCTCGAGCATCTGGTCGTGAACCGCGACCGAAAGGCGGCGCACGACGCGGCCCACGGCAACGGCGGGATCCACGGCAACAGCAGCACGCACGGCAATAGCGGGACCCACGGCAACAGCGGGACCCACGGCAACAGCGGCACGCACGGCAACAGCGGCCACTAGTCGACCCAGCGGGTGCCCGCGCGAAGCGCGGGCACCCGCTTCC
>JBDUBL010000101.1:0-5520 GCA_040004125.1 Actinomycetota bacterium
GTGATCCTCACCGGCACGCTCGTCACGCTGTGGTACTTCGACGTCGACCTGGGGCCGGGCGGGAATCAACTCGTGTTGGCGGCTCGTAACCTTTCGGTCATGGCCATCGTGATCGTGTACTTCTTCCAAACTGTTCGCACGGAGGGCGCGGATGGCTGACGTGTTCGCGCCCGACGGCACCCGGCTCCACACGGTGGTGGACGGCGAGGGTGATCCGGTCACCGTGTTCGCGCACGGGCTGACTAACTCGTGCTACGAGCTCGCCGCGTTCACGCCGATGCTGCCTGGCACGAAGGTCCGGTTCTGCTTCCGCGGTCACGCGCATTCCGGTACGCCGGAGGCTGGTCACTATCGATTCTCGGACTTCGCCTCGGACGTCGACGCGGTGTCGAAGACCTACGGTGCGACCCGTGCGGTCGGCACGTCGCTCGGCGCCGGCGCGATCACGCATCTTCTGGGAAACGACCCGGACCGCTTCGAACGGATCGTGTTCCTGCTGCCGGCGGCGCTCGACGTCGCGCTCGGCGGACACGGGCGCTTCGACGAGGTGGCCGATCTGCTCGAGTCGCTGCCACCCGATGAGGCGATCGCACGGATCGTCGCCGAGTCCGGTCACGCAACGGAGTACGAGCAGAAGCCCTGGCTCCGCGAACTCGACATGTTCTTGTGGCAGGACCTGAACGCGGTGGGTGTCGCACGCGCGATCCGCGACGTGACGCGCGACGTCGCGATCGCGGACCGTGAGCTCCTGCGGGCGGTCACGGCCCCCACGATGATCATCTGCCAAGAGGGCGACGCCCTGCACCCCGTCGAGCTCGGCCGCATCCTGGCCGACATCATGCCGAACAGCGAGCTGATCCTGATCGGCTCCGAGGGCGAGATGATGGCTCGTCTGCCCGAGCTCGTCGCGAAGGTGGGGGTCTTCCTGGCTGCTGACGGTTGACAGTTAACCATCGCCCCCGCTAGCGTCCGCGCGTTCGGGGAACCGATCGGAAGAAGGCCTCCTCCACACCATGGCACCGGACACCTACGACGCGATCATCGTGGGCGGCGGACACAACGGTCTCGTCGCCGGCTTCTACCTGGCACGCGCCGGCCTCGCCACGCTGATCCTGGAGCGACGTCCGTTCGTCGGCGGCGCGTGCAACACCGAAGAGTTCGCGCCCGGGTTTCGCGCATCGACCGGCGCCTATGTCCTATCGATGTTGCGTGAGGCGATCTGGCGCGACATGCGGCTGGCGCAGCGCGGCATCGCCGTGGATCCGGCGGGTCCGACGCTCAACCTGTTCCCGGACGGCGCGCACTACTCCCTCGGCGATGACATGGCCGCCAACGTCGAGGAGACCGGTCGGTTCTCCGCCGCCGACGCGCGTGCATTGCCGGCCTTCGAACGCGATCTCGCTGGGCTGGTCCAAGCGGTCATCCCGTCGTTCAACTGGACCGCGCCAGACCCCCGGATGCGGTCGATCGCGGATCTCCGTGAGCTCGCCCGGTGGGGCCGGATCGGCCTGCGGCAGCGCAAGCATCTCGCCGACCTCGCGTTCCTGTTCTCCACGAGCGCGACGCAGCTCTTGTCGGAACGGTTCACGAGCGAGCACGTGAAGGCCGCGCTCGGGTGGCACGCGATCAACGACAGCGTTGCCGGCCCGTCCACGGCGGGCACCGCGTACGTGTTGCTGCACGATCACGCGAGCGAGGAGGCAGAGGGCGGCGTCCGCCAGTGGGGGTTCGTCCGCGGCGGTATGGGCCGTCTCAGCTCGACGATGGCCGACGCGGCGCGCGAGGCCGGCTGCGAGATCCGGTGCGAAGCCAACGTGGGGCGCGTGCTCACCAGGGGCGGCCGCGCCGTCGGTGTGCGGCTCGCCGACGGGCAGGAGCTCCGTGCTCGCCGAGTGCTGTCCAACGCGGATCCCAAGCGCACGTTCCTGACGCTGTGCGATCGCGCCGATCTGCCGGAGGAGTTCCTCGCGCGGATCGAGGCCTACCGATGCATGGGAACGAGCATCAAGATCAACCTTGCGCTCAGTGAGCTTCCGTATGTCAAGAGCTTGCCGGGAAGCGGCGTGCAGCCGTATCACACCGGGATCATGGAACTGAACCCGTTCCTTTCGGACATGGATTTCCAGCAGGCGCAGGCCGTCCAGGGGATCCCGGCGGATCCCGCCCACATCGAGCTGTGCTTCCCGACGGTGCACGACCCGTCGCTTGCCCCCGAGGGCAAGCACATCGCCACGATCGATGTGAACTCCCAGCCCTACCGGCTGCGCGAAGGCACGTGGGACGAGATCAAGGAGGACCGCGCAGACCGCGTGATCGCGACGATCGCGGAGTACTTCCCGAAGCTGCCCGACCTGATCGAGCACCGTCAGGTCGTGACGCCTCTCGACATGGAGCGTCTGATGGGCCTCACCGGCGGGCATGCGCTGCACGGCGACATGGCGCCGGACCAACTGCTGTTCCTGCGTCCGGTCCGAGGCTGGGCGAACTACCGCACACCGATCGACGGCCTGTACTTGTGCGGCGCGGGGACCCACCCGGGAGGCGGGGTCTCCGGCGCGAACGGGCGCAACGCCGCGCGCGAGGTGCTGCACGACGCGCGCCGTCCGCGCGCTCGAGGAGGTGCGCGATGACCGACGTACCGCATATCGCCACACCGCCGCCCGGTCCGCGCACCCGCGAGATCCTGGAGCGTCAGAAGCAAGTCCTGTACCGCGGCCTCGCTGAGGAGGTCGGCCCGTTCGTCATCCGTCGCAAGTCGGGCTATGAGATCGAGGACATCGACGGCAACGTCTACCTCGACTGCGTAAGCGCGATGGCGTCGGTCCCGCTCGGCGCCGCGCGCACCGACATCACGGAGGCCGCGGTTGAAGCGCTGCAACGCTACGGCAACGAAGACACGCACTACTTCTCGCACCAGTACGTGCTACCGCTCGCCGAACGGCTGCTCGCGATCGCGCCGGGGCAGCTCACGCGTGTCGACATCGCGTTGAACGGGACCGAGGCGGTCGAGACCGCCATCCGGTTCATGCGCCGCGCGACGGGACGATCGATCGTCATCGGCTTCATGGGCGGCTACCACGGCGAGACCGGCACGGCGGGCGCGGTCGGCGCGGAGACGAGCGACCTGTCTTACGGGTACCGAGCGCTGATGCCGGGGTTCGTGCACGTGCCGTACCCGAATCCGTATCGAACGCCGTTCGTCGCCCGGGCCGGCGGCACCGGCGACGGCACGGTCGACTACATCCGCGACCACCTCCTGCATCACGCGGTCGATCCGCGCGAGGTCGCCGGGTTCCTGATCGAGCCCGTGATGGGATCGGGGGGGTGCGTGGCGCCGCCCGACGCCTTTTGGCCCGCCCTCGTCGATCTTTGCCGCGAGTTCGACTTCCTGTTGGCGGTCGACGAGGTGAAGACCGGGTTCGGTCGCACCGGCCATATGTTCGCGGTGCAGCGGTGGGGGGTCGAGCCCGACCTGATGGCGTTGGGCAAGTCGATGGGCGGGGGCGTCATGCCCATCGGAGCCGTGCTCGGCACAGAGGCCTCGATGGACTTCGACGACGTGTCCACCGGCTCGACGTGGTCGTGGCTGCCGGCGGCGTGCGCAGCGGCGCTGGCCACGCTGGATGTGTTCGAACGCGAGCCGGTCCTGGACAACGTGCGGGCTTTAGAGGCTGCCGGCATCGAGGGGCTCCGCGACCTCATGGCGAAGCACCCAGCGATCGGCGACGTGCGCGCGGTTGGCTGCTTCATGGCCGTCGAGTTCGTGAAGGATCGCGAGTCGAAGGACCGCGATCTGGAGCTGCAAGCCCGCGTCGGGGACGGATGTGTCCAGCGAGGGCTCCTGCTCGACCCGTCGACGACGTCGCTGAACATCCAACCCTCGCTGACGATGCCGGTCGAGGTGATGGGCACGGTGCTCGACATCCTCGACGAGGCGATCGGCGAGGCGATGGGGTCGTCATGATCGACGCCGATCGGTTCGACGAGCTCGCCGGCGAACTCAACCACCCCGAAGGGGTCGCCTGGGATCCGACCGCCGGATGTGTGTACGCCGGTGGCGAAGACGGCGAGATCTATCAGGTGACGCTCGACGGTGAGGTGATACAGGTCGGCTCGAGCGGCGGATCGATGCTCGGCATCGCGGTCGACGGACGCGGGCGCGTATACGCCTGCGACGACGGCCAGGGTGAGGTCGCGCGCTGGGATCCGGTGGCGAAGGAGATGGCTACCTATGCTCGCGGTGTCGACGGCGCCGACATGGACTGCCCGAACGTCGCGGCGTTCGGCCCCGACGGCGTGCTCTACGTGACGTGCTCGGGGGAGGCCGGCAACCCGGAGATCCTCCGGATCGCGCCCGGCGGCGAGCCGGTGGAGCGATGGACCGGTGCGGTGCCCGGCTATCCCAACGGAGCGTTGGTCACCCCTGACGGTTCGGCGCTGATCGTGGTCGAGTCGCACGCCCAGCGGCTCGTGCGCGTCGCGATCGGGGCTGACGGCGCCGCGGGCGACGTGTCGGTGATCGCCTCGCTGCCGGGCACCGACGCCGACGGGGTCGGACTCGCCTCGGACGGGTCGCTTTGGGTCACGTTGTACCGTCCCGACGGATTGACGCGGGTCGCTCCCGACGGCAGCGTCGAGGTTGTTCTTGACGACCACCTGGCACAGACCTTCGACGCGCCAACGAACATCGCTTGGGTCGGTTCGACACTCGACCGAGTCGTCGTCGCCAACGTAGGGGATAGGTTCCTGTCGATCGGCGACGTCGGCGTGGCTGGGCAGCCGCTGCACTATCCAGTCCTCGACTGACAGAGGACAGGGCTAAGAGAGCGCGGCGGATCCCGGAGCTGCTGCGGCTGCCGGGTCGTTGCCGGCGCGAGGTCGATCGCTTCGACCGGGACGGCAGACCGATCAGCGAGTCAGTCTTCGCGGAAGCCGCCGATGAAGCGCCACGACGGATACCGTGCCACCAGAGCGTCCACGTGGCGGTCCCAGTCCGTCGGTCCGAGCAGCGTGGGAGGCTCGAGATGGATCTCTTTGTTGCGGATGCGGAATCCCCAGGCGAAACCGAGCAGGGCGTGGACCTCGAGCCCCGCGTTCGTGCTGCCGTCCGGAACGCAGAGGAAGCTGTGGGCTGCCCAGTCCAGATCATGCCTCGGCGACCGTGAAGGGGCGTCGAACATGCGGGGACTCAGGCCGATCCAGCAGAAGGGATGCGGCACGTCACCGAGGAACTCCAGCGGGTCGATCTCGAACGCACGACCCTCACTCGTGTTGTCATCGGAGCGGACGAGCTGGACCCAGCCCAGCACCGCGTCGTAACCCTGAGCTGGGTAGTCGACGGTGGCGTGACACATGGGGAAGCCCGAAGACTCCGCGCTGGAACCCACGAGATCGGGTCGGTTGTTCCGAGAGTACGTGACGGAAACGTGCCCTTCGATCCCCCGGTGGGCGAACGTGATGTCCATCGGAGCAGCCTACCGAGCAAGCAGCCGTTGCCGCGCAGAGGTGCCGCTATGCACA
>JBDUBL010000102.1:0-5409 GCA_040004125.1 Actinomycetota bacterium
TTTGCACGCTGGAGGCGCTCAACAACGTCGCCAAGTATGCGGAGGCGTCGCGCGCCGAGATCTCTCTCGCCCAACTCGAGGGCCGGTTGACGTTCATCGTCACCGATGACGGCGTGGGTTTCGACGCCGACACGAGGGCCTACGGCACAGGCTTGCAGGGCATGCGAGACCGGCTCGATGCGATCGCGGGCAAGCTCGCCGTGGAAAGCGCGCCCGAGCACGGCACCACGATCACCGGTACGGTCCCCGTAAAGAGCGTGTGAGGCCGATGACCACTCGTTCGGCGACGCCCGCCGACGTGGAGGCTGCGCTGCTCGCCGCAACAGAGCCCGGACCGATCACGGGCGATCCCCTCCTCGCGCACCAGCACGCGGCGCTCGGTACGCGGCGCCGTCGCGAGGCCGCGCGCGTCCACCCGCTGCAGCAGCCGCTCGCGGAGATCGCGACGCACCTGCGCCATCGCGTCGGCGGCGACACCCGCACCGCCGTGCACGCTTCGAACGACGACTCGTCCTTCCGTCCGGGGGAAGCGACACCGGTGGGGAGGAGCGAGGGAGAGATCGAGCGGTCCGCGGTGGCGCCGCTCTCGATGGGTGGAACGCTACGCGCCTCGCCGCGTCACGAACATCCCCAGGGCGGCCGATTTCCCCGTCACCGCCGGGGGACTGGTGTGACAACTCGATGGGGACACGGTGTGCGGTTCGTCTCGTTCGCGGAGCGACGGCTCAGACGCGCAGGCCGCCGCTGCGTCGTGCGATTAGCGGATGAGTCAGACCGCGGGGGCTGAGCTCGCAGCGCCGGCATCTCCCTGGAGCAGGAGTCGATCCCACCTTCCGAGCGTCCACAGCATGATGACGAGAACGAGGAAGTTCACCGGATGCAGCGCGGCGACCGCCGGCAGGTCCGCTCGGAAGCTGGGGAGCGACACCTGCACGAACGTGTCGACGATCACGGCCAGCGTCAGCAGCATCTCCCGTCTCGGCAACCGCCCGAAGAGCGCCGCGAGGAGCAGCAGCGGACACCCGGGGATGAGGAGGAAGTACCCCAGGCCGGTGTGCAGATCCGAGGTGCTCACGGCTCCGAACAGCCAGAGCCCGACCAGGAATGGCTGGAGTACCACTCCGGCGAGGAACACGTACGTCACCCCGGTGTGGACGACCCGTCCGACCCGCCTCATCGCGGACACTCCCTCCCTCCGAGCATCTCGCTAGCATCGTCGACGTGACCATCACCTACAAGTGGCGTGGCGACGTCCGCGATGCCGGGGATCCCTGAGCAGGAACTCGAGCACGCCGTGTTCCGGTGGCCCGTCTACGCTAGTGACCCGTGCCAACCGTCTACGACCTGACCCGAGAGCAACTCACCAACCGTCTCGTCGCGTGGGGTGAGCCCGCCTTCCGCGCCAAGCAAGTGTGGTCTCAACTGTGGAGGCGTGCCGCAACCTACGATCAGATGTCGGACATACCACCGGCGCTCCGAGAGCAGCTTGCAGCCAACCTGCCCCTGGGGGTCGAGGTCCTGGATGAACGCACGGCCGACCGGGGCGCGACCCGCAAGGCGCTTCTTCGCCTGGGTGGGGAGCACGCCATCGAGACGGTGCTCATGGGCTACCGCGACCGGGTGACGGTCTGCGTGTCATCGCAATCGGGGTGCGCGATGGGATGCACGTTCTGTGCGACCGGCCAGATGGGTCTCAAGAACAACCTGACCGCTGGTGAGATCGCGGCTCAAGCTGTATGGGCTCGTCGGGAGGCGGCTCGTCTCCCTGCCAGCACTCCGCAGCGCCTCTCGAACGTGGTGTTTATGGGCATGGGGGAGCCCTTCGCGAACCAGCGCCACGTCTTCGACGCGCTGGAGCTCTTGATCGACCCGGAGACCTTCGGCCTCGGGGCCCGGCACATCACCGTCTCGACGGTCGGCATCCTGCCCGGGATCCACCACCTTGCCGAACGGTTCCCCCAAGTTGGGCTTGCCGTGAGCTTCCATGCCGCGAGCGACGCCCTGCGCGACCAGCTCGTACCGCCCAACGAGCGCTACCCGCTGGCCAAGCTCGAGGACGCGATCGCGGCCTGGCGTGCGATCACGCACCGACGTCCGTCGATCGAGTGGGCGCTGATCGACCGTGTGAACGACTCGATCGAGCAGGCGGAGCTGCTCGCGCCGATCGCTCGACGGCTCGGCGCCCACATCAATCTGATCCCGCTGAACCCCACGCCCGGCTATCCCGTGCTCGGCTCGCCACCGGCGCGGATCAAGCGGTTCGTGCAGACGCTCGAGAAGCTCGGCGCCAACGTCACCGTGCGGGATACGCGAGGGCGATCGATCGACGCCGCGTGCGGGCAGCTTGCGCTCGCCTCGACGAGCTGACTCAGCGGCGCTTCGGCGCCTCGACCTCTGCGAGCCGCGCCTTCACGATCTTCTTGACGAGGGTGACGGGTAGGCGTTCGTCGTAGGCGAACCGGATCGTGCCCTTGCCGGTGGCCCGCGCGCCGAACGCCTCCAGGTTGTCGGCGATCACCTGCTTGCTCATCGGGAAGAAGCTGTAGTGGTCCTTGAACGCCGCGTAGCAGACCAGCCCTTTGCCGTCGCGCTTGAACGCGGCCATGGAGTAGCTGATCCCTTCGGTCGCATCGGGCGCGGCGGTTTGGATCGCTGCCCGCCACGCGTCGAGTGCTGCTCGCTGTCCGGGCGCCAGCGAGGCGAGATACGCCTCCACGTTGGCCGGCCGCTGCATGATCAGTGCTCCTCCTCCGGGGGCGGCTCGGCCTTGCGTCGCTCCATGAACGCCAGGAGCTCCGCATCGACCGTTTCGTCGATACCCGGGTCCTCATAGGAAGCCAGCAGCTGTTTCCCGCGGCGGTTGGCCCGGACGTCTGCGGTCTCGCCGCCCGCCGACGTCCACGAAGTGAAGTCGGTCGTGGTGAACAGCGGCGACATGTATTGGAACTCCTTGAAGTGCTGCATCGTGTGGTCGGCCGCCAGCCACAGCCCGCCCGGGCCCACCTCGGACAGCGCGTCGAACGCGAACTCCTCATCGGAGAAGCCGATACCGCGGTTCTGGATCTGGAACTGCTCCAGCAGCTCGACGTCGAGCGCGAACTTCTCGAGCGACGCCGTCAGACCGCCCTCGAGCCAGCCGGCCGCGTGCAGCACCACGTCGGTGCCGGCCAAGACCGTCGCCCACAACATGAACGCCGACTCGGCCGCGGCTTGCGCGTCGACCGCGTTGGAGGAGCACAACCCACCCCCGCCGCGGAACGGCAGTCCATAGCGGCGCGCCAGCTGTGCCCCCGCGAACACGCCGAAGATCGACTCGGGCGTGCCAAGCGCCGGCGCGCCCGTGCGCATGTCCGTGGCCTGGAAGAACGAGCCGTACAGGCACGGGGCGCCGGGGCGCACGGTCTGGGCGATCGCGATCCCCGACAAGGTCTCGGCCACCTGCTGGGCCAGGCCCCCCGCCACGCTGACCGGCGCGGTCGCGCCGCCGAGTAGGAACGGCGTGATGACCGTCGCCTGGTTGGATTCGGCCCACGCGATCATCGCGTCGACCATCCTCGTGTCCCACGTCAGCGGACTGAGTGAGTTGACGATGCCGAGCAGGAGCGTGCGATCGGCGATGACGCCGCCGTGCAGGATGCGTGCCATCTCGATCCCGTCGCGCGCTTTCGGACCGCTCGTGCCGTATGTCGTGTAGGGCAGGTCCGACCAACGGATCGTCGAGTACTCCATATCCAGGTGGCGGGTGTGCACGGGCATCTTGACGGGCTCGCACGCACCGGTCTGCGCGCAGTTCAGCGGCGCTGCGGCCTGCGTGAGCTTGATGATCGTGTCGTGGCCCTCGAGGGAACCGTTGCGGCGCCCCTCGTCCAGGTCGGAGTAGAAGGGTGGGCCGCCGACGCCCATCCACAGCGGCGTGCCACCCCCGACCTCGACCGTGTTCGCGGGGTTGCGCGCGTGCAACGTGAACGTGTGCGGCGCCTTGGCCAGCTGCTCCATGACGAACCCGCGATCGAAGTAGACGCGATTGCCGTCGACCTTCTGGCCCGCCGCAGCGAGCAGCGCCCGACCCTCGTCGTGCAGTACGTCGAGCCCGATCTCCTCCAGGATGCGCATCGCGTACGCGTGGACCTGCTCCTCCTGCTCTTCGTTCATGAGCCGCGGTGCGCGGTCACGGTCGTACAGCATCGGCATCCTCCTGGTCCTCTGATTCGATCAGCGGGGTGAGCAGGGCATCGAGGGGCTCGATCCCCAAGTCGTGGATCTCCAGCGGCAGCTCCATGTAGGCGGCGATCTCGCGAGCCTTGGCCTCGCGCCGGGGGTCGGGGTGCTGGCGCACGAACAGCACGCGGGTGAGGTTGCCGAAATACGTCTCGCGCAGCCACGGGAACCGATCCAAGCCGAGCCCCTTGATCACCGCGCGATCCCAGTTCGTCACGAGCCAGTCGGTCAGGAAGTAGATGCCGTAGTCCTCGTCGAACCGCTTGAACAGATCGCCGGCGTACCACTGGAAGCAGTGCACGCCCGCCGGTCGGACCGCCGGGTAGCGCTCGAGCACCGTGTCCAGGCGACCGCCCGTGCCGCAGTCGCCGTAGATCACGACGATGCGGTCGTAGTCGGGCAGGAGCTTTCGGATCTTCTCCTCGACGGCAGGACCGATCTCGATCGGAGTCATGTGCAGGTCCGAGGAGATCCCGTGCACGTCGGCGTTCCAGCCGTGGCGCTCCACGAGCGCCGCGGTGTCCTTCGCGACGGCGCCACATGCGATCAAGGCGATGCGTGCGCCGGTGCGGGTCACCCCGTCGCCTCCCGCACGGGGCTCTCGACGTGGAGGTCCGGCAGGGTGTCGAGCGGCGGCAGGCCGAGGTTGCCGATGAAGCGGTCATTGAAGTCCTCGACGCCGGATAGCTCGATGTACTCGACGATCCCGGGGATCTCCCAGGCGACCTCGCGCTCGCGGAACGACATCAGCGCCATCTTCGCGCCCTCGCTCGCGGTGTTGCCGACGGCCTTGATCTTGTCGACGGGCACCGGCGGAATGAGCCCGATGACCTGCGCACTGCGCGGATTGATGTAGGAGCCGAACGAGCCCGCGAGCATGACCTCGTCGAGGTCCTCGGCGCTCAGCGACATCGCGCGCATGGCGGTCTCGATCCCGGTCGAGATCGCGCCCTTTGCGAATTGCAGCGCCCGCACGTCGGACTGTGTCAGCACGACCTCGCCGTGCAGACGGAACGCGCGCACGTCTTCCCGCATCACGAGGTGCTCGGCCAGCGGATGGCCTTCGACCTCGTCGGCCGAGCGCATCTTGCCGCCGTCATCGATCAGACCGGCCAGCCGCAGCTGCGCGACGATGTCGATCAGCCCCGAGCCGCAGATGCCCGTGGGCTCGACGTCGCCGCCGATCACCTG
>JBDUBL010000046.1:0-18209 GCA_040004125.1 Actinomycetota bacterium
CGATGAACCCGGCGCCGCCGGTGACGAGGATGTGGTCGGCAGTCATGAGATGAGGACCGGCGGACGCCGGCTGCGTCGCAGTCTAGCGGCCGTGCTGTGCCGCACGGCGCAGCACGGCCGCGGTCTCGCGCGCGGCGCGCTGCCACGTGAACGACGCCACACGCGCCGTGCCCGCGGCGCGCAGGACGTTTCGCAGGTCGTCGTCGCCGAGCAGCTCCTGCAGGCCGCCGGCGATCGCGGCGGGATCCTCCGGGTCCACGAGCACGGCTGCATCACCCGCAACCTCCGGGAGCGACGAAGTCGTCGACGTCACCACCGGCACGTTGGCGGCGATCGCCTCGAGCACCGGGAACCCGAACCCCTCCGCGCGCGACGGATACGCTAGGATCTCCGCGCCCGACAGGAGGGCACGGCGATCGACATCGTCGACATAGCCCACGCGCACGACCCGCTCGCGCGCCCCAGGGGCCAGTGCTGCGATCGCCTCGTCGACCCGTTCGGCATAGGAAGGCGCCCACCGGACGGCACCACCGGCGATCACGAGCGCCACGTCGGTGCCCTCGAGCATGCCGAATGCCTCGATCAGGCGCTCGAGGTTCTTCCTCGGTTCCAGGCCGCCGAGGAAGACGATGTAGGGGCCCGGGATGTCGAAGCGCGAGCGAACCGCCTCGACCTGCAGCGGGGTCACCGGCGTGAACGCCTCGACGTCTGTGCCGTGGGCCACGACGGTCACCTTGGCGCGATCGACGTCGTGATGGGCGAACAGTTCCTGGCCCGTGGCCTCGCTCGGCACGATCACCGCGGTCGCGCGGCCCAGCCACCGCGCGAACGATCGCCGCCAGCGCGCATCGTGATGCGGCGCCGTCTCGGGCATCGTTTCGAAGGCGAGGTCGTGCACCACCATGACGACGCCCTGCGACCGGCTGGGCGGCGGCAGGTAATTCGTCGCGATGAACAGCTCCGAGGCGCCGGCCAGCCACTCGACCCGGGGCAGCCCGGTCCGCGACGACACGGGGCCGAACAACCGTGACGGGATCCGCGAGGCGCGCTCGACCAGGTTCGGCGCCCACCCCGCGAACCGATGCGGCCGGCGGCCGAGCCCTCGAACGTCGAGGTACCACGCTGCGAAGCGGTCCTCGGCCATCGCCGGCGGCAGGTGTCGTACAAGCGCCTCGGCGTAGGTGCCCACGCCGGTGCGATGCGGATCGATGGCCGGGCGGGCATCGATCACGATCCGCACGTCAGTCCACCTCGACGAGGCTCTGATCGCCGACCACGAGCCGATGCGCCCCTCGGCCATCCGCATGACGGACCTCGACGTTGCGACCCAGGATCGAACCCTCCAGCGACTCCACCCCGCTGATCGTGCACCCCTGCATCACGATCGAGTCCCGGATCGTGCTGCCGGTCACGGAGCAGCCCGACTCCAGCGAGACATCGGGTCCGATCGTCGAACCTTCGATCCGGCACCCCGGGCCGATCACGACCGGTCCGATCAAACGCGACCCGCGCACGTGCGCATCCGGTGCGATCACGACGACACCCTCCACGTGCGAGTCCTCGACATTGCCGACCACCGATGCCTCCCGGGTCGCCAGCAGCATCCGGTTCGCCTCGAGCAGGTCCTCGGGCCGCCCCGTGTCCTTCCAATACCCGTCGACCATCTCGGCGCGCACGACTTTGCCCTGATCGATCAGCCACTGGATCGCCTCGGTGATCTCATACTCGCCGCGCCCGCTCGGTGACAGCGTCGCGCACGCCTCAAGGATGGAGTCGTCGAACAAGTACACGCCGACAAGCGCGACATCGCTGATGAACTCGCGAGGCTTCTCGACGAGCCGTACGACCCGCTCCCCTTCCAGCACGGCCACTCCGAACTGCTCCGGCTCGGACACGCGGGTCAAGAAGATCTGCGCGTCGGGCCGCGTGCGCTCGAACTCGCGCACGAAGCGCGTCACACCCTCCAACAGCACATTGTCGCCGAGGTACATCAGGAAGGGCTGGCCGCGCACGAAATCGGCCGCGGTCATCACCGCATGGGCCAGCCCGAGCGGGGCCTCCTGCTCGAGATAGGTGACATCCAGGTCCCATCGGGAGCCGTCGCCGACCGCAGCGCGAACCTCCGGCCCCGTGTGGCCGATCACGATGCCGACCTCGCGGATCCCCGCGGAGCGGATGGCGTCGAGGGCGTGGAACAAGATCGGCTGCCCCGCGACGGGGATCAGCTGTTTGGCTTGAGTGTGGGTGAGCGGGCGCAGACGCGACCCCTCACCGCCGGCCAGCACCAGCGCGCGCATGGGCGCGAGTCTATGCGGTCGGATTGGGGCACTGGCTCGCGGCGCCGCCGGAGCCACCTTGACCGGGCACGGCCGGGTGGTATCCCGCTGGCACCAGGATCGCGACCGACTCCGGAAGGCTCTTGTCCTCGATCACCTGCAGGCCGGGGAAGTACTTGCTCACGACGTCGGCGTAGGCGGCATCGCCTGGGCGATACAGGATCGCCGGGCCTTTGACTCCCTTGGGCGCGTTGCCTGTCACGATGCCGGGACTGATGTCAAAGCCCGCTTTCGTGAGTGTGTCCTCGACCTGTTGGGTGGCGTCGCCACCGCCAGCGTCGATCACGGCCACCTTCGTGTTGGCCTCCGAGGGCGGGGTCACTGCCAGCTGTGTGCCGACACCCGTGATCGGCTTGCCGTCACGAATCGCCTGGAAGATCTGTTCGGCACTCGGATCCATCCGAACCACCGAGAGCCCACCGACCATGGCACTGGTCCCGGGAACAGCCCGGAACTCGACCGCGCCGGTGCTCAGCCCGCGCATCTGCCCCACCAGGTAGACAAGGTCACCGGGCAGGAACCCTTCG
Source organism: Actinomycetota bacterium (assembly GCA_040004125.1). Classification (GTDB taxonomy): domain Bacteria; phylum Actinomycetota; class UBA4738; order UBA4738; family HRBIN12; genus AC-51. The sequence goes on from JBDUBL010000046.1 coordinate 2,864, forward strand.
TCACGATGCAGGCTCGCAAGCACCGGCCCGACCAGCCCGGGCGCCTTCGCGATCTGGGCGGGCTTCAGCATCTGATTGATGACCGCGCGCATGAACTGCTGCTGACGTCCGATCCGCGCGAAGTCCGGGATCACGTCGCAGGGCAGGTGGCGGGCCCTCACGTAGGCGAGGCCCTGGAACCCATCCAGCCGCTGGCAGCCGGGCGTGATGTCCAGGCCGGTGTTCGGATCGACGATGTGTCCGACCTCGTCGTAGTACACCTGGGTCGGATTCCCGTTCGCGTCGGAGCCCTCCACCCAGCCCGGCGTGTTCACGTTGTAGGAGGGAACACACAGATCGACGCCATGCAGCGTGTTGACCACATCCTGGAAGCCGTTCAGATCGACATAGAGGTAGTGATCGATCGGCAGTCCGGTCAGCCGCTCGACCGTTTCGCGCATCAGTTGCGGTCCCCCGCCGTTCAGGCCGCCTTCGAATGCCGAGTTGATCCTGTTCGTTCCGTGCCCGGGGATATCGACCCAGAGATCACGCGGGAAGGAGAGCACGATCGCCTTCTGCAACGCAGGGTCCGTGTGCACCAACATGATCGTGTCGGCACGCGACACGCCGCCGATGTCGGAGTTCGAGCCGAAATGCGTCACCTGGTCGGGCGGCAGTCCCGCCCGCGAGTCCGTCCCCAACAGAAGGTAGTTACAGGCGCGTTCAGAGCAGGTGCCGGTTGGATAGAAGGTGCCGCTACTGCTCGATGGCGGAACCCACGTGCCGTGATCGACCCCCACATGGCGCAGGGAGTACCAACGCACCGCGGTCGCCGAGATGGCGAGCCCCCCGACGACCGACAGGGACGCCGCGATCGCCACAAGCGCACGGACGAAGCCGCCGGTTGACCTGGAGGGATCGGAAGTCATCGCCGCAAGCCTACGGGCCGCCGTCCGGCCAGGGGTCGAGCGACTGTGCTGATCAGGTTGCGGTTCCGTGGCAGTGGCCCCGCCGCCGTGGGATGATGCGCCGGCGCCGGTCCCCGGTGGCGCAGGAGGCGGTCACAAGAATGATCACGGAACCGGTGTCGGTGGTGCTGGTCGGCCTCACGGACGACGAAGCGGCCGCGATGGCCGAAGATGATGGCTTCGTCGTGTCACGGGCCACCGGCCTCGAGGGCTCGACCCTCGAGGATTCCGCCGACGCCATCGTGCTGTCCCTCGAGGGTGCGGGACCCTTGGATGCGATCCGTGACGCACGCCGGGCTGCCCCGGAAGCTGCGATCGTTGTGATCACCGACGCGGCCCACGCGGCAGACGGCACCGTTGCCCGCCACGCCGGCGCCGAGGATCACCTGATGCGCGACGCCACCCTACCCGCGTTGCTTCCCCGAGCGGTGCGCTATGCGGTGGGGATGCAGCGCGTCCGGCGCGAACTCGCGACGGTGGACGACGCCACCCGTTTGCCCAACCTTCGTGGGTTCGCCGCGATCGCCGAGCATTACGTGCGGGTGGCCGATCGTCTCGGACAGCCGGCGGTGTTCGTGTTCGTTCGACTTGAGGACTACGCGGAGCTGATCCGCACGATCGGGCCTGAGGCCGGCGACGACCTCGCGCGCGACGCGGCCGACGTGATCCTGGAAGCGGTCCGGGATTCAGATCTGCCCGCCCGGATCGCCCCCGACACGATCTGCGTCCTGCTGACCGGGCACGCCGACGGCGCCGAATCGCTGGTTCTTTCTCGCCTGGTCGAGGCGATCGCGACCCACGACGCCCGGCGGGAGCAGCCACGTGCGATGTCTCTCGGGGTGGGCACGGCTCGATACGAACCCGGCTCGGGCACGACTCTTGCCGACATCCTCGCGTCTGCGGTGCGCGGGCTGTCGACCCACCGCGCCGGCTAGCAGACCGCCGCAGACTGGGCGTTGCTACGCTTCGGCAAGTGAGCGACGCCGAGGGCCTCGTCCGATCGCGCGACTGGATGCTGATCCAGGCCGGGCTGACGCTCGCGGCCGAGCTGGACCTCGACGCCGTCTTGGTACACATCGTCGACCTCGCGGTGGAGATCACCGGAGCGACCTACGGGGCTCTCGGGGTGTTGGGCACCGATCAGCGGATCGAACGCTTCATCACCAAGGGGATCTCGGATGAACAGCGGGACCGTATCGGCGATCCGCCGACGGGCCACGGCATCCTCGGACTGCTGATCGAGCGGCAGGAGCCACTGCGGCTCCCGGATCTGACCGAGGACCCGCAGTCGTACGGCTTCCCGCCGAATCACCCGCCGATGCGTTCGTTCCTGGGGGCGCCGCTTCGAGCACTCGGTCGGATCTACGGCAACATCTACCTAACCGACAAGAGGGGAGCCGATGTGTTCTCCGACGACGACGAGGCGGCGGTGGTCGTCCTCGCTACCCAGGCCGGCGTCGCGATCGAGAACGCCCGCCTCTACGAGGAGGCGCAGCGCGCGCACGAGGAGCTCAGTCGGCTCGAGGTCCTGGAAGAGCGTGAGCGGATCGCGAAGGAGCTGCACGACGGGGTGATCCAGTCTCTGTTCGCGGTGGGGATGGGACTGCAGGGCGCGGTCGCCTTCGCGCAGGACCCCGAGATCGCCGGACGACTCGAGTACGCCGTGGAGGACATCGATGGCGTGATCCGCGACGTGCGCAACTACATCTTCGGCCTGCGCCCCGGGATCCTGGCCGATCGGCAACTGGACGAGGCGATCCGGGGACTGTGCGCGGAACTGGAGGATCGCAGTGGCGTCGTGACCGTCGCCGTCGTCGATGATCGGGCGGCGGCGGAGCTGGCCTCCCGCGCAGGCGACGTGATCCAACTGGTGCGCGAGGCCTTGTCCAACGTCGAACGGCACGCGGACGCGACCACCTGTCGGGTGTCGTTGCGCCGGCTGGTCGACGGGACGATCGAACTGGAGGTCGACGACGACGGCCGCGGGTTCGACGTCGACGCTCCCCGCGCCGGCATGGGCCTGGCGAACCTGGAGGCGCGCGTGGTGTCGATGGGCGGTACGTTCCTTGCGGCGAGCGTCGCCGGCGATGGCACCACGATCACGGCACGGTGGCCGGCCTGACAGCCGGTCGCCGACCGCGCACCGCTACGTGTTGACGATCAGCACCGTCACCATGCCGAACATGCCCTCGGGGCCTTCGACGTGGTTCAGGATATGGCAGTGAAACGCCCACAAGCCTGGGTTGTCCGCATGCACAAGGATGTCGAACCGCTGCGCTGGCGCGATCACGAGGGTGTCCGCCATGTACCTGTTGCCCGGGGAGAGCGGATACCCATCCTGCCCGACCACCTCGAAATGGAAGCCATGCAGGTGCATCGGGTGCAGCAACTCACCCTCGTTCACCATGTGGATCAGCACCCAGTCCCCGTTGTTGGCAACGATAGGCAACGTCGATGGGAATCCCTTCCCGTTGATGTTGTAACCGAGTTGACCGTCGCCGATGAAGAGCGTGGATTCCACGGTCGGGTTCTCGCCGTAGACCGACTTCCAGCCCGACGGCGGCGCCACGATGATCGCGCCGTACAGCCCCGCGCCCACCTGCTCCGCTGAGTTGAAGTGCGAGTGATAGACGTAGATCCCGGGAGGGTCTTTGATCGTGAACGCATACGTCCAGGACTTCCCGGGCATGATCGGGTCCTGCGTGACGAACGGCACGCCGTCCATCTCGTTGGGCACGGTCAGCCCGTGGAAGTGCAGCACGAACGGCTGATCCATCTGGTTCTGCACGAAGAACCGAACGTGATCCCCTGGGTGCACGGTGATCAGTGGCCCGGGCACCTGCCCGTTGAAGGCCATCGCGTCGACGAACTGGCCGGTCGTGATCTCCCACTTGATCTGGGAGACCGTCAGGTTGAAGACCTTCACCCTCCCATCCATCTCGGGCTTGAGCGGTTGATTGCCGAGCCCTTCCGTGTTGGGGCCGTCGGTCAGCTGCGCGACGAAGTCCTGCACGCCCTTGGCGTGCGCGTCTGCCATCTGCTGGGCGGTCATCGTCGTCGATGTGCCGCCCGTGTCGGGGGTGCCTGCACCGGAATCGGAGACCATCAGGGTGCCCTTCATGCCGGCGTCGGCGTGCCCTGGCACGGTGCACAGTGTCGGGTAGTCGCCCGCCGCCAGCGCCGGGACCTCGAGCGTGGCCGTGGCGCCACCCTCCAGCAGCGCCGTCTGGTACGTCTGGTCTCCTGCCTGGATGGCGAACGAGTGCTGCGTCGCGCCGGTGTTGGACACGTTGAAGGTGAGGGGGACGTTCGACGGGGCGTCGATCATCCCCGGATCGATCTTGAGTTGGTCGGTGAGGGACACGTCGAACCTGGCACCGGCAGCCGCTGCTGCCTCACCTCCGCCTGTACCGCCATCGGACCCGCTGCTCTTGCTGGTGCACGCACTCCCCACCACAACGAAGACGAAAAGCGCAACGGCGACCACGCTGAACCGTCGCATGGGTGGAGCTCCTTCCTGCTCGAACAACACCCCGCGAGTATGCCCGGCCCTCGGTGGCGCATGTGCACCCAAGAGTCCCGGCGCGGAGGGGACCCTGGTCCCTGCACCGGGACCCTTCCAACACGCACACTTCCCCCATGTTTGCGCGATATTTCGTGGAGCTCGCGCTGGATCGCGAGCGGGTCGAGCGGGTGCTGATCGGTGCGCCGCGCTCGTGGCTTCCAGGGATCGCCACCGAGGCGAACCTTCACGGTGACCGTCTGCTCGCCGAGGTCGGCGTCGGCGACGACGTTCGGATCGCCCGGGCGGTCACCATCGATCTCGGTTCGCCCATCCGGCTGCCGACCAAGACCGTGCTCCCGCTTCGCTGGACAGCGACCGGTGTGTCGGGCCTGTTCCCGTCGCTGGATGCGGACTTGGAGATCGCCCCGCTCGGCCAAGATCGGTGTCAACTATCGATGAGTGCACGGTACGTGCCTCCGCTGGGAGCACTCGGCCGCGCCATAGACCGGGCACTGCTGTTCCGTGTCGCCGAGGCAACGATCAAGAACTTCCTGGATCAGGTCCGGGACGGCATCACCCGCGAAGTCGGCATGGAGCACGACGGGAACGCGGTCCAGCGCGTGCCAGGCGTCTAGGATGCGCGGGTGAGCCCGAACACACCGCCCTTACGGGTGATGCTGGTGGACGATCACGAGATCGTGCGCAACGGTATCCGTGCGGTGCTCGACGCCCAAGACGACATCGTCGTGACGACCGAGGCGGGCTCGGTCCGCGAGGCGGTCGATGAGGCGGCCCGCACCCGTCCGGACGTGATCGTCATGGACGTCCGGCTGTCCGATGGGTCCGGGATCGAGGCCACGCGCGAGATCCGCGCGAACCGCCCCGAAACGAAGGTGCTGATGCTCACCTCCTTCGCCGACGACGAGGCGCTGTTCGCCTCGATCATGGCGGGGGCGTCCGGGTACGTGCTCAAGCAGGTCAAATCGGGCGACCTCCTCCGCGCGATCCGCGCGGTCGGCGCGGGCGACTCCTTGCTCGATCCCAGCGTGACCAACGCGGTGCTGGACCGGTTGCGCAAGGGCAAGCACCTGATGAAGGACGAGAAACTGGCCCGCCTGTCCCCCCAAGAGGAGCGGATCCTGCAGTTGATCGCGGAGGGCTGGACCAACCGGCAGATCGGCGACGAGCTCCACCTGGCGGAAAAGACCGTGAAGAACTACGTCTCGAGCATCCTGTCCAAGCTCGAGGTCGCGCGGCGCGCCGAAGCCGCCGCCTACCTCGCCCGACACACCACGACGCCCGGCTCGGTCGCGTAGCCGGCGGCTCGGCACCGAACGTCCCACCGGCAGTGGGTCGTCGACGAGCACGTCGCCTACGCGGTGGTACAGGTCGCATTGATCCTCGCGAACGCGGGGCGCTACTGGGGTTTGGACAAGATCTGGCAGCGGCTCGATCTCGTGCCGGGCCCGCCGTTTCCGGTGCGGCGTTCAGCCGGCGAGCATCTGCGTCAGGACGAGGTGCAGCACGCCGCCGGCGCGCATGTAGGCCACCTCGGCCGCGCCGTCGACCCGTACGATCGCCGCGAAGGTCGCGACGGCGCCCCTTGCGGTGACCGCTTCCACCGTCACCTCCTGACCGGGGACGATCTCCCCCTCGAAACCCCGGACGGTATAGGTCTCGGACCCGTCGAGCCCGAGGCTCGCCGCGGAATCCCCCGGTGCGAACTGCAGCGGCACGATGCCCATCCCCACGAGGTTCGATCGGTGGATCCGCTCGTAGCTTTCCGCCAGAACGAACCGCACGCCGAGGAGGGCCGGGCCTTTGGCGGCCCAGTCACGGCTCGACCCGCTGCCGTACTCCTTGCCCGCGATCACGCCGAGGGCCACGCCGTCTGCCAGGTAGCGCTGGGACGCGTCGAAGATCGAGGTGACGTCCCCCTCGGGCAGGTGCGTCGTGAACGAGCCTTCCGTGCCGGGCGCCAGCTCGTTACGAAGCCGGATATTGGCGAAGGTGCCCCGCATCATCACGAGGTGGTTACCACGCCGCGACCCGTAGGAGTTGAAGTCGCGCTGCGCGACGCCACGCTCGGCGAGGAACCGGCCTGCCGGCGAATCCGCTTTGATGTTGCCCGCCGGTGAGATGTGATCGGTGGTGATCGAATCGCCGACCTTCACGAGGATCCGCGCGCCCTCGATGTCGTCGAAGCGCCGCGGCGCGAGCTCGGCGAAGAACGGCGGTTCCTGAACGTAGGTGGAATCGTCGTCCCATGCGTACACGGCGCCTTCGGGCGTCTCCAGCGAGCGCCACCGTTCGTCGCCTTCCCAGATCCGGGCATATTCGTGCTCGAACTGATCCGGTCCGATCGCCCCAGCGACTGCCTCGGCGACCTCCTCGGGCGAGGGCCAAAGATCGCGCAAGAACACGGGACCGTTGGGGCCCTGGGCCAGCGGCTCGGTCGAGATATCGATGTCGACCCGGCCGGCCAGGGCGTAGGCGACGACCAGGGGCGGCGATCCGAGATAGGCGGCACGCACCTGCGGGTGGACGCGGCCCTCGAAGTTGCGGTTTCCCGACAGCACCGCGGCCACGTTGAGGTCGCCAGCGTCGACGGCCGTTGCGACCTCAGCGATCAACGGACCGGAGTTGCCGATGCAGGTCGTGCAGCCGTACCCCACGAGCCCAAACCCGAGCTTCTCGAGGTACGGGGTCAGTCCGGCGCGGTCGAGATAGTCGGTCACCACCCGCGAACCGGGAGCCAGCGACGTCTTCACCCATGGCTTCGATGTGATGCCGGCCTCGACGGCGCGCTTCGCCAACAGCCCGGCCGCCAGCATCACCGACGGGTTGGAGGTGTTCGTGCACGACGTGATGGCGGCGATCACCACCGAGCCGTCCCGGATCGTCATGCCGTCGGCCTCGATCGCGATCGCCGACAGATCGTCGCCGCCGGGCAGGCGCTCCAGCCGCGTGGTGCCACCTTCAGACATGAACGCGCCGACCTCGGCCGCCTTGGGATCGGGCACGACGTGCTTGTGGAACGCGGCCACGAACGAGTCCCACACGTCGGGCAGCGAGACCCGGTCCTGCGGCCGCTTGGGCCCGGCGAGCGATGGCTCCACGGCCGAGAGGTCGAGCTCGAGGATCTCGCTGAACGTCGGCTCGGGGTCCCCGTCGAGCCGGAAGAGCCCCTGCTCCTTGGCGTAGCGTTCGGTCAGCTCGGCGGCGGCCACGCGACCCGTGAACCGCAGGTACGCGAGCGTCTGCTCGTCGATCGGGAAATACGCCGACGTCGCGCCGTACTCCGGGCACATGTTCGACAACGTCGCTCGATCTGCGATCGGAAGGGTCGATAACCCGTCCCCGGTGAACTCTACGAACGCGCCGACGACCCCGTGCGCCCGGAGCATCTGAGTCAGGGTCAAGACCAGGTCCGTTGCCGTTGTCCCCGCCGGCAGAGATCCCATCGTCCGCACGCCGACGACGCGCGGCTGCGGGAGCGCGATCGGCTGTCCGAGCATCGCCGCCTCTGCCTCGATCCCGCCCACACCCCACCCGAGGACCCCGAGGCCGTTGATCATCGTCGTGTGCGAGTCGGTGCCCACGACGGTGTCCGGCAACGCGAGACCCGCACGCACCGAGACGACCTGACCGAGATGCTCGAGGTTCACCTGGTGACAGATCCCGGCACCGGGTGGCACGACACGCACGTTGTCGAACGCGCCTTGTGCCCAGCGGAGGAACCGATAGCGCTCGGCGTTGCGCCGGTACTCAAACTCGATGTTGGCCTCGTATGCCTCAGGCGTGCGGAACAGATCCACCTGCACGGAATGATCGATCACGAGATCGACCGGCACGAGCGGATTCACGAGGGCCGGGTCGCCCCCGGCCCGGGCCACCGCGCTGCGCATCGCGGCAAGATCGACGACCGCGGGTACGCCCGTGAAGTCCTGCATCAAGACACGGGAAGGCATGAAGGCGACGTCGCGCGCCGGTCCCGGCCACGCCGCGAGCGCCACGATGTCGTCGTCGGCCACGTCGCGTGTTCCGGCGCGACGCAGGAGATTCTCCAAGAGGATGCGCACCGTGTGGGGCAGCGCGTCGATCGGGCCGACGCCTTGGTCGACCAACCGGTCGAGCCGAACGAGATCGACCGCTCCATCGGGTGTCGCGAGGCTCCCTCGGGCGCCGCCGAACGAAGATGTCATCGAAGTCCTTCCGCGAGCTGTTGCATCCATCCTCCCACGGGGCTGGTGAGCGAGGTCAGGACGAGGATGACCGGCGGCTCGCCTCGCGTTCGGCTTGGATCGCCTCCTTGTGCGCCATACGCGTCCGCCGGCGAAGCTTCGCAGCGCGCTGACGCCGGCGTTCGATCTCGGTCTCGGCCTCGATCGGCGCGACCGCCCGAGGATGGCCCTGCTCGTCCAGCGCAACGAACACGAAATAGGCCGTCGCCGCATGCACGGTGTGTCCAGTGATCGGATTCTCTGCCTCGACGCGGACCCCGCACTCGAGCGACGTCGAGCCGACGTCGTTCACGGAAGCTCGCAGGCTCAGCACGTCGCCGACGTGCACGGGCTCCAAGAACGAGACCTCGTCGACACTGACCGTCACACAAAGCCCCTCTGCGTGTCGGATCGCCGCGAGCGCCGCAGCGGTGTCGGCCAGGCGCATGACGACGCCGCCGTGGACGTTTCCTGCGATGTTCGCGTCGGTCACCTCCATCAACTGCGTGAGGGTGACGTGGGATGCTGCTGCGGGCTTCGGATCGAGGGCTGCGCTCACGCCGGGCATCCTACGGGCACAATGTGTGCAGTGGGATGAACCCCGGGGCGGTGAATGGCGAAAACGTTTTCGAGCGCGGTTCGGACGTCGCTCCGGGAACCCCCTTCCGTATTCTCCCGGCGCCCTCCCGCGGCCGGACCGCGCTCCAACTTCCGTGTCGCGAGCCATTCCCCGGGTAGCATCCGAACCGTGCGAGGCCGGATCTTTCTCCTCTGCGTCTTGGCCCTGGTTGCCTCAGGATGTCTTTCACGCAACGAATCTCAGTCTACAGAAACTCCCACGCCCACTGCTTCTCCGGTCCCCTCCCTGCCGCCGGGGATGCCGCCATCCTTCGGGGGCGCCGTCGCGCCGGGCGATGTCCCGGCCGCCGCGCTGATCCCGATCGGCGCCGAGGTCACCGGCAGCTGGCCGGCCTCCACCGCGGCGGGCGACGCGGTCGTGGTCGCGTGGAGCGTGCCTGGCGGCGACCCCTTCCGGCAGGACCGAGGCATCGCGGCCTGGCGGCGGTTCGACGACGGCGGTATGCCCTGGCGCCCCGTGTGGGGGGTCGCGTATCCCACACGCCGCGATCCCGTCTTGGGGCTGTCCGGACAGATCGCCGACGTGACGGGGGACGGCTCCGACGATGCCGTGATATTCGCGGAGACCGGGGGCTCCGGAGGATGCGGCACGACCCTTGTCGTCGATCTTGCGACGGGCGCCGAGGTGTACCGCCACGAAGGGTGCGACCGGCGGGTCGATCCCTCGAGCGATCCGGTCGGGCTCACGATCACCGAGGCGGTCTATGGCCGGGGCGACCCGCACTGTTGTCCGAGCAGCGTCCGGACCTCCACGCTGGTGTACGGCGACGGGGTCTGGACACAGGTCGCATCGACCGACGCGCCAGCGTGAGCCGGCGTGTCGCCGCCCACGGCTAGTATCCGGGCCATGGCGCGCATCTTCGTGGAGGGCTGGTCGCCGGAGTATGGCGCCCCACTCGATGCGGCCACGCTGGCACCGGCGGAAGGCTCCGTCGATGACACCGTCGAGACCACCACATGGGCACCGCGTGAGGGCGCCGACGACGGCATCGCGCAGGTCGCGTTTGTCGATGGCGTCCGGCGCATCGACGCTCGGTTGACCATCGACGACCCGATCGAGGGGCCCGTGCCGGGTCTCTGCGGCACCTTCGCCGTCGGGGTCGTTCGCTGGGACCGGCCGGCGTGCCGCTCGGTGGTCACCGACGAGCACGTCGAACGCTGGGCGGTGCTTGCCGGCGGCAGGGCCGAGATCTTTCCACCCGTCGACCTGCAGCCCGCATACGAGACGATCACGATCCCCGATCGCGACGGCGACGCGTTGGTGCATGCATTACAGACACGGATGCGCGCCGCCGAGGGCCGCCTCGCCGCGCGCATCGCCACCGACACGTTCGTGTTCGCCGACGGACCGTTGAACGAGCTCGCACCCCAGCAGGTCGTCGGTACGGTCAAGAGCCACCGTGTCACGTACCTGGCGCCGGAACGCGGTGCGATCGTGGCCGCGCTCGGCGTCGGCCAGCGCACGCCGCTGTTCACGATCGCCGACTACCGCCGGTACTCGTGGTACGTGCGCCTGGCGCTGCTCGACGGTGGTCACAGTTGGACCGGCATCGTGCGTTGTGAGGCATCCGGTCACCTGCCGCTGGCCGAGACCGTCATGCTGGCCGACCGCGCCGCCGCCTTGCTGCCGCAGGTCGCGTCGCAACCGCATCTGGACCCTCGCGCACCGCAGAACCTCGTTCCGATCGGAACGCTCGAGCGACAACTCCGACACCGGATGGGCGACCCCGGCCTGGTCTACCGGGCGCTGCGGGCGGCCGTCGCCGAGCGGAGGGCATCGTGAACGACGAGCACGTGGGGCGGGTGCTGGGCTCCGAGCACTCCCGCACGTCCGAGTTCCGCGTGGTGGTGGAGGACGATCAGTTCCTCCAACTCGACGATCTGGTCGTGGTCCGCACGCTCGTCCCCAAGGCGGGCGAGGTGCGCACCTACGGCGTGGTCACCGAGGCCGAGGCGATCTATGAGGGTGCGCAGTATGAGTCCGACACCCACCGGATCGCCGCGCTCGGGATCATGCCCGCCCAGAAGGTGCGCACCGCGCGCGTGGCGGTGACCCGCGTCGATCCCGAGATCTGGGTATCCGCGGACCCGGGCGAGATCGTCGATCGCGCGACCGGCGAGGAACGCCGGCGTGCCCTCTACGCCGATCAGATGGAGCGGCCCCTGCCGGTGGGGCTCGGGCGCGACGGGTTGCCGGTGCACATCGACCTGGACTTCTTCGACGGGCGCAAGGGTGGGCACATGTCGATCGCGGGTATCTCGGGCGTCGCCACGAAGACGTCGTTCGCGTTGTTCTTCCTTCGCGTGCTGACGGCCTCGCCCGGGATCGTCGGCGAAAGCGCGGCCAACCTGCGTGTGCTGGTCTTCAACGTCAAAGGCGAGGACCTGTTGTGGCTCGACAAGCCCAATCGCTTGTTCGCGCAGACGGAGGGGGCGGCCGAGGGCTGGGCCGCGATCGGCGTCGAGCCCGCGCCGTTTCCGAGCGTTCGTTTCTGGGCGCCGCCACGGCGCGGCGACGACCTGATCCCGGACACCGGCGGCCGTCTCGAGGGCATCGACGTGTTCGCGTGGACCCCGCGCGAATTCATCGACCTCGGATTGCTCGAATTCTGTTTCACCGACGCCAACGACGCGAAGAACCAGCTGCCGTTCATCCGCGAGCGCGTCCAGCAGCAGCTGCAACGGTTCGCGGTCGATGTCGAGGGCATGCCGGGGGCCGTGGCGCTGCGCGACCCGCACGATCAGCCCAACGGGCGCTGGCATGGCCCGCTGCCCGCGGGGCAGGTGGGGCGCATCATCACCGACCTCCCCTCGCTGGTCGAGGCGCTCGAGGAGTTCCTGGACCCCGACGACGGCGAGCCCGACCAGGCCTGGACCGGCCGGGTGCAGCTGTCGACCGTCTCGGCCTTCCTGCGCCGGGTCCATGCGGCGGCCTCACGGATGGGCAACCTGGTCCGGGCGGGCGAGAGCCGGCGCATCGACCGCGCGGCCGCCAACGTGACCGTCATTGCGATCCAGTCACTGCCCGAGCAGGCACAGCGGTTCGTGGTCGGCGCCTTGCTGAAGGAGACCTTCCAGCAGAAGGAGGCGACCGGCCAGCGTCTCCCCTTGTCCGTGATCGTGCTCGACGAGATGAACAAGTACGCGCCGCGGGACGGCACGAGCCCGCTGAAAGACATGCTGATCGACATCGCGCAGCGCGGGCGATCGCTCGGCGTGTTGCTGGTCGGTGCGCAACAGACCGCCAGCCGTGTCGCAACCGAGGTGCTCGAAAACGCCTCGATCCGTGTCGCCGGTCGCCTCGACGCCGCCGAGGCCGAGCGCGCCGAGTATGGCTGGATGCTCCCGTCCACCCGTGCGCGGGCCCGCCTGTTGAAACCGGGCACGATGGTGCTCAGCCAGCCGGCCGTGCCCGTGCCACTCGTCATCACCTTCCCGTTCCCACCGTGGGCAACGCGCAAGGAAGAGGTGGCGAGCAGCGTCGACGGCGATCCGTTCGCCGGGCTCTGAGCCCATGCGGATCCTGCACACCTCGGACTGGCACATCGGCCGGCGCCTCGGCCGGCACGATCGCACCGAGGAAACGCGCGCAGCGCTCGCCGAGGTCGCGCGGATCGCCGACGACGAGCAGGTCGATCTCGTTCTTGTCGCGGGCGACGTGTTCGATCGTGCGTCGCCACCGGTCGAGTCGTTATCGCTCGGACTCGGGGCCTTGCTGCGGCTCGCGACGGGGCGACCCGTCGTGGTGGTCGCCGGCAACCACGATTCCCCTGAGTTGTTCGATGCGCTCGCGCCGCTGTTGCGCACGCGGGGGGTGCACGCGATCGGCGCGATCCGCTCCCCCGATGACGGCGGCGTCCTAGGCCCCGACGTCCTCGGCGTGCCGGCGGTCGTCGCGGGGTTTCCCTTCCTGCGCGAGGGCAGGGTGGTGGACTTCATGGCCGAGACGGGACGTTGGTACGGACAGTACGCCGAGAAGATCGCCGCGATCACCGCCGCGTACAACGAGGCGCTGATCGCTCGGGCCGGCGCCGATCTCGTCCCCTTGCTGGTCGCGCATTTCATGGTGAATGGGGTGCGCGTCTCGCGCAGCGAACGCGAGCTGCACATCGGCGACGCGTACGCGGCGACCGCGCAGTCGATCCCGGCGGGCCCCCAGTACGTGGCGCTCGGCCACATCCACGCGCCGCAATCGGTACCGGGAGCCGCCGTCCCGGCGGAATACGCGGGCTCCCTGCTCTCGCTGGACTTCGGCGAGGCGGGCGAGCGCAAGCGGGTCGTGCTCGTTGATGTCGAGCCCGGCCAACTCGCCACCACACGTTCCGTGCCGATCACGGCGGGGCGACCCCTCGTGGCGGCACGCGGCACCTGGACCGAACTCGTGGCACGCGTCGACGAGCTCGCCGAGAGCTACGTCGATCTGACCGTCGCGGTCGGGGGCCCCGACCCCGAACTCGGGCGTCGCGCGACCGAGGCGTTCCCCTATCTCGTCCGGGTACGAGCCGAACGTCCGGCCATCGAACGCGAGCGAAGCCACGACATGGCCGAGCGATCGTCCGACGCCGATCTCTACGCGGCCTTCGTTCGCGCCACCTCCGGCGGGGAGGAGCCCCCCGAGGAGCTCGTCGACCTGTTCCGAGCGGTGCTGGAGGAGTCCGCCGATGCGCCCGCATGAACTTACGCTGCGCGGATTCCGTTCCTATCGCGACGAAGTCACGTTCGACTTCCGGGGCCGCCACCTGATCGGCATCGTCGGGCCGATCGGCGCCGGCAAGTCCTCGATCCTGGACGGCGTCTCCTTCGCGCTGTTCGGCAAGACCCCGCGCGTGCAGAAGGAGACCAAGAGCTTGATCCACCAGCTCTCCGCCGCCGCGCACGTGCGGCTCACCTTCGAGGTCGACGGGCAGTTGTGGCAGGTCACGCGGGCGTTGAAGCGCAAAGGCCAGGGGCAGGTCCAGTTGGTGCGGCTCGCCGACGACGGCGCGGGCGAGGCCCCACTCGAGACCGTCGTGATGGAGCGGGCGGTACGCAATCGCGTCGAGCACCTGCTCGGCATGGACTTCGACACGTTCGGTCGATCCGTGCTGCTCGCACAAAACCGCTTCGCGGAGTTCCTACTCACGAGCGACGCCCCGCGCAACGCGGTGCTGAAGGGCGTGTTCGGCTACGAGCGGTTCGATGCGGCGCTGGCCGCCGCCCGGGAACACGTCGCCGGCGCGGAGGCCACCGTCGCAGCGCTCGATGCCGACGGATCTCGCCTCGTCGAGGCGCGAGGTGCGCTCGCAGAGGCGCGGGCGAACGCGAGCACGGCAGGCGAGCGTCGCGACCGACTTGCGGTGTTGCGTCCGCACGTCGAACGTCTCGACCTGGCGGCAACGGAGGCCGAAGAGCACCGTGCTGCGGCGGCCGCCGACATCGCCCGCACGCGCCGTGCCGCCGACATGCTCCCTGCCGCCGCCGCCCTCGACGACGCATCGGCGGATGCCGATCGCACCGCCGAAGCCGTCGCAAACGGCACCGAGGCTGTCGCAACCGCGGAGGCCGAACGGGTGCGCGCCGAGGCGGCTCGCGACGAAGCCACGGAACGCATCGGCGATCTCCAGGCGTTCGCCGACCTGGTCGCCCGGCTCCACGCGCACGCCGAGGCGGTCACCGCCGCGATCGCCGCACGGGACCGCAGCGCGAACGCGCTCGAGGCGGGAGCGGGAGCGGCTGCCGCGGCACGTGCCGGCGCCGACGCGGCAGCCGCCTCCCTCGCGGATGCGGAGACGGCGTTGCAAGGATCGACCTCCGCGCTCGCCGTCGCCGACGACGAGCTGCATGCAGCCCGGCACGCCGAGATGGCGGCCGAGCTCCGCGGAGGCCTCCTGGCCGGCGAACCCTGTCCCGTCTGCGCCCACGTGGTCGCCACCGTCCCGAAGGCCATCAAGGCGGCGGGACTGCGCCAGGCCGAGCGCGTGCGGACGACGGCGGCGAAGCGGCACGACGCCGCCGTGAAGGCCCGCGATCGGGTGGCGGTGGCGGTGGCGGCG
>JBDUBL010000103.1:0-5381 GCA_040004125.1 Actinomycetota bacterium
GGCCATCTCATCTTTGGTGGGCGTAGCATCCCCTCGACCGGGGAAGCGGCCACCCGGCAGCCCGACGTAGCGCGCGGGTGTGAAGAGCCGGAGCGAGTCGTAGCGGTTGCGCCAGGCGTCGCCCACGCGTTCGCCTGCATCGAGCATCGCGAATGACCGGCCCGCCTTCTGCAGGTAGTAGCCGGCCGAGAGCCCTGCCTGACTCGCCCCGATCACGATCGTGTCGTAGCGCTGCGTGTCCACGTCGGTCCCCTTTCGTCCGTCGCCAGAACGTTAGGGCGGTGGGTGCACCGGTACATCGCCGGTTTCCACCAATCTGCTCGATCGGCCACATGGTGCGAACGCACCACCGGCGGTCAGGTCAGGTCGTGCTCGAACGCGAAGGCTGTTGCGGCTGCGCGGGAAGACACGTCGAGCTTCGCGTACATGTTCTGGAGGTGCCGGGCGACCGTGTGCTCGCTGATCACGAGCTCCACGGCGATGTCCCGGTTGGTCTTGCCGGCACAGACGAGTCGCAAGACCTCGACCTCGCGTGCGGTCAATCCTCGCGGCCGGGCGTCGGGGTCCTCGAGCCCACGCAGCGCGGCGGCGTCGGGCTCCGCGCCGAGCTGCTCGAACGTGGCCAGGGCGGCGCTGTGTTCGAGGTGCGCGCCTTCGTCGTCGCCGAGGTCGCGAAGCGCGTGCGCGTAGAGGGCGCGCGCACGCGCAAGCTCGTAGGGCGCACGCACTTCCTGTCCGTGCGAGATCGCAGTGCGAAGCGCTTCCGCAGCGCCCGCGGGGTCGCCCTCGGCGAGCAGGACCGCGCCCCGGGCGGCGGCCGCTGCGGCAAGGAGAGCGCGCACGCCGATCGCCTGCGCGATCGACCCGAGCTCTTCGGACGCGACCTTCGCGCTCGCCACGTCTCCCGTCGCCAGCGCGACCTCGACGCAGGCGACGAGCACGCCTGCGCGCCGCGGGGGAGATGGACTCGACGCAAGCGCCGTGCGCAGCGCCGCCGCGGCGACAGACGGGTCGCCTTGGGCGAGGCGCAGGAGCGCGAGCCCCGGTTGCGGATCCGCTCCCATCTCGTGTGCCCGCCCGTACGCGATGGCCGCTCCCGAAGCATCGCCCATCCGACGATGAATCTCGCCGATCTGATACAGCGCGAGTCCCGCCGCGCCCGGATCGACGGCGGCCAGCTCTTGGGCCGCGAGCGCGGCATCGGCTTCAGCCTTCGCCCAACCGCCGCGGATCCGCTCGACCTCCGCGCGATTCACCCGGCAGAACCCCACGAAGGGAGCGTCGGGCGGCAGGGCTTCGCACCACACGCCCGCCGCATCGCTCCAGTCGCCGGCGCGGCGGATGTCGCTCAGTTCCAGGCACGCCTGGATCAGCGCGCAGTAGATGATGCCGGTGAAGTACGGCGCGAGGTCGCCCGCCAGGACCAGGGCCATCGCCTCGTCCATCCTGGTGAGCCCGTCCGTCACGCGACCGATGTCGAGCAGGAGCAGACCCTCAACGTGCAGCGACATCGCGAGCAGCTCGCCATCGGAGAATCGCTCGGCACAGGCGATCGCCTCGCCCGCGAGCTCGAGCGCGTCACCGGGCTTGCCCTGCATCCGCAGGCTCGACGCCTCCACCATCTGCAGGAAGCCCCGTTCGACGCAATCCGGCTGATCGCGAAGATGTCGCTGCGAGCGTGCCAGGAACCCCGCGCCCACCGCCATCTCCCCGTGCAGCGCGAACTCGATGCTGAGCCGTGCCGCGAGGAGGCCCGCAAGCCGGTCATCGCCGGCCTCCGCGAACCCCGCGTAGGCCTGCTGGCGCGCCGACATGGACTCCTCGAACTTCGCGAGCCACCACGCTGCCTCCGCCAGACGCGCATGATCGAATGGAGTACGCCGTGACTCCTCGATCGCGACGAGTGCTTCATAATCGTCGGTGCCCGGCGCGCGTTGCAGGATCGCCCGCGCGCGATCTATACCGGTGTCCGGCTCGGCCACGCTTGACTCCTCAGGCGAAGCGTTTGACGAAGGCGAGCGCGGTGTCGGCGACCGCTCGCCAGCCGTGGTCGATCGTCAACGAGTGCCCTCGTTCGGGCATCTCGACGATCTCGATCACGCCGGAGGCGTTCGCGCGGTCGATCTGTGCGCTCTCGTGCTCGTTGATGTTCGCCATGACCTCTCCTCCTCGTCCTGGGGCTCTCCCGGGCAACCATTGCATACACCGTTCAGGCGTTTCCAACCAGGGGCCGGGGGGCGAGTCGTCAGGGCTTTGTGCTGACGCCCAGCGCCGGGGCGGTGGCAAGATGCGCCGATGGAACTTCCGGCCGCAACATTTGCTCCTCGATGTCCGGACGCCGGCCGAACGGTCCAGCCGAGCGATCTCTACGTGATCGGGCGTCGGGCGCCGACGTCGAGCTCGTGGTCTACCTGCGCGAAGGGCATGTGCCCATCGAGCGGGCACATGCCCTCTACGCGATCGAGCGAACCCAGGCGTGGTTCGATCGTCACCTCGGCGTTACGACGCCGCGTTCGCCGCGTCCTCCAGCACCTTGACGTCGATCTTCTGCATCTGCAGCATCGCCTGCATGGCGCGCTGCGAACGACCGGGATCGGGGTCGCTCAGCAACTCGCCCATCCGCTCCGGGATGATTTGCCAGCTGAGGCCGAACCGATCCTGCAGCCAGCCGCATTGACTCTCCTTGCCGCCGTCGGCGGTGAGTTGCGACCAGAGCCGGTCGACCTCGTCCTGGTCCTTGCAGCTGACGTTGAACGAGACGGCCTCGGTGAACGGGAACTGCGGCCCGCCGTTGATGGCCATGTACTCCTGTCCAGCGAGGCGGAAGAACACCAGCGCCACGTTGTCGCCGCTCGGCGTGCCATCGAGACGCTGCACGTTCGTGACGGCCGCGTCTTCGAACAGCGAGACGTAGAAGTTCGCAGCCTCTTCGGCCTGGGTGTCGAACCACAAGCACGGTGTGATCTTCTGCATGGCGACGCTCCTTTCGGTTGGTGTTCAGCTGTTGGCGATGAGTTTGGCCAGAAGCTCCTCCAGCCGGTCGTAGCCCTCGCTCATCCCGTCGGCCATGCCGCTTTGGACCATCGCGTCGCGGGCCTCGACCGATTGGAACAGCGAGTTCGTGCGCACGGTCGTCGTGCCGTCGTGCTCCTCGAGGGTGAGCGTGTCCATCGAGACGTTGCCGGGCGCCCCCTCGAACTCGAAGGTCTGGACCATGCCGTCGGGCGATGGGTCGCCATGGAAAACGCCATGGAATCCGAACGCGTTGCCCGCATCGTCGGCGTGCACGTATCGGTAGGTCCCGCCGTCGCGGAAGTCGTAATGGTCGATCGTCATCGTGTACTGCCGCGGTCCGAGCCACTGCACGAGCAGCTCGGGCTCGCTGAATGCACGGAACACGAGCGCACGCGGCGCGTCGAACGTCCGGCTGGTGAGTACCTGCGGCACTCCCGGTGTTGCGGTGACCTCGAGTGCGGTCATGACGTGCTCCCTTCTGTCTGTTCTGCCTGTGGGTCGGATTCCTGAAGCGACTCGAGCAAGACGTCGAGCCGGTCGTAGCTCTCTTCCCAATATTCCCGATAGCCCGACAGCCACACCGTGGCCTCACGCAGGGGCTTCGCACGAAGATGGCTCAGGCGGGCGGTCGCCTGGCGGGTACGGGTGATCAGCCCCGCCCGCTCGAGCACCTTGAGGTGCCGCGAGACGGCCGGCTGGGACACGATGAACGGCGCCGCCAGCTCGGCGACCGATGCCTCGCCACGCGTCAGCCGATCCAGGATCGCCCGTCGCGTGGGATCGGCGAGAGCCCCGAACACCATGTCCAGCTGATCGATCGCCATTCATAACCCTTTCCTTCTAGAACCGTCACGTTATAGATGACGAAGAGGATTGTCAAGGCGCGCCGAACAAGATCAACAATGGGGGATGGGCAGCTACGTACTGGGTTTCCAGGAGATCGGCCAGACGCAGGTCTCGGTTGTCGGCGGCAAGGGCGCGCACCTCGGGGAGCTTTCGCGGATCGAAGGCATCCGCGTGCCGGCAGGATTCTGCGTGACGACGGACGCCCACCGGCGCTTCATGGCCGAAGCGCCGTCGATCGACGAACGGCTCGATCGGCTGTCGCGCCTGGACGCGGATGACCGGGAGGCGCTCCGCACGCTCAGCGCGGAGATCCGCCTGACCCTCGAAGGGTTCGTCATCCCCCACGATGTGGGGGCGGCGATCACCCGCTCGCTCGCGCGGCTCGGCGAGCAAGGCGCCTACGCCGTCCGATCGAGCGCGACGGCGGAGGACCTGCCGACGGCCTCCTTCGCGGGCCAGCAGGACACGTACCTGAACATCGTGGGCCCGGCGGCGATCCTCCAGCACGTCAGCCGCTGCTGGGCCTCGCTCTTCACCGAGCGGGCCGTGACCTACCGCCTTCGGAACGGCTTTGACCACCGGAACGTTCACATGGCAGTGGTCGTGCAGCAGATGGTCTTCCCGCAGGCAGCCGGCATCGTGTTTACCGCCGACCCCGTCACGTCGAACCGGAAGGTCGTCTCGGTGGAGGCCAGCTTCGGCCTCGGGGAGGCCCTGGTCTCCGGCCTGGTGAACGCGGATGTCTACAAGCTGCGCGACGGCGAGATCGTCGCCAAGACGATCGCCACGAAGCAGCTTGCCATCTTCGCCTCGCCGACAGGCGGGACGCAGCAACGGGCGATCGAGTCTGCGCGGCAAGATCAGCCAGCGCTGACGGACGCCCAGGTCGTGCGGCTCGCGCACCTGGGCCGGCGGATCGAGGCGTACTTCGGCCGCCCCCAAGACATCGAATGGTGCCTGGTTGACGATGGCTTCGAGATCGTCCAGAGCCGGCCGATCACCACGCTGTTCCCCATCCCCGCGGCCGGCGACCGAGAGAACCACGTCTACGTCTCCGTCGGTCATCAACAGATGATGACCGACCCCATGAAACCCTTGGGGCTCTCCCTCTGGCAGCTCACGACCCCTCGACCGATGTACGAGGCCGGCGGGAGGCTGTTCGTTGACGTCGCACCGGACCTGGCGTCGCCAGCGAGCCGCGCCCGCCTCCTGGCCCTTGGGAAATCCGATCCGCTGATCGGGGACGCGCTGCAGAGCATCCTCGAACGCGATGACTTCATCCCGTCGCTCCCGGACGAGGGTCCCGGCGGGGCAGCACCGGCAGTCGGCGCACAGGCTCCGATCGAGACCGATCCGGCGATCGTCACCGATCTGATCGGACACAACCAGGAATCCATCGCCGCCTTGAAAGGCGACATCCGGACGAAGTCCGGATCGGCGCTGTTCGACTTCATCCTGGCGGACCTCCAGGAGCTGAAGCGGATCCTGTTCGATCCGCGAAGCCATCAGGTTTTCATGGG
>JBDUBL010000104.1:0-5348 GCA_040004125.1 Actinomycetota bacterium
TCGAAGTCATCGACGTCTCGCAGACGAGGGAGGTCAGCCACGGACAGGTCGAGTTCCTCGAGACGTGCTCGCTGGGCCGCACCCGTGTGCGACGTGCTCATCGGCACATCGAGGAAGACGCGAGCATCCGGTGCAGACAGCCCGATCGCCCAGAAGCCACCGTCGTCAGCCTCCCCGAGGACAGCATCGACGCTGGGCATCCTCAGGCGCGCAGCGGCCTCAGCTAGGAGGCTCGGGGTCACCTGCGGAGTGTCCATCCCGATCAACAGTGCGGGGCCGCCGGCGTCGTCGAACGCGGCGGCAAGCCGCTCATCGAGGCCGCGTCCACGCTGGGCCACGACCGCGAACGCCGCATGCATCCACGGCCCCGGGTCCCCATCCAGGACGAGGACCGGCTCCACGTTCGGAGTCGCCGCGACGGCAACCAGGGTGTCGAGCAGCGCCGCGGTCGCCAAGGTCGCCGCCTGCTCCGTCGTGCACGGAGGGGACAGGCGGGTCTTCACGGCACCTGCGCTCGGCGACTTCGCGATCACGAGCAGCTTCACCGCATCACCTGCACCAGATCAACGAATGCCCGCGCCGTGCCACGAACCGTGCCCGTCACCTTGCTGCGTCCCACGCGAGGGTGATACGCAACCGGCACCTCTTCGATCCTCCACCCTTCGGTTGCGGCGCGCAGCACCATCTCGAACGGCCATCCGAAGCGGCGGTCCAGTATCCCAAGCGCGAGCAACGGCTCCCGTCGACCGGCCCGCATCGGCCCGAGGTCGCTGAGGCGACCCCCTATCCGTCGGCGCATCTGCCACGCGATCGCGCGGTTCGCGAGGCGGGCGTGCATCGGCCAGGCGCCGCGGTCGGCTCGGCGGGCACCGAGCACCAGATCGGCGGTGCCGGCACTGATCGGATCGCTCACTGCCGGGAGGTCGACCGGATCGAGCGAGGCGTCGCAGTCCATGAAGCAGACGACGTCGTCGTCCGCGGCACGCAGGCCCGCCCAGCAGGCCGCACCGAACCCCGGCTGCGGCTCGAGGACGACGAGGGCGCCGTAGGACTGGGCGATCGAGACGGACGCATCGGTCGATCCGTTGTCCACGACGATCGGCCGAAACCCCGCCGGCATACGTGGCAGGACCCAAGGCAGTGCTTCCGCTTCATCAAGCACTGGCAAGATGACGTCCGGCATCCGGCGTCAATACCGGTAGTCGTCGGCCGTGATCGCACCGTCGATGCTATAGAAGCCGAACACGTCCACCGCTCGCTCCAGCAGTTCGTATCCCTGGCTACGGCCGATCTCCCATCGCTTGAAGCCCTCGAGCTCGCACAGGGGCCGGACGTCGGGATCCTCGTAGGACATCTGCATCAGTAACTCGCCGAACCGCTTCGCGTCGACATCGTGGGGCGTGGCGCCCTGGGTGAAGTTGCAGTGGTCGAACGTCCCGGTGACGGCGAGGGTCCGCACAGACCCAGCCGGCACGACCTCCTCCACCTCGGCGGCCGCGTCATTCCCGGTGAGTACGCAGGC
This sequence comes from Actinomycetota bacterium, assembly GCA_040004125.1. Lineage (GTDB taxonomy): Bacteria > Actinomycetota > UBA4738 > UBA4738 > HRBIN12 > AC-51. Next base: position 1,523 of record JBDUBL010000104.1, read on the forward strand.
TGCGTCGACCGTCCCCTCGACGAGCGCCTTGACGGCCATCCGCTCGGCTGTCCCGTGGTCTCCGTGTTTGCCGGCGAACACGTCGTGGTAGATGACCTCGACATCGTTCGCGGGGTCGATCCCCGCTTCGTGCAGCAACAGCAGCGGGATCAGCGTCGCCTGCGGCGAATCGACCGCGCCCACGCCGATCCTGCGCCCTCGGAGGTCGTTGACGGTGGTCGACGGATCATCGGATCGGACCACGATCGAGGAAGTGAGCGCGCGGTCGGCATCACGCATCACAAGCGGCATGACCTGGTCGCCGCGAGACGCAGCCAACCGCCTGGCCCGCACCCAGGCAAGCGGCGAGTTCCACGCGAGGTCGATCTTCCCGCCAATCAGGTCCTGGACCTGCCGCTCATAGTTCGAATACAACACGTAGTCCACCGACAACCCGCGGCGGCCCAGATAGTCCTTGAAGCCCTCCCAGATCGTGACCACCTTGGGGTCGTACGCGACCGCGCCGAGCGTCAACACCTCTGTCGTCGTCATCGGATCCGCACGTCAGAACAAGGGGAGGCCGCAGACAGCCTTGCCGATGAAGTCGTAAAGGACGTCCGTCGTGGGCGCCATCACGGTCGCCGCCCTGGCGTCGCGGAAACGACGTTCGACGCCGACTTCCTTGCGGAAGGCGGCACCGCCACAGATGCGCATCGCCAGATCCGTTACCTCGGTTGAGGCTTCGCCGGCCGCAGCCTTGCATTCGAGGACGCGAAGCATCGCGTCGTCGCGACCCGTGCCGAGGGCCGCGAGGGTGTCGGCGAGCAGGGCGGCGACCTGGTCGGTCTTGATCTGCATCCGTGCGAGGTATGCACGGATCGTGGGCAGATCCGCGAGGGTGGAACCGTCGAGGTGCTCGAACGCGGCACCGCGGACGTGCGTCGCGGTCGTCGACGTGGTGGCCTCCATCAACCCGACGCAGCACGCGCCGCTGAAGACCGAGAAGGCCGGGAGCACGACGCTCATCATCACGTCGAACCCCCCGCCGTCGGGCCCGAGCATGTCGGTTGCGTCGATCTCGACCCCCTCGGCGGATACGGGTGAGGAGGCGTTGCCGCGTAAGCCGAGCCCATCGAAGGGGGCGGGCGAGCGGAGTCCATCGGCAGACGCCGAGACCGCCCACATCGTCGACATCCCCTCGGCGGCCAGTGGACGCGAGGACCACACGTAGACGTCGGCTTCGCCGGCGGATGTCACCCACGACTTCTTCGCGTCGAGTCGGACTCGCCCTTCGCCGGCGCCGACCACGGTCGAGACGGGGGCCCAGAAATGCGAGCGTGACCCCGCTTCGCTGAACGCGAGCGTCGAGATCGCTTCGCCCCGCGCGACCTGCCCTCGGAGGGTCTCGGAGCCGAACGCCTCGATGACAAGTGCGGCCGCGTAGTGCATCGTGACGACCATCGCGGTCGAACCGCAATGACGGGCGATCTCGCGGATCACGTCGGCGGCCTCCGGGATGCCGCCGCCGCGCCCTCCAAACTCCTGGGCGGAAACCAGTCCGAGCAAACCGGTCTTCCCCATGGCCTCCAAGGCCTCACGGGGGAACTTCGCGTCTTGATCGACGCTGACGGCGTAGGGCTCGATCACGTTGGCGATGATCGGCGCGAGTTCTTCGAGGTGGGACTCGGGCATGTGCGGTCTCCTCCAGAGATGGCCTATATCTTTGCAAACTCTACATACAGGAATCGGGAACGAACGCGCCATTGGACCCTACGGAGGGGCCGTCGTGCCGGGGGCCGTCGTGCCGGGGGCCGCCGCCGCGATCGCGCCGGCGAACACCCCAGCGATCGCCTCCGCGCCGGCCGTGCTGGGGTGGAACCCGTCTGCGGCGATCCATGCCGGGTGTGAGGTGGGTGCGTCGCCGAACACCCCGAGGTCGACGACGGTCGCGCCTTCGCGGCGAGCGACGCGTGTGATCACCCGGTTGTACGCCGCGACCGCGGCGCGGATCTCTACGGGGGGCGGGAGTGGCAAGACCTCGGGTGCGTCCGCCAGCGGGCACGTCCCGCCTCCGGCCGGTGGCGATGGGCGGCAGGAAAGGTACGCCGGCAACGAATCCAACCGTGGCGTGGTTGCCACGAACACCTGCGTTTCGCCGCGGCGACCGAGCCGGTGCAGGATCGAGGTGAGCTCCCGTTCGTAGGTCGCGGGGGGAACGCGCGCGATCAGATCGTTCACGTTGAGCCAGACGGTCACCACATCGGGATGCACCGTCAACGCGGCGGGGACCTGCTCCCTGAGCGCCTGGCCAGCCGTGCTGCCGCCCACACCGAGGTTGAAGAACGCGGCCTGCGGCAGTGCCGTTCGCCACAGGACCCGAGGCCAGGCTTCGCGGATCGGATCCTCGGTACCGACACCGACCGTCTCGCTCGCCCCGATCGCGACGTAGACGAGGGGCTTGTCCGGGACTGGACTCCCGATCGGTAGACCGGTCGGCGACGATCCCGTGCAGGCGCCGAGCACGAGCGCCACCATGGAGGCCACGGCGATCCTGTGTCGCGACCTCACGCGCCGCCCACCGCCTCGCGCGCGGGCAGACGCGCGGCGCGCACCGCAGGCACCGTGCCGGCGATCAGGGACAGCGCTGTGGCACCGGCGACCCCCGCGAGGATCACCCTGACCGGGACGAGAAGATCGACACCAACGAGCCCCTGTCGCCGCAGGTAGGCGTTCACCACCAACCCCACGATGCCGGCCAGCCCTACGCCGAGCGCGGTCCCGATCGCGACGCCCAGCAGGCCGATGGCGCCAGCCTCGATCAGGAAGGTTCGCATCACGTCGCGGTCGCGAGCGCCAACGGCCTTGAGCACGCCGATCTCACGCCGGCGCTCGCGGACTGCTGCCAGCATCGCGTTCGCGATGCCGAGCGACGCGATCACCAGCGCGATCAGACCTATCGATGCCAGCACGATGTCGACCACCCGCAAGTACCGCTGGAGGTTGGCGATCAGCTGCTCGGGCGCGCTGGTCGAGTAGCCCAGGTCGGTGATCTCCGAGCGCACCTCGTGTACGGCCGACAGGCTGGTCGCGACGACGACGACCCCGGAATAGGGCGAGGTGGGAAGGGGCTCGAACCGCGACGCGACGCCCCCGAGCGCCCATACACGATCGGCCTCGACCTGCTCCAAAGGGACCAGGAACGTGCCCGAGGCCGCTTCCTGAGCAACGACGCCCACGACCGTCGCGTCGATCCACCGTCCGCGGAAGTCCAGCTTTCCATCGAGCCCTCGATACGCCTGGGCGCTACCCAGGGCCACCCTTTGTCCCAGCACAGCGGTGGGGTTCGCGGCGTCGAGACCCAGGCGGTCGAGGTAGCCCAGCGTAACGGCAACCTCGTTCGAATAGCCCGGTGCCGGCAGCCGACCGGCCAGCACGGTGATCGGCAACGCCTGGGCGTGTTGAAGATCGACCCCGACCATCCGATCGAAAAACTGTCGGTCTCCGTTCGGCGTGAGGGGCGGGACGGCGAAGGCGTCGATATCAAGCACCGGTTCCGCCTGTGTCACTCCCGGTAAGGCGCGGATCCGCTCGAGGGCAGCATCGTCGATCTCGAGCGGGTCGCCCAGCCGGAAATCGTCGGTCTGGAGCTGTCCCGGCTCCGCTCGGGCGGCGGCCACACGGATCGCGGTGATCGGCCCCCCTTTGCTCACCTGGGCGATCACCCGTGAGTTCGCGGTGACCACGATCGTTGCCAGGGCAACCAGCAGCGCGCTCGCAAGCACGACCGAGAGGATGGTCAGCGCCGTGCGGCCGAAGCGGCGCGTCACGCTTTCCAGCGCCAAGCGAA
>JBDUBL010000047.1:0-17827 GCA_040004125.1 Actinomycetota bacterium
CCGCGCGGCGAGGGAGCGGTCGGGGTCGAGCAACGCTGCGCCGTCCGTCACGCCAGCAGTGGTCCATTCCTCGTCGGTGAGGTCGCGCAGCGACCGGCCCTCGGCCTCGAGTCGCTTCAGCAGATCGCCCGTGCGCCGGTGCGCTTCGCGGAAGGGCACGCCGGCGCGCACCATCGCCTCGGCGGCGTCGGTCGCGTACAGGCCCGGGTCCTCGCACGCCGTGCGCATCGCCGTTGTGTCGATCCGGAGTGTCGCGACCGCGCCCGTGATCGCGGGAAGGACGGCCTCCAGCGTGTCGACGGCGTCGAAGACCGGCTCCTTATCCTCCTGCATATCTCGCTGGTAACCGAGCGGCAAGCCCTGCAGGAGCGCGGTCAGGGTCACGAAGTCTCCGGTGACCCGGGCCGCCTTGCCGCGTGCGAGCTCGGCGGTGTCGGGGTTCCGCTTCTGCGGCATCATGCTCGACCCGGTCGAGTACGCCTCGTCGAGTTCCGCCCATCCGAGCGCGGGGTCGGTCCAACGCGTGAGGTCGGCCGCGAGCCGCGACAGATGGGTCGCGAGGATCGCCGCTACGGCCAGGAACTCCTGCAATACGTCGCGGCCGCTCACGGCATCGAGCGAGTTCTCGAAGACGCCGTCGAATCCGAGGCGCTCGGCGGTGGCTGCGGGATCGAGCCCGAGCGTGGACGTGGCCAGCGCCCCGGCGCCAAGCGGCGAGACCGAACCGCGCGCACGCCAGTCGGCAAGACGCCCGAGGTCGCGCGACAGCGCCCATGCATGTGCGCAAAGGTGGTGTCCGACGGTGATCGGCTGTGCCGCCCGCCCGTGCGTCGACCCCGGCATCGGGTCGGCGGCATGCGCCCGCGCCCGCGCGACCAGCACGCGGGCCAGCGCCCGAACATCGGCGTCGATGGACCGAGCGATCGCAAGCAGGTACAGCCGCACGTCGGTGGCGACCAGATCGTTGCGCGAACGCCCAGCGTGCAGCTTCGCTCCGAGGTCGCCCAGGCGCGCCGTCACCCCGCGTTCGATCGCTGAATGGATGTCCTCGTCGCGAGCGTCGAACGCGAACGAGTCGCCGATGATCGCTTGCCCCACCTCGTGCAGCGCGGCGTCCAGCCGTTCGGCTTCCTCGACGGTCACGAGGCCCGCGTCGCGCAAGGCGGCCACGTGGGCGATCCCGGCCTGCACGTCCTGTGCGGCAAGCCGGACGTCGACATCGAGGGATCGGCCGAGCGCGTGCGCCTCGAGCGAAGGCGGCTTCGAGAACCGGCCGCCCCACAGCGGGCCGGACTCCTGGGTCACGATCCCTGCCGCTGCTTCGCGGCCCAGACCTTCAGCGGCAGGCCGTAAAGCGTCACGTAGCCCCGAGAGTCCGACTGGTCGAACGCGTCGTCGGCGCCGTACGTCGCCAGCGACAGGTCATACAGCGAGTGCTCGCTGCGCCGGCCGACCACTGTGCACGTGCCGGCGTCGTAACGCAGCCGCACCTCGCCACTCACGTGCTCCTGCGTCCGGTCGATGTAGGCGTCGATCGCCACACGCAGCGGCGAGAACCACTGCCCGTCATAGACCAGGTCGGCCCACCGCGCCTCCATGCCCGGCTTGTGATGCGCGAGGTCTCGCTCGAGCGTGAGGTCCTCCAGCGCACGGTGCGCCGCGATGATCGACAGCGCGCCCGGAACCTCGTACAGCTCGCGGCTCTTGATGCCAACGCGACGGTTCTCGATCAGGTCGACGCGCCCGAACCCATAGGACCCCGCCAGCGCGTCGAGACTCCGGATCACGTCGGGGAGGGTCTTGACCTCGCCGTCGAGCGCCACCGGGACGCCGCGTTCGAACGCCACCACGATCTCGGCGGGGGTGCCTGGCCTGTCCGCGGACGCCGCCGTTCGCGCGAAGGCGTCTTCCGGCGGCGCCACCCACGGATCCTCCAGCGGACCACACTCGGCCGTACGGCCCCACAGGTTTTCATCGATCGAGTACCTGGTCGCGACGTTCGTCACGCCGATCCCCCACTCCGCAGCCAGCCCGATCGCCTTCTCACGCGGGATCGCATCGTCGCGGATCGGCGCCAACACGGTCAGGTCAGGCGCCAGCACCGCGAAGGACACCTCGAAACGGACCTGGTCGTTTCCCTTGCCGGTGCAACCGTGGGCCACGGTCGAGGCGCCTACCTCGCGCGCCACCGCGATCACTTCCTCGGCGATGCACGGGCGGGCGAGACCCGAGACCATCGGGTAGGAGCCCTCGTACATACCGTTGGCTTTGATCGCTAGCGTCAAGAAGTCCGCCGCATAGCGGTCGACCGCGTCGATCACGCGGACGCTCGCCGCACCGGCCCGCTCGCCGCGCTCGACGATCGGGACGAAGTCCTCCTGCTGACCGACGTCGACCGCCACCGCGTGCACCTCGTACCCGCCTTCGGCCAGCCAGCGGATCGTGACCGAGGTGTCGAGACCACCGCTGTACGCCAGAACCGCCTTATCGCCCATCGTGCTTCGCCTCCGTGACGTTGATGAGTGCCGTCTCGATCGCCGCAGCCCGCACGCCGGTCGGACCGATGATCAAGATCGTGTTGTCGCCCGCGATCGTGCCGGCGACCTCTGCAAGCCGCGTGCGATCGATGCCCTCGGCCAGCACGTTGGCCGCGCCCGGCGGGGTCCGCACTATCAGCCCGACATCCGTGCGCACGTACGACAGCGCGAAGTCGGTGAGTAATCGACGCAGCGCGCCGAGCGATGGCATCGATGCGCGCCAGCCCGGCACGACGTAGCGCAGCCCATCCGCGTCGTGCACACGCGCAAGACCGAGCTCCTCGAGATCGCGACTGATCGTGGACTGGGTGGCGTTCAAGCCGAGCTCAGCCAGCCGCGATCGGATCTCCTCCTGCGAGCCCAGACGCTCGGCAGAGACCAGCTCGATGATCGCCTCGTGACGCCGCGTGCGCGAGCGCGTGTTGCCGGTCACGGCGCGACCTTCTCTAGCGCAGTCGCGAAAGCCTTGGCAGCCTCGTCGACCTCGTCAGGCCCGATCGTATAGGGCGCGGTGAGAGGAACCGTGTTCGTCCCGGCCGTCGCGGCCGGCGCCGTGATCGTACGTCCGTGGAAGGAGCTCATCACATCGCCCCCCCGGCGTCGGGGCAGATCATCGTACCGACGCCTTCCGGCGTGAACAGCTCCAGCACGACGGCATGCTCGACACGCCCGTCGACCAGGTGCACGCGGCCGACCCCGGCATCCAGCGCTCGGACCGCGCTCTCGAGCTTGGGGATCATCCCGCCGTCGACGACGCCGGGTGTCGCAAGCAGCTCGGTGGTCTGTGCCGCCGACAGCTCGGAGAGCAGGTCACCGGTCGGGCCGGTCAGCCCCGGCACGTCGTTGATGTACACGAGCTTCTCGGCGTCAAGAGCGATGGCGAGCTCGGCGGCGACGATGTCGGCATTCACGTTGTAGGCCTGGCCGCGCTCATCGATCGCGATCGAGGCGACGACGGGTATGAACGACCGATCGAGCAACGTCGCGAGCACGTCGGCGTTCACGTGCACGACCTCCCCGACGAAACCGAGGTCGCGCCCCTCCTGTTTGCGGGCCAGCAGCAACCGCCCATCGACACCCGAGAGCCCGACGGCGTTGACGCCGCCCGAGACGAGCGACGCGACGAATTGGGTGTTCAGCTTGCCGGCCAACACCATCGTGGCGACATCGAGCGTTTCGGCGTCGGTGACGCGCAGCCCGTCCACGAACGTCGTCTCGATGCCGAGACGGGCCGACATCTTGGTCACGGCGGGGCCGCCGCCGTGCACCACCACCGGCTTGATCCCGACAGACTGCAGCAGCAGCAGATCCTCAGCGAAGGTCGCGGCGAGCCCCGCGGTATCCATCGCGGCGCCGCCGTACTTGAGCACGAGCACACGCCCCGCGTGCGCCTGCATGAACGGCAAGGCCTCGAGCAGCGTCCGGGCCTTCGCGACGGTCCGTTCGCGGATCTGCGGCGGCAGGTCGGTGGCCATCAGGTCTGGGACTCCCCGGCGATGTGGGTCACGGATACACCGCCGTGCTCGGAAGCCCTGATGTCTCCGGCAGGCCGTAGAGGAGGTTCGCGTTCTGGATCGCCTGCCCGGCTGCGCCCTTTACCAGGTTGTCCAAGGCGCCGATGACGACCGCCGTTCCGGTCCGCGGATCCGCGACTGCTTGCAGCTCGATCGTGTTGGAACCGCGCGTCCGCTTGGCGTCGACCATCTCGCCGGGCGGGAGCACCCGCACGAACGGCATGCCGGCATAGGCGGTTTCGAGACACTCGGTAAGGATCGCTGTCGTCACGCCAGATGCGGATGTGAGATAGGCAGTCGTAACCACACCGCGTACCGCCGGCACAAGGTGGGGCACGAACAGGACCGTCACCGCCGCGCCGGTCGCCCGCCGAACGCCCCGCTCGATCTCGGGCGTGTGTTGATGTCGCGGAAACCGGTAGGGCCGAACGGAATCTTCGGTGGCGCTGAACGACGTCGACTCGAGGGCCGCGCGCCCGGCGCCGGAGACGCCGGTCTTGCCGTCGACCCGGATCGCACCGGCTTCGGCCAGGCCCGCCGCGAGCAACGGCGCGCACGACAGGATCGCCGCGGTCGCGAAGCACCCGGGGTTGGCGATCAGCCACGCGCCGGAGATCTCGTCGCCGAACAGCTCCGGCAATCCGTACACGGCCTTGTCGAGCCACCCGGGCTGCGGATGGTCGAACCCGTACCACTCCGGGTAGGCGTCGGCCTCGAGCCGGAAGTCGCCCGCCAGGTCGATCACGCGGCAACCAGCATCGAGGATCGCGGGCGCCAGCCCCGCCGACGTCCCGTTGGGCAGGGCGGAAAAGACGAGGTCCGCCGCAGCCGCCACGCTCGCCGGCTCGACCTCGCGCAGCGCCATCGACGCCGTCGGCAGTCCCGACAGGTGGGGGTGCGCCCCAGCCAGCGTGTGTCCGGCCGACGCTTTTCCGCCGAGGAAGGCGACCTCGAACGATGGGTGTTCATGCAGGAGCCGAGCCAGCTCTCCCCCCGCGTATCCGGAGGCACCGAGGATCGCGACGCGGGTCTTATCCGACATTGAATGCGTAAGTATGCAGTAAACGGGTAGAAGCGTCACATCGATCGACGCCCCGATTCGCCCCGGAGCAGCCGGTGGCGGAAGATACCGAGAGCAAAAGGGAGGGAGCGCGTGGGGGCGCGTCGCATCGTGATCTGGCTGCTCATCCTTTCGGCGGTCACCTGCGGCTCCGGTCCGAGCGCCGAGGTGGCCGGCGTCTCGGGCATCGCCCTGCACGGGCGTGTGATCTGGGCAACCGTGCTACACCCCGAACGATGCAGCGACGGCGTGTGCCAGGCGTCATATCGAATCCGGATCTCGAACACGTCGCGTCGTGACCTCTACGTGCAGGGATGCGAGGTCCGCTCCCCTCCGACGCCGGCGCTGGCGACGCTACCGGTCATGGGGCTTGCGGGCTTGCCCATCCGTGCGCGCGCCACGCGGTCGTGGACGGCATCGTTCCAGCTGCCGGCCACGCCAAAGCAGATCCACGAGCTGGTGAGCGCGGCGCTCCGCTGCTCAGGTGACGACGGACAGGACAACCAGGCCGCCTAGCCGCACGCGATCCCCGAGGCCCCGCGGCTAGGCTATGCGCCCATGGAGATGCGTGTCAACGCCACAGGGATCGAAGGCCTGTTCCTGCTCGACCTCGAGGTCCGTGCCGACGAGGAGCGCCCCGGCGGATCCTTTCGCGAGGTGTTCCATTCGCGGCGCTTCCTCGAGCTCGGACTGCCGCCGTTCGAGCCGGTCCAATGGAACATCTCGGAATCGACCGAGGGCACGGTACGCGGCTTCCATGCGGAGCCCTGGAACAAGCTGATCCACGTAGCCACCGGGCGCGCGTTCGCAGCGATCGCGGATCTGCGCGCCGGCTCGGCGACCGCCGGACGGGTGTGGACCGGCGAGCTCGATCGGACACGTGCGCTGTTCGTCGGCGCCGGGCTGGGCAACGGGTTCCAGGTCGTGTCCGATGTGGCCGTCTATGCGTATCTCGTCGACGCACACTGGTCGGCCGATGCGAGTTATCCAGCCGTTGCCTGGGACGATCCCGATCTCGCGGTTACCTGGCCGATCACCGATGACCGGCTCTCACTGTCGACGAAGGACCGGACCAACCCCACGTTGCGAGCGCACTGGGAGCGTTAGGCCCCGCGGCAGGCAACGCGCCACGCATCCAGCGCGAGCTTCTTCTTCAACGCGTTGAAGTCCTTGGCGTTGGCCTTCGGGCAGAATTGCGCGGCGTCGAGCTTGTACTCCACCGAGAACACCGGTTTGCCGGCGTCAACGAACGGGACGATCTTGCCGCACTCCGCGTATTGGAAACACTGCTCGTTGAGCTCCGCATCGAAGTACGGCAGCAGCGTCTTGACCTGGTCGATGTCGTTCTTCAGGAACGCCGACATGCCGCGCGCGTGCGCCTCGTTGGCGAGGAAGATGTTGTAGCGGAGCTGCTCGGCGCCTTTGAGTGGGAACCCCGTACCGTTTTGGAATCCATCGACGTTGTCGAACTCGACGGCGTCGAACCCCTTCCGGCGACAGATATCGAGCCGCGCCGACATGATCGGGCCGAGGCCCGCCAGGTCGCGGATGTCGAGCCATCGCTCGCCCGGCCACCCGTTGGACTTCCCGAGGTCGGCGGCCGGGAAGTCGCCGGCGTCGGGACGCCAGTTCTCCCACGAACCGGCGCTGATGTAGCAGACCGCCTTGATCCCCCGCGCATGCATCGCCGCGATCAGCGTCTTGGACGCGTCGAAGCCGTCGACGTCGTACATCTTGACATCGAGGAGCGCCGAGGCCGTGGGCGGGTTGTGCAGCTGCCACTGCCAGGAGACCTTCTGCGCGGGGTGCCAGCACCCGCCGCACGGCGTGGGGTCGATCAGGCGAACGGGACGCGGGGCCGCCGAACTTGAAATGCTCCGTGCGTCGGCGGCTGTCGCAAGCACGCCGACGATCAACAGGCACGCGAAAGCGACGGCGATCCCCCGGGTCCTCACGGCGGAGGTATCGGCGCGCGAGGGGGGCGGACTTGACCCTCAGCTCACGACCGTGAGCGTCGAGGGCTCCTCCGCCGCCGGCTCCGACGCATGCGCGCGGGCGATCGAGCCACGAGCCTTGCCGAGCTGCGACCGGAACTCGTCGGCCCCGTTCGTGAGCATGGTGGCCGCCTTGGTGAACCGGTTCTCGACGATCGCCTCCATGAGGTCGAGCACGGTGCCGACCTCCGCCAGGCTCGCCTGTACGTCGGCGGCGTCGCCGTAGCGGCGCACCAGCTCATAGAGGAACAGCACGATCGGCAATGCGTTCGAGTACGGCACCACGATGACGCCCCTGCCGAAGGCGTCGGCGTGCGCACGGCGGAGCACCTCGAACACGGCGTCGGGCACCGCCGCCACCGCGACCGGCGCGGTCACCGCCGGGTCGAGGTATTGCGCCACCTCTTTCGTTCGGGCGAGCACCGCCTTCTCGACCGCGCGAGCGCACCGGTCGCGCGCGACGGGATCGACAGCGGCCTCGAGCGCCTCGAGCTCGGCCAGCGCCGTCCACTTCGAGTCGATCGGCAGTCGCCGGCCATCGGGCAGCACCAATCCGAACTCCACGACCTTTCCGTTGACGCGGAAGTCCGACGTGAGCATGCCCGGCGGCAACTGCGACAGGTGCTCGCGCAGGACGTGTTCGCCTGCGCGACCCTTGGAGGCTCCGCCGGCAAGCACCGTTGCGAGTCGGCGGACGACCTCGCGCTGCTCGCCATCGGTCGCGCGGCGTTCCTGGTCGCGGACGCGGAGCTCTTCGAGCGCTCGACGCGCGCCGTCGAGCCCTTGCCGGAGCTGCTCGGCCGTCAATTCACGTTGCGCTGCAGCATCTGCGAGACGTCGTAGTTCGGCGGATTGCACCTGGAGCTGCCCGCGCAGATCGCCGTCGGCCTCGCCGGCCGGGCGCTTCCACAGCGCGATGGCAAGACCGCCCAACAGCCCGATCATGGCCGCGGCCAGCGATACAGCCCACGCCTCGGCGCTCACGCCCACACCTCTGCACCCGTGTCCATGCCTCGACCGTAGCGATGCCGTCTGACACGATTGCCCGATGGTGATCGCGACCGACGGCGACCTCGTGATCCGCGAGATGCGCGACGACCCAGCCGACTACCTGCTGCTCGTGCGCTGGCGAGCCGAGCCGCACGTGCACGAGTGGTGGGACCCCGACGACCCCGCGCCGACGATCCAGGAGGTCCTCGCGGAGTACGGGCCCCGCGTGCGTGGCGATGAGAAGACCACGGCCTGCATTATCGAGGTCGACGGCCGGCCGGCCGGCTACGCGCAGTTCTACCGGTGGCACCCGTGGGAGGAGGCGGAAACCGAGCTCGACATCCGGGCCGATCCCGACACCTTCGGACTCGACATCCACATCGGCGAGCCCGACATGATCGATCGGGGCCTCGGCTCGTGGGCGGTCGACCTCGTCTGCAGGCATCTCGAAGACGATCTCGGCGCCTCGTGGGTCGCGTTGACCACGGAGATCACGAACCACCGGGCCCAACACGCCTACGAGAAGGTCGGCTTCGTGAAGGTCCGTCAGGTGTTGGACACCGATACGCGCGACGGCCAGCGCACGGTCTGCTGGCTCATGGAGCGCCGTCACGGGTAGCCTGCGCCGATGACGGCACTCGGCGACCTCGATCGCGACCTGATCCGACGTCTCCACACCGATGAGTTGACGCGCTTCCGTGCCGAGCGCCCGCGCACGATGGCACTGCTCGAGCGCGCCCGCGCACACATGCCCAACGGCACACCGATGGCCTGGATGGCCTCCGATAACGACCAGCCGATCTACGTCGATCGCGGCGAGGGCTCGGGGTTCACCGACGTCGACGGGTTCCACTATGTGGACTTCAACGCGAGCGACCTGGCGATGTTCTGCGGGCACGCGGTGCCCGAGATCGTGCGTGCCGTGGCGGACCGCGCGGCGCGATCCACGCAGTTCCTCCTGCCGACCGAGGACTCGATCGTGGTGGCCGAAGAGCTCGCCCGACGCTATCCGGGTCAGCCCTTCTGGCAATTCACACTGTCGGCGACGCAGGCCAATACCGAGGCGATCCGGCTCGCACGCGCGGTCACCGGTCGTGAGATCGTCGTCCTGTTCGAGGGGCATTACCACGGCCATTTCGAGGAAGGGCTCGTCGAGCTCGAAGGGGGCCGTGCGACCCCGTACCAGCGCGGGCTCTCGAAGGGCGTGACCGGCCGCGTCCGGATCGCCCAGTTCAACGACGAAGACTCGCTCACAACGGCGCTTGCGCCAGGTGATGTCGCCATCGTGTTAACGGAGCCGGCGATGACCAACGGGATCCACCTCCTGGAGCCTGCCGAGGGCTGGCACGACGCGCTCCGCCGGCGGACGCGTGCACACGGCGCCTTGCTCGCGATCGACGAAACGCACGCCCACGTGATCGGCGAGAGCGGCGGAACCGGGGCGTTCGGGCTCGATCCCGACATCGTGACGATCGGCAAGGCCGTGGCGGGTGGGATCCCCATGGGCGCCTACGGCGTCACGACCACGCTTGCCGGCGAGCTGGATGTGGGGAAGAACGTGGCGACCGGCGGGACGTTGTTCGGCAACCCGCTCTCGGCGGCGGCCGCGCGGGCGGCGCTGACCGAGGTCCTCGTGCCGGCGGCCTACGACCGCGCGTCCGCCGCCGGCGCACGTCTGGCCGACGGGATCGCCGACGCGATCGCGACCGTCCGTCTCCCCTGGACCCCGATCCGGTTCGGGCCTCGCTCCGGGCAGTGGTATGGACCTCAGCCGCGTACCGGCGCCGAGGCGCACGCGTTGACCGACATGGAACTCACGCGCCTGCTGCGCACCTGGATGGCCAACCGCGGCATCTGGGAGGCGCTGCCCGGCGCAGGGCCGACCGCACCTGTGCCCACGACCGACGGCGACGTCGATCGGTATCTGGACGCCTACGCTGAGCTGCTTTCGACCTTGGCCGCCTGAGGGGGCGTACCATCTGCGCATGACGCCGGTGTCTCCGATCCCGCTGCTGCGCGTCGCCGGCAACTACGCCGATGTCGGCGCCGCGATCGGCGAGGCCAGCCGAGACACGATCGTGCGCGAGTGCGACACCGCGGCGTGGGACCTGCCGGAGAGGCGCTCGGTCACCGATCAACTCGCGCTCGCCGACCGCTATGCGGACGTCACTCGCCCGCAGCTGCCGTGGCTCTTCGATGAACTCGCCGGCTGCGCCGAGGGCGCGGGCGTCGATCCGCGCGCGCTGTGGGCCTGCAGCATCGAGGAGATCTGGTACGAGCCGCGGACCGCCGGCAGACCCGGCGCCGCGATCGCGGGCCGCTGCAGCGATCTGGTGGCCGTCGCCCCCGCCACCGCGGACGGGCACACGTTGACGGCGCACAACAACGACATGTCGCGTCGCTACCAGGACGATCTGATCGCGATCGAGCGCACGTGCGGCGATGACCCGGCGATCCTGACGATCGGCAACGGTATCTGGATCAGCGTGGGCTGGAACGAGGCGGGGCTCAACCTCACCGGCAACGAGCTGAGCCCCAACGACGAGCGGATCGGCATCCCGCGCGAGATCCAGGTCCGGGCGATGCTGCGAGAGCGAACGCTTGCCGGCATGGTGGACGCGGCGCTGCACCCCGATCGCGCGTCGTCGTACAACAACGTGCTCGTCGACGCCGGCGGCGCGGTCGCCAATGTCGAGGGGTCGGCCACCGCCGCCGAGGTCACGACGACCGACGATGACGGCCACCTCGTCCACACGAACCACTACGTGTGCGGCTCGATGCTCGCCTACGAAGGCGACCCAGAGTATGCGGAGTTCTCGGGGCGCCGCTTCGCACGCGCCGCGGAGCTGCTCGCGGCGGCGCCGGCGGGTTCGATCACGATGGACGTGCTCCACGGGTTCTTGGCCGACCACGAGAACGCGCCCGACTCGCTGTGTCGCCATGAGGCCGAGGGACGCACCGCCGTCACCGCGTTCTGGTGCGTGGCCGATGTGACGGACGGCGTGGTCCGCTACGGCCCGGGCAACCCGTGCGACAGCCAGCCCCAGGAGTACCGCTTCGCGGGCGGCGCGTGAGCGAGGGACTCAGCCCAGCGCGTCGTGCAACACCTCGACGGTCACGAGGTCACCCGCTTCCGCCGCGAGTTCCTCCGCGGTTACGCCATCGTCGTTCGTGATCGCAGGATCCGCGCCAGCGGCGAGCAGCGCCCGAACGGCCTCGACGTCTGCGTTCTGCGCGGCGGCGTGCAGCGGGGCGAACCCCTGCGCCTGCTGGACGTTCGGGTCGACGCCGGCCTCCAGGAGCAGGAGCACGATCGCGGTGTGGCCGCCGGCCGCAGCGGCGCTCAGCGGTGTGCCCGTCATCCATCCCTGGCCGCGCTCGTCGGGCGCGGCGCCGCTGGCTAACAGCAACCGAACCGCGTCGGATTGCCCGAAGAAAGCCGCGAGGTGCAGGGGCGTAAAGCCGTCGCCGCTGATGGCGTCGACCAGCGCCGGATCCTCGGCGAGCAGCTCGCTCAGCCGGTCGAGATCGCCGAACGAGGCCGCCTCGAAGACATCGAGCTCCTCGACGTGGTCTCGCACGGCGGCCACCAACCCGCGATCGAGCTGATAGCGGGCCCGCAGCAGCGCGGAGACGCCATCGCCATCGCGGTCGGTCGCGAGCCAGGGCTGGTCGGCCAGGAGCGACCGGACGCCGCGCACGTCCGAGACCGCGATCAGGGCGAACAGATCCTCCTCGGTGCTTGCCATCGTCGGATCCTCCCACTAGTGTCTGAATTTGCTTAGGCTAAGCAACTAAGCTCAGCACACAGGCTCAGCCCACAGGCTCAGCAAAGAGATGACCGCGTCAAGGCGAACTTCCCCAACGCGAGAGGTCGAGGCCGTCGCCGACCGGCTCCACTCGGCGGCGCTGCACCTCTTACGTCGCCTGCGCACGGAGGACGAGGCCCTGGGTGTCTCCCCTCCCCGGCTGTCCGCGCTCTCGGTCGTCGTCGTCGCCGGCCCTATCGGGATCGGCGCGCTGGCGGCGACCGAAGGCGTGGCGGCACCCACGATGACCCGCCTCGTCGACGGGCTCGAGCGCGATGGGCTCGTACGGCGACGGGCCGATCCCTCCGACGCCCGCGGCGTCCTCGTCGAGGCGACCGCGAGCGGGCGTCGGATCCTCACCAAGGGACGCCGGCAACGCGTGCGAACGCTTGCCGAGGATCTTGCCGCGTTGACGGGCGATGAGCTGGCCGAGATCGGCCGCGGTGCGGAGTTGATCGAACGGGTGACGCGGCCCGCTAGACCTTGACCCCGGCCTTCCAGACGCTGCGCGGTGACCGCAGCGTCGTGAGGTCCTGGAGCGGATCCGCGGCGTAGAGCACGAGATCGGCCAGCGAACCCGCCACGACCCGGCCGATATCGGGGAGTCGGAGCAGCGCAGCCCCGTGGGCGGTCGCCGCCACGAGCGCATCGAGCGGGCGCATTCCCCATTCGACCATCCGGATGACCTCGTTCGGTGCGCTGCCGTGCGGGTTGAACGGCGTGCCCGCATCCGTCGAGCACACGTGCGAGACGCCGGAGCGCAGGGCGATCTTATGTCCGCGGTGCGCGTCGTCCACCAAGGCGGTCGCCTTGTCCCTCGCGTACGCGGGTACCCCAGGGCCACCGTTCGCGATCCCCAGCAGCGCGGACAGGGTGGGGCCCCGGAACGTGCCGCGGGCCGCCATGTCCTTGGCCGTCGTTGCGTCGAGTTGGACGCAGTGCTCCACCGAGTCGACCCCGGCTCGCACCGCTCCCGCGATGCCGGGACCGCCGATCGCGTGGGCGGCGACGCCGACCCGCCATTTGTGAGCTTCGTCGACCGCCGCCCCGATCTCCTCGGGGGTCATCGCCGTGAAGGTCGCATCGATCCCGGGCGTCAGCACGCCTCCGGTCGCGATCACCTTGATCGCGCGCGCCCCAGCCTTGATCTGCTCCCGGACCGCCTTGCGCGCGTCGTCGGCGCCGTCGATCTCGCGGGCGATCCCGATGTTGTGTCCGTGCCCGCCTGTGATCGTCAGCGCCCTGCCCGCCGCCACCACACGCGGCCCCGGCATGACGCCGGCCTCGACCGCGGCCGCCAGCTCACACGTTCCGACGCCGCCGAGATCCCGGACCGTCGTGACCCCCACTGCCAGGTGCTTGCGGAGATTCTGCACGCCGCGCAGGGCGGCGGCGATGTCGTTGGACACGCTCGCCTCTGCGGCGAAGTCCGTTCCGCCGTCGAAGTTCAGGTGGACGTGACAGTCGATCAGGCCGGGGGTCAGCGTTTTGCCGACCCCGTCGATCGCGCGAGCCTTCGACGCCTCACGTGGCGCGCGCGCATGCGCGCCGACCCACGCGATTCTGTCGCCGTCGACCAGAACGCCGGCGTGTCGGCGCACGCGGGCGCCGTCGAACACGGTCGCGTCCGCGATGTAGAACGTCACGTCAGGACACCCACTGCGGCACGATCACCGAGCCATCATCCTCCCGGATCATCTTCGTGCCTGCGAGCATCGTGACGACGATCGTGGCCCCCTCTTCGCCGGCCACCACCCAGTGGAGCTCACCGGGTGGCACGACCACGGAGTCGCCGACCGCGACCGTTGCGGCGTGCTCGCCGAGGTGCACCTCGCCGCCCCCCGCCGTCACAATGAACACATCGAAGCGGTCGTGGCGATGCGGGGGCAACCCTCCGCCCTCGGGCAGGTCGATTTTGAACAACGCCGCCTCGTCAGAGCCGCGGGCTGGAGCCGCAAGCGACGTGACGGCGTTGCCGCCGATCTCGAAGGTCGGATGGTCGGTGGCGCGTTCGACGGGCATGAAGACTCCTCATGAATGGCGACGCCGCATCATCCCATGCACGCCCGCCGCCGGCTGCCTCCGCGGTAGGCCCGTTGCGTCCTGCCCTGCGGTAGTCTGGCTCCCTAAGCTCAGGAGGTTCGATCGATGCTGGTCGGCGACATCATGCGAGGCGACGTTAAATCGGCGGACGCCGGCGACACCTTCGCCGACGTGGCCAAGGTCATGCGCACCAACGGTATCTCCTCGGTGGTGGTGTTGGGCAAGGGCGGCTCCCTCACCGGCATCCTCACGGAGCGCGACATCGTGAATCTCATCGCGGCGGGCGGCGACCCACATTCGGTGCAGGTTGCCCATGGCATGACGCGGCGTCATCTTGAGACGATCGGTCCCAAGGCAGACATCTCCGAGGCCGCCGATCAGATGGTCTCGCTGAACATCCGGCACCTGCCCGTGGTCGACAAGGGCAAGGTCGTCGGCATCCTGTCGATCCGCGACCTCACGAAGTGGGCCGCCGAGGAACTGGCCGGCGGCCACGAGATGCCCGACATCGCCCGGTCCCAAACAGCGCTCAAGGCCGCCAGCGAGCTGCAGAAGCAGCGTCGGCTCAGCTGAGCTCCTCGAGCACACCCAGCAGATCGGCCAGGTCTTCGATCGTGGCGTCGGGGACCGCCAGCTGTGCCGGCGTGGGATCGTCGGGTGCCTCACCCCGCAGCACCCAGACCGTGCGCATGCCCGCGGCGCGGGCCGGCCGCATGTCGTAGTCCAGGCGGTCGCCGACCATCACGGTTCGGCCGGGCGCCACGCCCGCAAGCTCGAGCGTCCGGACGAACAGCGCCGGATCCGGTTTGTGCAGCCCGAGGTCCTCGGACACACCCCAGGTCTCGAAGTAGCCGACGAGGCCGTCGCGCTCCAGCGCCGCACGCACCTGCGACGGCTGGTTGGCGATCACGCCCAGGCGATAGCCGGCGTCGCGAAGCGCCGCGAGCGTCGGGTGAACGTCAGCGTGCAACGCCCCCGGCGGATAGTGCCAATACCGGGCAGCACGCGTCTCCAGCTCGCCGAGGTCCGGATCGGGGCCGAGGAACATCGTCGACAGACGAACACGGAACGAGCGGTCCTGCGCCGAACGGCACGCGGCGTACTCCTCGTCGAATGCCGCGTCGGTGAATGTGCCCCCGGATTCGCGGAGCGCCCGGCGCCATGCTTCGGCGTAGACCCGGTCGTCGTACAGCACCCCGCCGATATCGAGGAAAACGTGATCGATCGTCCCGGGCACGCGGCGATACTAGCGGGGCTGCTCACCCGAGCGCGTACAGCGCGATCGCAGCGGCGGTCGCGACGTTGAGCGAATCGACCGCACCGTACATGGGGATCCGCACACGCAGGTCAGCGGTGGCGAGCCACCGCGACGACAAGCCCGGCCCCTCGCTGCCGACGGCCACGGCCAGGCGCTCGGGAACCTCGAGGGCGTCGATCGCGACCGCGTCGAGCGCCGGGGTCAGCGCCGCCACCGCGAACCCCGCCTCGTGCAGGTCGGCGATCCCGGTTCCATCGTCGATCCGGGTCCACGGCACCGCGAAGACGGCGCCCATCGAGGTGCGCACGGCACGCCGGTACAGGGGATCGGCGCACCGCGGCGTGACGAGCACCGCGTTCCAGCCCAAGGCGCCGGCCGATCGCACGATCGCACCGACGTTCGCGTGATCGACCAGGTCCTGCAGGATCACGGCCCGCCGCGCGCCGTCGAGCACTTCGCCGACCGACGGCAGCGGCCGCCGGGCGAAGCTCGCGAGCGCGCCGCGGTGCACCGGGTACCCCGTCGTCGCCTCGAGCACGTCCTCGGGCACCACGTAGGCGGTCACGTCCAGATCGTCGAGCGAAGCGATCCACCGATCCGTGCTGAGCACGGAGCGGGGCTCGTACCCGGCCGCGAGTGCCCGGCGGATCGTCACCTCTCCCTCGGCAAGGAAGAACCCCTCGGCGGGCTCGCGCGCCGCGCGCTGCTGGGTGTCGCGCAGGTCGAGGAAGTCGCGCAGTCGCGGGTCGAGGCGATCCGCAACGGGAACGAGGTGCATCAGCCGCCGGCTCGGCGCCGGAGCTCTTCAACGAGCTCCACGGGAGTGGTCTCACAGCCGAGCCGATAGCCGTAGCGAGCACCGTGGCAGTCCGAGGCCCCGGTCGGCACGAGGTCGAGCCGATCGGCGAGCGCCCGGTACTGCGCACGCTGGGCTTCGTCATGGTCGGGGTGATCGACCTCGAGCCCGCCCATCCCCGCCATAGCCATCTGCTCGATCAGCGCGTCGGGAACCGCGCCGTTGCCCTTCCACATCGCCGGGTGCGCGAGCACGCACACGCCGCCTGCGGCACCGATCAGACGCAGCGCCTCCGTCGGGTCCAACGCGTGCTTCGGCACATAGGCGATCCCGTCGTCGGAGATGAACCGATCGAAGGCCTCCTTCTCGGTCGCGACGATGCCCGCCTCGACCATCACTTGCGCGATATGGGGGCGGGCGATCAGATCGTCGCCGGCGATCGCGCGCACCTGGTCGAACGAGACGTCGTAGCCGAGCTCCTGCAACTTCTCGATCATCAGCTCGCCGCGGCGAAATCGCGTGTCGGAGAGCCGCCTCAGTTCCTCGACCAGCGCCGGATCGGTCGGATCGACCCAGTAGGCGAGGACGTGTAGGGACGCACCGTCGTACTCGGCCGAGAACTCGATCCCGGGGATGATTCGGAGCTCGGTGCCGGCCGCGGCGGCCTCGGCCTCGGCGTAGCCAGCGGTCGTGTCGTGGTCGGTGATCGCGATGCCCGCGAGACCGCGCTCGAGGGCCAGCGCGACGTTCTCGGCGACGGTGTTCGTCCCGTCGGATTCACGCGAGTGCGTGTGCAGGTCGATCCCGCTCATGGCGCAGAGCCTGGCAGACGCGCGGCGCCGCCGTCACGCGATCAGGTCGGTCGAAGCAGTCCCGCGTCGATGTCGGCGACGGTGCGGCAGCCCGCGATCGCCATCGCGTTGACGAACCCGTCGCGCAGGAACCCGAGCACCGCCTCGACGCCGGCCTGACCGTCGACAGCGAGGCCCCACGCGGTGGGCCGTGCGACGAGCACGGCGGCCGCCCCCAGCGCCAGCGCGATCAACACGTCGACCCCGTGGCGCACACCGCCGTCCATCAGAACCGGGACCCCGCTCGCGACGGCCGAGACGACCCCCGGCACGGCATCCAGCGCGGCAGGGCACCGGTCGAGCTGGCGCCCGCCGTGGTTGGACACGACGATGCCATCGGCGCCGTGATCGATCGCCGCGCGGGCGTCATCGGGTCGGAGCACCCCCTTGACCAGCACCGGCATCCCGGGCACCTGGTCCCGGATCCAACCGAGGTCATCCCAGGAGATCGCAGGATCGAACTCCTGGGGCGAGCCCGCGGGACCCACCGGAAGCGTGAAACCGCTGCGGGCATCGCGGTGCCGCAGGCCAAGCGCCGGCACGTCGACCGTCCACACGACGGCCCGATAACCGGCCGCCCGTGCCCGGCGCAGCAGATCGGCCGTCGCGTCGCGATCGCGCCAGAGGTAGAGCTGCCACCACAACGCAGCTTCGGTGGTCGCGATGTCCTCCAATCGGTCCAGCACGGTCGAGGACACGCACATCGCGGTGCCGAGCGCCGCTGCGGCGCGGGCGGTCGCGAGCTCGCCCTCCGGGTGCACCTGCGACTGGAACGCCCACGGCGCAACCGCGACCGGGAACGCAAGCGGCATCCCGAGGAGCTCGGTACTCGGATCCGGCGATCCGGAGCGCCGCAGCACCCGTGGCCAGACATGCGTGCGCTCGAAGGCGGCGTCGTTGTCGGCCAGCGTGTGTTCCGCGCCCGCCCCGCCGGCGACGTAGTCGAAGACGCCGGCGGGTAGCACTTCGCGCGCG
>JBDUBL010000105.1:0-5252 GCA_040004125.1 Actinomycetota bacterium
GCCTACGGTCGTCCCGCCGTCTGGACGGGCGTCCTCGAGGACGCGCCGGCATTGGCGATCGCCCTCGGACAGGATGCCGACGCGGCCGCCGCGGTCGACCGGGCGCGCGCGCACCCACCGGCTGCGGCGGCGCTCGCCAGCCGCGTGGCGGAGCTCGACGCGGCCTTCGATGCGCTCGCGGAGACGCTCCAAGGAACATCGGTGGACCGCGGCGAGCGAACGCTGCGGATCCGGCTGCGCGAACAGGAGCGCGCCGCCGCCGCGCGCGAGCAGGAGCTGCTCGCCTACAACGACCGCCTCAACACCGAGATCGTCGCGAAGGGCCCGCGCTTCACCGCTCTGTGGCGCAAGATCCACGAGGCCGATCGCCACTACCACTGGCACAAGCTGCGCGCCGACCGCGCCGACGAAGAGATCGAGAAGCTCTGGCGCCTACACGAGGAGCGCCTGTCGATCCGGGTCAAGCGGAAGGTCCGTTCCACCCGGGCGGGTGACGCCACCGCGCGTGCCCTCGGCGCCGGGCCTCTCGTGCCGCCCCCCGGTAACGAGCTCGGGCCCGAGGGTCCGGACGCCTCCTCGACATGAACCTCGAGCGCGCGATCGCGAGCGCTCCCGATCCCGCGCTCGCGCGCACCGCTTGGGAGCGTGTCTGTGCGCACGCGGAGGCTCGCGAGATCCTCGAGCGTCCGGTCGTGGCACCGGTCGCGATCCCGGTGCTGGGGTTCTCCCAGTCCTCGGCCGACTTCCTCGTCAAGTTCCCGCAGGAGGCCGGCGTGTTCGCGACCGTCACCCCGCGCTCCCGAGCCAACCTCGACGTCGAGGTCACCGGCGATGTCGAGCGCCTCGGCCCGGACGCAGGCCTACGACGATTCCGCCACCGCGCCATGCTGCGGATCGCCGCGCGCGATCTTGCCGGCGCCTCGCTCGATGAGGTCGTGCACGAGATCACCGACGTTGCCGACGCATGCTGGGCTGCCGCGGTGCTCGCGACGCCCGGGGCCGAGCGCCTCGCCGCCGTCGCGCTGGGCAAGTGGGGGGGTCGCGAGCTCAACTACAGCTCGGATGTCGATCTGTTGTTCGTGCACGAGCGGTCCTCGCCGTCGGACAACGAGTTGGCCGAGGGCGCCGCGGGCGCGCTGTTGCACCTGCTGTCCGACGCGACCGCCGACGGCGTGGCGCTGCGGGTCGACACCGCGCTGCGGCCGGGCGGGCGCGCCGGGGTGTTGTCGCGCTCGCTCGAGGCCACGCTCGCCTACTACGAACGCGGCTCGGCCACGTGGGAACGCCAGGCCATGATCAAGGCACGCGCCGCGGCCGGCGATCGTTCGCTCGGTCACGCCTTCGTCACCGGCGTGATGCCGGTCGTGTACCCCGAGCACCTCGAACCCGCGGCGATCGACGACGTTCGCCGCACCAAGGTGCGTCTGGAGGAGTACATCCGCCAGCGTGGCAAGGAGCTCACCGAGGTGAAGCGGGGTCGCGGCGGGATCCGTGACGTCGAGTTCGCGGTCCAGCTGCTGCAGATCGTGCATGGCCGCCGCAATGCGGCGCTGCGAAGCCCCAACACGCTCGCGGCGTTGCAGGCGCTCGCCGAGGAGGGCTACGTCGCCCATACGGACGCCGCAACCCTGTCGGAGGCGTACCGGTTCCTGCGCAGGCTCGAGCACCGGCTGCAGATCGTGCGCGACCTGCAGACCCATGACCTGCCCGCCGACCCGCATGCGCGCACGACGATCGCGCGCTCGCTCGGCCTTGCCGACGCCGCGATGTTGCAGGCCGAGTACGACCGCACCACCGAGCTCGTGCGCTCGATCCACGAGCGGCTCTTCTATCGCCCGCTGCTGGAGGCCTTCGCCGGCCCGGCCCAGCCACGGCCGGGTGCCGACCGCGTCGCGACCCAGGAACTTCTGGAAGGGCTCGGGTTCGCGCAGCCCGTGCGCAGCTACGAGGTGCTCGCCCGGCTCGTCGATCCGTCGACACGCCTGGGCAAGGTGCTTGCCCACGTGCTGCCGGTGATGACGCCGGCGATCGCGCTTGCCGCCGACCCCGACGCGGCGCTCGTTCGACTGGAGCGGGTGGCCGAGGCGGTGGGCGAGCGACCCGGGCCCGCCGACGCGCTAGCCACGGACCCCGGGGCCGCGCGACGCTTGGCGCACCTGGTCGGGGCCAGCCGCTTCGCGACCGACGCACTCGTGGCCGACCCCGAGCGGATCCGTGCCCTGGCAGACGGCGTCGTGCACGCCGACGACGCGCCTGCGGACATGGTGCGGGTCGTGGCGCGGTATGCGGCCCGCGAGCTGTCACCGGCCGAGACCGGCGCGGCGATCGCCGACGTCGCGGAGAGAGTGCTGCGCGAAGCGCTCGACCAGGCCTCGCCGTCGCTGCCGCTTGCCGTGATCGGGATGGGCAAGCTCGGCGCCCGGGAGCCGAGCTTCGCCAGCGACCTCGATGTGGTGTTCGTCTACGAGGGCGAGGGCGCGGATGAGCAGCGTGCGGCGATCGAGGCGGCAGAGCGGATAATGCGAGCGGTACGAGAGGCGGGCTGGGAGATCGACGCTGATCTTCGGCCAGAAGGCCGCAACGGCCCGCTCGCACGCTCGATCGCCGGCTTCCTGGAGTACTGGGAACGCTACGCGGAGCCGTGGGAGTTCCAGGCGCTCCTGCGCGCCCGCGCCATCGCCGGGGACCCCGCGCTGGGCCGCCGCTTCGGAGGTGTTGCGGCCGACTTCGCCTACCCGCCCGAGGGGATCACGATCGACCGCGTCGCCGAGATCCGTCGCATGCGCGAGCGGATCGAGCGCGAGCGCGTGCGCCCGGCCGAGGCCACGAAGTTTCACTTCAAGCTCGGGTATGGGTCGCTCGCCGACGTCCAGTTCGCGGTCGAGACGCTTCTGCTGCGCCACGGGGGCCCCACGCCGGATGTCCGCACCACGAGCACGCTGCACGGGATCGAGCTCCTCGCGAGCCATCGGCTCCTCGAGCAGTCCGTGGCGCGAGACTTGGGCGAGGCGTTCGTCTTCCTGAACGACGTGAAGTGCGCGATGGAGGTGGATCGCCGCGTTCACGCCGAGGCGATCCCGCCGGGCGCCGACGATCAGACGGCGCTCGCGCGACGCCTGGGCTACGAGGAGTACCCCCGGCAGGCGTTCATCGACGACTACCTGCGGATCACGCGTCGGTGCCGCCGCGCGATGGAGCGGGTGTTCTCCGAGGAGCTTGCGTGATCGCGATGGTCGCTATCGTGGGGGCATGACGACACGGCCCCTCGCGGTGGTGACGGGAGCCTCCGGCGGACTCGGTTACGAGTTCGCCCGGCTGCTCGCCGAGCGCGGCCACGACCTGGTGCTCATCGCGCGCTCGGGCGCCCCGATGGAGGAGCTCGCCCAGTGGGCGGAGGCGCGTCACGGTGTCGCCGTCACCGTCTTGCCCAAGGACCTGTCGCACCCGGGGGCGGGGGGTGAGGTCGCCGATGAGCTCGCCCGCCGCGACCTGCACGCCGACGTGTTGATCAACAACGCGGGGTTCACCCAGCTCGCGCCGTTCGCCGAGTCCGACGAGCAGGTGATGCTCAGCTTGCTTCGCGTCAACATCGAAGCCCTGACGCAGCTCACCCGGCGGATCGCCCCCGGCATGGTCGCCCGCGGCCGCGGCCGCATCGTCAACCTGGCTTCCAACGCGGCTTTTCAGCCCGGGCCGTTCATGGCGTGCTACTACGCGTCCAAGGCCTACGTGCTCAACTTCTCGATCGCGCTGCACGAAGAGCTTCGCGACACCGGCGTGAGCGTGACCGCGCTCGCACCTGGTCCCGTCGCCACCGGGTTCCAGGCCCGCGCCGCCATGGAGAACGCCCGCATCGTCAAGGGTCGGAAGCTCCCATCTGCCGCCGAGGTCGCGGAATGGGGCTGGGCCGAGGCTGAGAAGGGAAAGCCGTTCGCGGTCCATTCGGCGCGTTGGAAGTTCTTCGCCTTTACGACGCGGTTCCTGCCGCGACCGACGGCCGCCAGGCTCGCCGCCCGCACGAACGATACGGTGTAGCTGCAACGGAAGGAGCGGAGGCATGTTGAAGGAATTCAAGGCGTTCGTGATGCGCGGCAATCTCATCGAGATCGCGGTCGCGTTCATCATGGGCCTCGCGTTCGCCGGTGTGGTCACCGCGTTCACGAACATCGTGCTGGGTTGCATCGCGTATCTGTTCGGATCGACCCTGGCGTTCAGCGACATCGGGGTGCACAAAGGGGCCGCGCTGATCATCCCGATCGGTTCGTTCATCGCCGCCTGCATCAACTTCGTGATCGTGGCTTGCGTCTTGTTCCTGGTCGTCAAGGCGTACAACCGCATGCAGGAACCCGAAAAAGTGGCCGGTCCCACCGAGGTGGAGCTGCTGACGGAGATCCGCGACTCGTTGCGCAGCCGCTAGCGGCGCCCGGCGATCACACGTTGTAATACAGGCTGAACTCGTAGGGGTGCGGCCGTAGACGGACCGCGTCGCGCTCCTCGAGGCGCTTGTATTCGATCCAGGTGTCGATCACGTCCTGGGTGAACACGCCGCCTTCGAGCAGCCACTGGTGATCGCTCTCGAGTGCCGTCAGCACCTCGTCGAGATCCCCGGGCACCTGCTTGACGTTGGCCTTGTCCTCCGGCGGCAAGTCGTAGAGGTCCTTGTCGATCGGCTCGGGCGGCTCGACCTTGTTCTTGATCCCGTCGAGCCCGGCCATCAGCATCGCTGAGAACGCGAGGTAGGGGTTGCACGACGGGTCCGGCGTGCGGAACTCGATCCGCTTGGCCTTCGGGCTCGAACCGCCCACCGGGATCCGGATGCAGGCGCTTCGGTTCCGCTGGCTGTAGACGAGATTGATCGGCGCCTCGTAGCCCGGCACGAGCCGGCGGAACGAGTTGGTCGTCGGGTTGGTGAAGGCCAGCAGCGCCGGCGCGTGCGCCAGCAGGCCGCCGATGTACCAGCGCGCGAGATCGCTGATCCCGCCGTAGTTGACCTCATCCCAGAACAGCGGCTCGCCGCCGGTCCACAGGCTCTGGTGGGTGTGCATGCCCGAGCCGTTGTCCATGAACAGCGGCTTCGGCATGAACGTGACGGTCTTGCCGGCCTGGTAGGCGGTGTTCTTCACCACGTACTTGTATTTCATGACGTTGTCCGCCGTGGTCAGCAGCGTGTCGTAGCGCATGTCGATCTCGGCCTGGCCCGCGGTGCCCACCTCGTGGTGGTGCACCTCGATCGTGAGCCCGACGTGCTCCAG
>JBDUBL010000106.1:0-5238 GCA_040004125.1 Actinomycetota bacterium
CCGACGACGACGAGGTCTGGGGCCTCGGGCTCGGCTGCAACGGCGCGATCGAGGTCTTCATCGAGCCGGCCGAGCAGGCCGCCGAGGTCACGCGCGCATTGCGTGTCGCCCTCGATGACGAGCGCCCGATCTGTCTCGTCACGGCGCTGGAGTCCGACGTGCCCGAGCTGGTGACGCCTGGAGCCCGGATGGTGGTGCCACCCGATGGACCGGTCGAGGGATCGTTGGGCCATGCCGATATCGACGCGGAAGCGATCGTCAGTGCCCGCGAGCAGTTGGCCGTCGGACGATCGGAGATCAGAACGCTCAACCATGGGGTCCGGGTGTTCGTCGAGGTACTGGAGCCGCCGCTGCGCCTCGTGATCTGCGGCGCCGGGCACGACGCGATCCCCCTCGTGCACGCCGCCGCCGGCATCGGGTGGCGCCCGATCGTGGTCGATGACCGTCCGGGGTTCCTGACGACTGAGCGCTACCCAGAGGCGCACGCATTCGTCGCCGTCGACGAGCCGACGCAGGTCGCCGAGGTCGCGCCGCTCGACGAGCGGACGTTCGTCGTGGTGATGACGCACAACTTTCTTCGCGACCGGGACTACCTGCGCGGACTGCTGCGCTCCGAGGTCGGGTACATCGCGATGCTCGGCCCGGCGGCGCGCACGCAGCGGATCTTGATGGACCTCGCCGAAGGCGGCCTCGAGATCACCGACAAGGACCGCGCCAGGATCCATGGCCCCGCGGGGCTCGACCTCGGCGCCGAGGGGCCTGAGGAGATCGCGCAGGCGATCGTGGCCGAGATCGTCGCCGTGCGGCATGAGCGTGCGGGCGGTTTCCTCAAGGAGCGCCCGGGCCCGATCCACGACCGCCCCCGCCCCGGTACCGAAGCCCGGTAGGAGTAGGCTCGACGGATGCTGATCAAGAACGACTTCACGGTGCCGCGTTCGGTCGACGACGTGTGGGCCTACCTGCTCGATGTAGAGAAGGTCGCGCCGTGCATGGCCGGCGCCGAGCTCACCGAGACGGTCGACGATCGCAACTGGAAGGGCAAGCTCAACATGAAGTTCGGGCCGGTCTCGATGTCGTTCGCGGGCACGGTCGCCCTGGAAGAGCGCGACGACGCCGCGCACCGCTTGAAACTGCACGCCAAGGGCATGGAGCAGAAGGGCAAGGGCGCCGCGAACGCGACGGTCACGTCGTGGATGGAGCCCGGTGACGACGGCACGCACGTGTTCATGGAAGCCGATATCACGCTGACCGGCGCGGCGGCGCAGCTGTCGCGAGGTCTGCTGCCGGAGGTGTCGAAGCGACTGACGGCGCAGTTCGCCGAATGCCTGCGCGCCACCCTCGAGGCGAACGGTGGCGCGAAGCAGGCAGGCGCCGCCACACCGGCCCCAGCGCCGGTCGCCGCGAAGGCGGTCGGCGGGCTGGGCCTTGGCCTGGCCGCGGCGTGGGCGGCCATCCTCAACTTCTTCAAGCGGCTGTTCGGAAACAAGAAGGACGACGCTTCGCCGTGATCTCGGGCGTAGTGCTCGCGGCCGGCACAAGCTCGCGGTTCGGCTCCACCAAGCAGATCCTCATCCTCGGCAGCAAGCCTCTGGTGGTGCACGCGATCGATGCGCTGCGGGATGCCGGCGTCGGCGAGTTGCTCGTGGTGGTTGGGCATGACCGCGAAGCGGTCGAGGCGGTGCTGCCGCCCGATGTGCGCATCGTGTGGAACGCCTCCTATCGGGACGGCCAAGCGACCTCGCTGGCCGCCGCGCTGCACGACGTCGCCGACGAGAGCGAAGCCGCGATCGTGCTGCAGGCCGATCAGCCCGGCGTCACGGCACACGATCTTCGCGCCCTTATCGTGGGCTTCCTCGCCGATCGAGCGCAGATCGCGCGCCTTCGCTATCTCGACGGTCCGGGGCCAGCGCTGCTGTCTCGCGAGATCTACGCCGAGGCCGGGCACCTACAGGGCGATGCGGGCGCCCGTTTGTTGATCGCCTCGCATCCCGAGTGGGTGCATGAGGTGCTCGTCGAGCGACCTGCGCCCCGGGATATCGACACGCCCGAGGACCTCCGGACGCCCTAACGTAGGGTGGGAGGCATGCCTGCATCTCCGAGGAAACAAAGGTGACGACCACCACCAGCGCCGATCGGGGGACTGCCCCCACGAACCAGGGACTCGTCCTCGGCACGTTGATCCTTGTCGCGGCCGTCGCCAACCTGAACCTGGCTGTCGCCAACGTCGCGCTTCCCTCGATCGGGGCGGCGTTCGGGTCGTCGCAAACCACGTTGAACCTGATCGCCGTTGGGTACTCGCTTGGACTCGCGTGTTCGGTCCTGTACTTCGGCGCCCTGGGCGACCGGTACGGCCGCCGGGCGATGCTCGTGATCGGGACGACCCTGGCGATCCCGATGAGCCTGCTGGCTGCATGGGCGCCCACCGACGGCATCTTGTTCCTCGCCCGTCTCGGCGGCGGACTGGCCGCCGGCATGGCCTTCCCAACCACGCTGGCCTTGATCACGGCCCTCTGGTCCGGGCCCGGTCGCACGAAGTCGATCGCACTGTGGTCGGGTCTCGGCGGCGCGATCTCTGCCTTGGGGCCATTGCTGTCCGGGCTGCTCCTCGAGCACTTCTGGTGGGGCTCGGTCTTCCTGATCACACTGCCGCTCGCGATCGTGGCGCTGCTGCTCGCGTTCCGCTACGTCCCGGCCCACGTGAACGAGGCCACCGAGCCCGTCGACAACCTCGGCGGGATCCTGTCGGTCATGCTCGTGGCCGCGCTCGTTCTCGCGATCAACTTCGCCGCGGTCCCGAACGCAGGCACGATGGTGCTCGGGCTCGTATTGATCGTCGCCGCGTCCGGAGTCGCGTTCGTTATCCGACAGCGGCGCGCGGCAAACCCCCTGTATGACCTGCACGTGGCCGGCCGGCGCATCTTCTGGGTCGCCGCGTGTGCGGGCATCATCGTGTTCGGCACGCTGATGGGCGCGATGTTCGTCGGTCAGCAGTTCCTGCAGAACGTGCTCGCCTACGACACGCTGGATGCCGGCCTGGCGATCTTGCCGGCGGCGTTCTTCATGGTGCTGATCGCGCCGCGCTCCGCCAAGCTGGTCGAAGCCAAGGGCGCCCGGTTCACGCTGTTGACGGGGTACGTGTTCTGCCTGCTCGGCTTTCTCACGATGCTCCTGCTGTGGAAGGAAGGCATCCCGTATTGGAAGGTCGGGCTGGCGTATGCGTTCGTGGGAGCCGGGGTCGGCTTCGCGGGAACGCCGGCATCGCATTCGCTGACGGGGTCGGTGCCGGTGCACAAAGCCGGCATGGCATCGGGCACCGCAGATCTCCAACGAGATCTGGGGGGCGCGATCATGCAGTCGATCTTGGGAGCGTTGCTGGCGACCGGGTATGCCGCCGCGATGAGCGCCCAGATCTCGGCCGCCCCGCAGTCGATCAACGACAACGTGCAAGCGCAACTCACGAAGTCGTTCGCGAGCGCCGAATCGGTCGGTGCGCAGTATCCGCAGTACGCGACACAGATAACCGCCGCCGCCAAGGCGGCGTTCCTGCAGGGCGACGGGTGGGCCTATGTCGCCGGGATCGTCGCGATCCTTCTGGGTGCCGTGCTGGTCCGCTTCTGCTTCCCGGACCGAGCGGGCGAGGAACGCCTGCTCACCGAGTACCACACTGCGGACACCGCAGCCCCGGAGGGATGAGACCCGCGAGGCGAACGAGTCCTGGCGTCGCCGGAGGCTACGGGAACGGATCCGCAGTAGCCTGTCTGTCCGATAGCCGCCCGTCGCGTTTCTACGGCCGGAGGCGGGATCAGACGGGAGTCGAACACATGGCCAAGCTGAACGCTGGCGGTAAGCCGCATCCCTCACCCGAGGAGCGGATCGCGCGCGGGCGGGAGGCCCGTTCGAAGGTGCCACGTTCCAGCCACGCCGCATGGGATCCGGCAACGGACCGGCCCGATCCCGTCGCGATCCTGGAGGCCCAGGCCCCCTCGCGGGTTGCCGATCTCGTGCCGATCCGCTACGGCCGGATGCTCACCTCACCGTTCGCGTTCTATCGCGGCGCCGCCGCCATCATGGCCTCGGATCTCTCTACGACGCCGGTCACCGGGATCCACGTCCAGATCTGTGGCGACGCCCACATCTCCAACTTCGGATTGTTTGCCTCGCCGGAGCGATCCTTGCTCTTCGATGTGAACGACTTCGACGAGACGCTGCCGGGCCCGTGGGAGTGGGACCTGAAGCGGCTGGCAGCCAGCATCGCGATCGCCGGACGCGGCAACGGGTTCTCCAACAAGGAGCGCTCCGGTGTGCTGCGTGGGATCGCCGCCGAGTACCGCACCGCGATGGATACGTTCGCCGGCATGCGCGACCTCGAGGTCTGGTATGCGCGGTTGCAGATCCAAGACGGGCTGCCGCGGGTCCGAGAGCTCCTGGACAAGAAGAACGCCAAGACGGCCGCCGCCATCGTCGACAAGGCGCGGACGAAAGACAGCATGCAAGCGTTCGAACGCCTCACGACGATCGTCGACGGGGAGCCGCGCATCGCGAGCGACCCGCCTCTGATCGTGCCGCTGGAAGAACTCCTGCCGAACGAGGACGCCGCGCAGTTCCGAGAAGCGATGCACAACTTGATCCGCACGTACCGGCGGAGCCTGATCGGCGACAGGCGGCATCTGCTGGAAGGGTTCCGGTTCGCCGACATCGCGCGCAAGGTGGTCGGGGTGGGCAGCGTCGGCACGCGCGCCTACATCCTGCTGCTCTTCGGTCGGGACGCGAACGATCCGCTGTTCCTGCAGGCAAAGGAGGCGCAGACATCCGTCCTGGCTCCCTTCGTGGGGAAGAGCTCCTTCGCGAATCAGGGGCAGCGCGTCGTAGAAGGACAGCGTCTGACCCAGGCTGCCAGCGACATCTTCCTCGGATGGGACCGCTTCACCGGGATCGACGGCGTCCCGCGCGACTTCTACGTTCGCCAGCTGCGCGACTGGAAGGGTTCGTGGGCGCCCGAGGCGATGAACCCCGAGGCGATGCGTCTGATGGGTCGCGCGAGCGCATGGACGTTGGCTCGTGGCCACGCGCGATCCGGCGACAGGCTCGCGATCGCGTCCTACCTCGGCAAATCCGACACGTTCGACCGTGCCCTCGCGACGTTCGCCGAGGCGTACGCCGATCAGAACGAACACGACTACGAGGCGTTGCAGCTGGCCACGACCGACGGGCGCATCACCGTGCAAGCAGGGCTCTAGC
>JBDUBL010000006.1:0-49262 GCA_040004125.1 Actinomycetota bacterium
GTGCGGATCTCGTGGCTCGTCGCCGCGAGGAAGGCGCTCTTCGCCGCGTTGGCCTGCTCCGCGACGGCACGCGCTTCCTGCGCGTCCGCGAACAACCGCGCGTTCTGGATCGCGACACCGACGTTGGCCGCGATCGTCGCAAGCAGCCGAGTCTCGTCCTCGCCGTAGAGGCCGGCCCGGCCGGTGCTCTGCACGCTGATCACACCGATCGCGTCGGCGCCGGTCAGGATCGGCACACCGAGGTAGGACCGCACCGGCGTGCCGATCATGGCCTGACCGCGCTCCTGGAATGCCTCGTCGCGGTTCAGCAGCAACGGCCCCCGCGACTGGATGATCTCCGAGGTCAGCCCCTCGCCGAACGGCAACGGTGCCTGCGGCTCGCGGACTCCGTTTTCGGAGTGGTACTTGAACTCGATCATGTTGCTCGGCTCGTCGAGGAGCGCGACGTAGACGATGTCCGCCCCGAACACCTCGCGGAGCTGGTCACCAAGCCGCTCGACCAGCGCATCGAAGTCGAGCTGGTCGGCTAGCGCCTGGCCGATGTCGTTCACGACCGACATCTCGGCTGCGTTCTGCCGTGTCTCTTCGAACAGTCGGGCGTTCTCGAGGGCGACGCTGAGGCTGCCCGCGAGCGTCATCAGCAAGCGGACGTCGCCGTCGCTGAACGCGTGCTCTCTGTCGAGGTCCTGGAGCGAGATCAGGCCGATCGCCCGGTCGCCCACCAAGAGCGGGACGAAGACGGCCGCCTTCGGAACCTCGCCAGAGAGCACGGGTGGCTGACCAACCTCGGCACTCTTGGCCACGAGATCCTCGTTGATGAGCACCGGCTGGCGCGTCTCGATCGCGATCCGCCGCTGTCCGATCAGCTCGATCGGATCCTCCTGTAGGCGCACTCCCCGCTCGATCACGTATGGGAAATGGACGAGACCCGACGACGCGTCGAGGATCCCGATGTCCACGACCTGCGAGTCGAAGATCCCCTGGATCCGATCGCCGACGAGGTCGTACATGGCCTGGGCGTCGAGGTTCTCGACCAGCCCAAGCTGGACGTCGTTGATGAGGGCCAACTCAGCGTTCCGCTGCCGGGTTTCCTCGAACAGTCGCGCATTCTCGAGCGCGACGCTCAAACTTCCGGCGATCGTGGTCAGCAGCCGCACGTCCGCGTCGCTGAACGCGTGTTCCCGATCGAGGTTGTGGAGCGAGAAGACCCCGGTCCCTCGGTTGCCCACCATAAGGGGAACGAAGACGGACGAGAGCGACGGCTCGCCGGCTATCGCGAGCGGGTTGCCTGCTTCGGCGCACCTCCGCTCCATGTCCTCGTTGACGACGACGGGCTCGCGTGTCTCCAGCGCGATGCGACGGAACCCCATGATCTCGATCGGGTGGTCAATCAACCGGACCCCACGCTCGAGCGAGTACGGGAACCAGATCGAACCAGCGTCGTGATCGACCACACCGATATCGACGGTCTGCGCGTCGAAGATCTGCTGGATCCGGTCGCCGACGAGATCGTACATCGCCTGCATCTCGAGGTTCTCGGCCAGACCGTGCTGGATGTCGTTGATGAGCGTCAGCTCGGCGTTCCGCTGCCGCGTTTCCTCGATGAGACGGGCGTTCTCGAGCGCGACGCTCAGGCTGCCCGCGATCGTCGACAACAGCCGAACGTCCGCATCACTGAATGCGTGCTCCCGATCGAGGTTCTGCAGCGAGATCACGCCGGTCGACCGGCCGCTGAGGACCAGCGGCACGAACAGGATCGACCGTGCCATCTCACCCGCGAGGAGATCCACGGGCTGCGCGAACGCTTCGAGCTGCTCGAGCGTTCCCTCGTTGATCAGCAAGGGCTCTTGCGTCTCGAGCACGTGCTTACGGAAGCCGAGGACCGGGATCCGCTCCTCGGGGAACCGCACACCGCGTTCGATGGAGTACGGGATCCAGATCTCCTCGCGGGAGCCCTCCACGATCCCGATGTCGACCACTTGCGCATCGAAGATGTCGCGGATCCGATCACCGACGAGGTCGTACATCGCCTGCATGTCGAGGTTCTCGGCGAGGCCTCCCTGCACGTCGTTGATCACCGCGAGTTCCGCGTTGCGTTGGCGTGTCTCCTCTATGGCGCGAGCACGGGAGAGCGCCGCGCCGACGTGGGTGCCGACGAACGTCAGGAGCTCCTTGTCCTGCTCCTCATGGCGGGTCTCCTCCCGGTAGCTCTGGACGACCATCGCGCCCACGATGCGGCCGTCGGCGCGCAGCGGGACGCCGAGCCAGTCGACGGAAGGCGGCCCGAGCATCTCGATCTCCCCGGCCGCGATGAGGGACTCCCAGTCGGCGGTGGCGAGCAGCAGCGGTGTCCCCTGACGGAGCATGTAAGCAGTCACGCCACGAGACTGGCCGGTATCCATCGGCTCCCACACGTTGGGATCGGGCCAGGAGTCGTCCACCTCGTCGACGGCGAACGGCCAGTTCATCTGCTGGCGCTCTTCGTCGAATAGGACGATGTACATGTTCTCGGCGTACATGAGCTCCCCGACGATGCCGTGGACCGCCGCGTAGAACTCCTGCATGTCGTGCGCGGCGCTGGCGGTCTCGGCGATCCGGTAGAGGGCCGATTGAACGCGCTGGGATCCCTGCAGCTCGGCTTGTGTCGCCTCCAGCTCGGCGACCCGAGCTTGCAACGCGGCTGGGTCGTCGGTGGGCTGCACGCTCGTCATGCCGAGCCACCCGTGGAACCGTCGGCGGTCCACAGCTTGATGCGCGCCTGCTTGCCCCGGATGTCGAACTCGTCCACGAACGTCAGCGCGTCGGCCCCGGCCGTCATGTTCGTACGCGTCTGGTCCGACACGAGGATCGTATGGCCCGTGTCCTTGGTCAGTTGTTCGATCCGCGCCGCGGTGTTCACGGTGTCGCCGATCACTGTGTAGTCGATGCGTCGCTCCGAGCCCAGCGTGCCGGACATCACGCGGCCGGAGTTGACTCCGATCCCCATGCGGAACGCCTCGCCGATACCTTCGGCCGTCAGCCACCCGTTGAAGTCGCTCAGGCGAGGTCCGGCCATGTCTCGCGCCGCGGCCACAGCGCGATCGGCGTGGTCCACGCTTTCGATCGGCGCCCCGAAGATCGCGAGGAATCCGTCGCCGAGGTAGTCGACGAGCGTGCCACCGTGATCCAGCACCGCGTCGGTCATCGTCCCGAGGAACCGACCGAGCACACCGATGACTTGTTCGACGGGCCTCGATTCCGCGAAGGTGGTGAAGCCACGGAGATCGATGAACATCGGGGTCGCCCACACGCGCACCGCGCCGATCGAGGGCCGCCCGTCGCTGCGCGACAGCAGCTCCGCCGCGATCGGCTCCGGCAGGAAACGCGTGAACACCTCGCGGACGCGTTCCTGCTCGAGATCGCGCAGACGCGTTCGGTCGAGCCCCGCGCCGATCCGCGCCCGCAGGATCACCGGGTCGAACGGCTTGGGCAGAAAGTCTTCGGCGCCGGCTTCGATGCACCGGACGATCGCCTCGGAGTCCTCGACGCCCGAGATCATGATCACCGGGATATGCCGGAAGCGCGCGTCATCCTTCATCCGCTCCAGAACCTCGATGCCGTCCAGGCCGGGCATCTCGATGTCGAGGAGGATCAGGTCCGGGGTGTCGGCTTCGATCGCCGCGAGCGCGGCGAACCCGTTATCGATCTGCGTCGTGCGGTGGCCGTCTTCCTCGAGGTTCTTGGCGAGCAAGCGACGGTTCAGGGCGTCGTCATCGACGATCAGCACGTATCCCGGTGGGCGCTGCATCGCTTTGCCGAACCCCCTAGCTGCACCTCGGATACCGACGCGAGGTCGGGACGTCGCGTGCGGCGGAGTGTCTCACGGCCTCTCGAACGGCACAACGCACTCGCGGCTGGCCTCACGGCCGGGCTGCCTAGCACGCTCGGCCCCTCTCCTCTCGGTCGGCCATCTGCTCGAGCCGATGGAGGATAGGCGAGGTGTCTCTCAAGCGCGATCCGCCGAGGTTCTTCCCGATTTCGGGCTCTCCAGGGCGCGAAGTGTCGCTCTCCGGACACACTTGTTCGTCTTCCGCTATGGCTCGCGCTGAGCGGACAGTAGCCCAATGCACCTGCGAAAAAAACGTGAGAGTGCCGCAGTGGTAGATCGCGTAACCCCACGGGTCGGGTTCACCTTTGTCGACCGGGTGGAAGTCGAGTTCCTCCCGGACTTCAGCCAACAACTCCCCATCGCGCGTGAGCAGCCGCGCCGCGAAGACCCCATCGGCTAGGGGACCAATGAGCGCTACTGGGACCGACGGGTCCACACTGCGCCGGAGCTCGATGCGCTCTCGTCGACGTCACCCCAATCCAGCGAAGGCTATCGCCGTCCCTTTCCCTCGACGCCACGGAGCGATCTGCAAACATCCTGCAAACGCGCTCGCGGACACGCTAGGAAACACGGGGACACGTCGACCTCCCAGTGCTCGCCGAAGTCGCAGGTAGAACGATTTAGCCGGATGCTCGCGGCTTCCCGTGGACATTGCCCGTCCGGGACTCTTAATCCGCAGGTTCGGGGTTCAACTCCCCGGGGGCCCACCATCACATCATCGGAAACACGGTTCGTCCTCTCGTCTGCCAACGAGGCCGGGTGGGCAAACGGTCAAGGGACCCCGATCAAATCGCCTGCGGGAGGATCGTCATGCTCGAACCCGGGACGGCCGCGGTATGTGCGACCGTCCCGGGGCGAGAGCGGCTACGAGACGGTGAAGTCCGTATGCATCCCCTGGCCGTAGTGCGCGGGCAAGTTGCACACGAGGGCGTAGTGACCCGGGCCGAGGTCGATCGTCAGGGTTTGCGTCGCGCCGGCCTCCATGTCTCCGGTCTCCCCGACGTTCTTCCCTGCGGTGTCCTCGTTGAACCGCTCGGATTCTCCCTCGAAGCTCTTGATCGGGAAGTCCGCGGCCGCCGTCTTGGTCTGGAGTACGACGAACTCGTGCGGGATCGTCCCCGCGTTGGTCACCGTGAACGTGACAGACCCTGCCGGGACCGTTGTCACGCTCGGCGTGATCACCCATTGGTTCAGCGTGACCGCTACGTTTTCGCCGCCGGTGGCAGCCCCTGTCGAGCTGGTGGTGGAGCTGGTGGTGGAAGAGCTCGACCCTGAACAAGCGGTGGCGATCACCAGCACAGACGCCGGGATCACAACCGCCCACGTTCCCCTTCTGAAGAACTTCAACATGAGTGCCCCTTCATCGAAATGACCTTCCGAGTGTGCGACGAGCGACGAATCCCAGTCAGGGGCGAACGGCCCTGCGGCGTAGGGTCGTTCGGGCACGGTGTTATCCACACTCAGCGCTGCGGCAGGAGGCGCCAGCACAGCAGCCGGTCGCCCTTGCGGGTCGTGAACGCGGTCGCATCGCTGCACGTCCCCTCGCGGTCGGCGCCCGCGGGGCCGACGTCCTCGACGAAGACATCGGCCCTCGGGTCCGCGCATTCGGCCGGCACGACATCGCTCGCGGTCAGCCTGCCGCACCGGGGGGCTCCGAACTGCTTGGGCGTCAACAACAAGACGCGGATCCTCGGCGACGAGATGAGCCCGTTGGTGGCTCGGTCGAACGGAAGCGGGACGCCGCCCTGCGGCTCGGGGCCCGGCGCGGCGTGGAACACCGACGTCGACGCGGTTGGCTTCGGGACCTGGCCACCTGGCCCTCGATCGCGAACGACAGCTACGGCTACCAGGAGCGTCAGCAGTGCGACGGCGATCGCGCTGACCCGACGCCTTCCGCGCCGCTTCGCGCGTTCGCCCACCCGATCGTTGCGGATGCGGCCGATCGATCGATCGGGCACCAGCTCCACCTGGTAGGTGGACAGCAGGCGAGTCTCGAATGGGCCGGCAGGGGGAAGGACCCGACCCGCCGCGTGCGTCCCGCAAAGCGGGAACAGTCTTTCCGGCGCCGATGGGTCATGGTCGAGCCGCGTGGCCGGCACACCAACGCCTTCTCCGAGACACACGACGCAGACGAGGCGAAGGCGTGCCGGGTAGGCGATCGCGGCTCGATACCCGCGCCGGTGCTCGGCGATCCGGCCCCACAACGACACCTGACCGATCGCCGCGCCGGCGATCTTCCCGAGACCGGCGAGTTCCTCCGGCTCGACAGCCGCATAGACCCCGCAGGAACATGCGCGACCCGGCGGTGCGTGCCCGCGGCGCAGACACGAGGCGACGAACGGCTCCGCGGGCTCCCAACGCTCGGCCCGGGTGAGCGAGGACAATCGCAGTTCGCCGCCTTCCTCCACCACGCTCCACGCGCGCCATCCGTCGACGACCTCCAGGGAGAGGGGAACCTCGCGTAGGCGCC
Organism: Actinomycetota bacterium; assembly: GCA_040004125.1. Classification (GTDB taxonomy): domain Bacteria; phylum Actinomycetota; class UBA4738; order UBA4738; family HRBIN12; genus AC-51. The sequence goes on from JBDUBL010000006.1 coordinate 6,339, forward strand.
GGGGTGCACGCATCCTGCCATCCTCACCCCGCGACCGAGATACGGCCAGCCATAAGGTTGGTCGCCGGTGCCTCGGGTCGGGGAAGATGCTCTCTGTGACCGACACGCGGACCGCGCTGGCGCGCCTGGTGCCAGGCTCTCGCACGACGTTCCGGTTCTTCTCCTCGGCATCGGATGCGTCACGGGCGCGACGACCGACCGACGGCGTGCTCCTCGGTGCCTGCATCGCGGTCCTCGCCGCAGCGACGATCGTGAACACGACGTCGTCCCTCGCACAGAGCGTGACCGCCGTGATCCAGGCGTTGCCCGGGCTGATCGGATGGTTCTGGGAGCTGTGCGACACGCTCATCATCATCTGGGCATTCACCGTGGTCGTCGTGACGGTCTGCAGCGGGCATCGGCTCACTCTGCTGCGCGATCAGATCCTCGCGATCGCGATCGCGTTGCTCGCAGGCGGTCTCCTGCTCGAAGAGGGCAACTCTGTGGCTACCGGCCTGACGGCCACCGGGCCCAAGCCGATCTACCCCGCGATCCGGATCGCCGTGTCGGTGGCCATCCTCGCAACCTCCTCTCCGCACCTGGGGCGGCCCGCTCGGCGGATCGGCCGCTGGCTGATCGTTACCGCCTCGCTGTCGGCAGTCGCCCTTGGGATCGCGACGCCGATCGGAGTGATCGCTGGAATGGCGATCGGTGGGGGCGCGGCGGCCATCGTCCACCTGCTGCTGGGGTCGCCCGGGGGATCTCCGACCGTTGCGTCGGTCACACAGGCGCTGCTCGAGATGGGCGTCGCCGCCACCGACGTGGTGGCCGGCGGGCTCGAGCGGCGTGGCGTCGCACTACTGCAAGCGGCGGACCCCGATGGGATACCGCTGATCGTCAAGGTGTACGGACGGGACGCACGCGACGGCCAGCTCGTGAACGTCGTGTGGTCCTATCTCTGGTACCGCGACGAGACGCCGTTCCTCACACTGTCCCGGCTGCGACTCGTCGAGCATGAGGCGTTCCTGACACTGCTCGCGGAACGCGCCGGCGCCGCCGTTTTGCCCGTGCGCGCGGCGGGGATGGCGGACGACGACGCGGTCATCGTCCTCGAGGACTCGGGCGAGTGGATCGCCGACCGCCCCGATGACGCCCTGGCCGATGCCTTCTTGGAACAGGCGTGGACCGCGCTCGGACATCTGCACCGCGCGGGACTTGCGCACGGGGCGCTCGATGAGCAGCACCTGGCGATCTTGCCCGACGGAAACGCCGCACTCGGCGGTTTCAGCGGCGCGAACACGGCCGCCGCGCCGGCGCAGATCTCCAACGATCGTGCCCAGCTGCTGGGCACAACCGCGATCCGGGTCGGCACGGAGCGCGCGATCGCCGCGGCGCATAGCGCTCTGGGCGCCGACGGGCTCGCCGGTCTACTCCCCTTCCTGCAGACGGCTGCGCTCACCCGGCCGACCCGCGGCAGGCTCAAGGGTTCGCCTACGCTGCTGAGCGAGCTTCGCGACCACGCTGCGACGGCCGCGGAGACCGACGTCCCGAAGCTCGAGCCGTTGCGCCGGGTGACCCTCGGCTCGGTACTGATGGTTGCCGTCCTGGTGTTCGCGGTTTGGGCGGTCATCACCGCGCTGTCGCACGTCGGCCTCGCCGCACTGCTCGACGAGATGCAGAAGGCCGACAGCGTGTGGGTCTGGACCGCCCTGATCTTCTCGCAATCGATCTGGATCACCGAAGCGTTCTCGACGCTCGGCGCTTGTCCCCGACCGCTGCGGCTCGGCCCCGTGATCGGGCTGCAGTTCGCGATCCGATTCATCTCCCTGGCCGTGCCGAGCTCGGCGGGACGGGTCGCTTTGAACGTGCGGTTCTTCCAGCGGGCGGGGCTCGCCACCTCGCCGGCGATCGCGGTCGGTCTGGTCGACAGTCTCGCGGGCTTCGTCGTGCAAACCTTCTTGTTGATCACGCTCTGGCTCGCGGGGCTGGGGACGCTGAGCTTCTCGTTCAACGGCATCTCGCTGGACATCAGCAGCGAGACCGTGCTCGCGATCGTGATCGTCATCGTGATCGGGCTCGCGATCGCGATCCTGACGCCCAAGGTGCGGCGTGCGATCCGTCCCCGACTGAGCGAGGCGGCGGAGGCGCTGCAGGTGCTGCGGGTCCCCACGAAGGTCCTGCAACTGTTCGGCGGGAACCTGATCGCTCAGGTGCTGATGGCGATCACCCTGGGCATATGCCTGCGTGCGTTCGGCGCCCAGACTTCGCTGGCAAACCTGATCTTGATCAACACCCTGGCGAGCCTGTTCTCGGGAGTCATGCCCGTGCCGGGGGGCATCGGAGTGATGGAGGCCGCGCTCAGCGCCGGCCTGATCGCGGCGGGCATCCCGCAGCCCACCGCGGTCGCCACCGCGATGCTCTACCGGCTCGTGACGTTCTACCTGCCGCCGATCTGGGGTGCCTACGCGCTGCGCGTCCTGCGCCGCCGTGAATATCTGTGACGCGCTAGATGCGCAGGACGCCGACGCCATCGACCCGCTCGATCGTCGTGCCGTACGGCTCGGAGATCGCCGCGACGCGCTCGAGGATCTCGGTACCGACATCGGCGTCGGCCGCGCGCGGGATGCCACTGGACGTCACCGGCAAGCCGAAGCCGAGATCGACCGGATGCAGTTGCACGGCAAGCGTGGGGCCAGACACGACCTCGGCGAGCACGGCACGGAACACCCACGGGTCGCCGAACCCGTCGTCGTTGAGCAGCGTGAGCAGCTCCGCCTCCGTGGCGACGGCCGGATCGGGTGCGCCATCGCCGAGGGCCTCGCGCGTGCGCTCCCAGAAGTCCAGCGACAGCGGCCCGCCAACGTCGCTCCACAAGAAGTTGCCGAGGCCGTAGAAGATCGGCCGGCCCGCGTGGATCTCGATCGGCGCAAGGACGTGGGGCCCACTGACGACGACGACGTCGGCGCCGGCGGTGATCGCGTCGCGCGCGAGTCCGCGAAGATGCGCCATCGGCCGCTGGGGATCGCGGTCGCCCTCGTGCGCGTGGATCGCGAAGATGGCGACGTCGGCCTGCTGGCGCGCCTGGCGGACCGCGCGCATCGCGGCAGCTGCGTGCTCGGGTACCGGCTCGTAGGAGACCGCGACCTCGGCTCCTTCGACGAACGTCGAGCGGAACATCCGCAAGCCGTCTTGACCCACGAGCCACTCGCCGGCGGCATCGCTCATGAGCTGATGCAACGCGCGGAGGGCTTCGTGCGCCGCCGACGGTACGGTCACGGTCGCGCGCACCCCGATCGCGTGCACGCCGGGGCGCGCCGGCAGGCCCGCGAACGCGTCGAGCGACGGCGCGACATCGACCGGAACCGGACTCGTGGTCGCGCTGACCAGACCCACCCGCCCGTTCGCCGTCTCGAGGAACCGGGGCACGCGGGCGCGGGCGAGGTCCTCACCGGCGCCAGCATGGACGATGCCGGCGGCGTCGAGGGATCGCCCGGTCGCTCGCATCCCCGCCGGACCACGATCCATCGCGTGATTGTTGGCGCGGCCGACGAGGTCGAACCCGAGTTCGCGCAGATCCTCGATCGCGTGCGGCTCCCCCGCGATCGCCCAGTCCTCCGGCACGCTCCAGACCCACGCGTCTGGGTCGTCGCGCTCTGCGATCGTGATCTCGAGGTTGCCGAACGTCGCGTCGGCGGCGCGCAGGCGCTCGACGACGGCGGCGAACGCGGGGTCGGTCGTGACGGTGGGCGCGAGGCGCCGCGTGTGGATCACGTCGCCGGTCAGGACGAGGCGCACACCGTTTCCCCTTGTTCGTGGCTCGACCATCGCAGGAGAGCCTAGGGCATCGCCGAATGCGACAAGAAACGGGCGCCGCCTGCGCCGAACCGGCGGCGGCGCTCACCTCGCGTCGAAGTAGCGTTCCTGGATGAGGCCGATGATCGCCCACGAGACGTGGTTCACCAACGCGCGCCCGTCCTTTGACTGGGCGTTCGCGATCGAGCCCGCGACCCTCGCGTGCATCCTGCTCGCTATCGGCCTCGCGATCGCCTGGCGTGTCGTCGGTCGGCGGATCCGCCGCCCTGAGCTGCCGTTTCTGGCGCCGCTCGGCCGGCTTGCACCGTGGGTACCCCGGCTCCTGGCGATCCACGCCGGGGTCTCGCTACTCGCACAGGCGACCCGACACACGTATCTGGCGCCCTCGCTCACGTTGTCCAACACGCCATGGGGTGCCGGGCTCGCGATCGCCGAGGGCCTTCTCGGGGTGTGGCTGATCACCGGCGTCCGCGTCCGGTGGGCGGCGGTCGCCGTCGTCCTCGCCGGCCCGCTCGGGATGTTCGCCTATGGCGTGGCCCCGATCCTCGAACGGATGGATCTGCTGGGGATCGCCCTGTTTCTCGTCGTGCTGCAGCCGGGGGCGGATCGCTACGGTGCCGCGCCGCTTGACCGAGATCGCATCCAGCTCGCCACGTTCTCATTGCGGGCGCTCGTCGGCGGGGCGCTCATCGTGCTGGCCTTCACGGAGAAGCTGATCAACCCGGAGCTGGCGCTCGCGTTCCTGCACCGATACCCGGCCTTCAACCTCGCGCGAACCCTCGGGCTCGATGTGAGCGACCTGACGTTCATCCGGCTCGCAGGTGGGATCGAGCTGCTCTTCGGGCTCTTGATCGTGTCGGGCACGATGCCGCAGCTGGTCGTGTTAGTCGCGGGCGTCCCGTTCAACGCGACGTTGTTCTTCCTGGGGTCCTCGGAACTGATCGGGCATCTGCCCGTGTACGGCGCGATGCTCGCGCTGCTCGTCTACGGATCGAGCCGGGAGCTCGCGCCGTTGGTGGACACGTTCCCGTCGCCGCGGATGCGACGCGTGGCGCCGGCGGCAGCAAAGACCTAGCTGCTGCCTGTCGACAGCACGTCGACGATCCGCTCCAGAGCCCACTCGAGGTCCTCACGGCTCACGCACAGCGGGGGCGCCAGCCGGATCGTCGTCGCATGCGTGTCCTTGGCCAGGATGCCACGCTCCATCAGTCGCTCGCAGGCGGCCCGGGCCTCGCCCGCCCCGGGAACGAGCTCGATCCCGATCCACAGCCCGCGACCGCGCACCTCAGCGATCTGCGGCACGGCGGCGTCGCGAAGCGCCTGAGCCAACCACGTGCCGAGCTCCGCCGATGCCCGCTGGTAGGTGCCGTCGCGCAACATGTCGATCACCTCGATGCCGATCGCGCAGGCTAGCGGATTCCCGCCGAACGTCGAGCCGTGCTCGCCGGGGCGGAAGACGCCGAGGATGTCGCGATCGGCCACAACGGCCGACAACGGCACGATGCCGCCGCCCAGCGCCTTGCCGAGGATGTAGACGTCGGGCACGACCCCTTCGTGCTCGCAGGCGAACGTCGTGCCCGTGCGGCCCAGACCCGACTGGATCTCATCGGCCATCAACAGGATGTTTCGCTCGGTGCAGAGGTCGCGTGCCGCGCGCAGATACCCCTCGGGCGGCACGATGATCCCTGCCTCCCCTTGGATCGGCTCGACCAGGAACGCGACGGTGTCTTCGTCGATCGCGGCGCGAAGCGCGTCGATGTCGCCATAGGGCACGACCTCGAACCCCGGTGTGAACGGTCCGAAGCCCGCCTTAGCCGACGGGTCGGTCGAGAAGCTCACGATCGTCACGGTCCGCCCGTGGAAGTTGCCGTCGGCCACGAGTATCTTCGCGCGATCCGGCGTCACGCCCTTGACGTCGTAGCCCCACCGACGCGCCGTCTTGAGCGCGGTCTCGACCGCCTCGGCGCCGGTGTTCATCGTGAGCACCATGTCCTTGCCCGCCAGGTCGGCCAGGTCCCGGCAGAAGACCGGGAACACGTCGTTGTGGAACGCGCGCGACGTCAGCGTCAGCGTGTCGAGTTGCCGATGCGCCGCCGCGACCAGACGCGGGTGGCGGTGGCCGAAGTTCAGCGCACTATAGGCAGCCAGCATGTCCAGATACCGGGTGCCCTCGACGTCGGTCACCCAGGCGCCCTCGGCCTCTGCGATCACGACCGGCAGCGGGTGGTAGTTGTGCGCCGCGCGCTGTTCGGCGAGCGCAAGCAGCGCCTCGGTTCTCGTGCGCGCTGCCTGCTCCGTGCTCATTGGCGATCCTCCCGGTCGATCCTCGCCGCATCATCATCGCAGGCCGCGCGGTCGGCCGGCGTCATGGGTGGATCCACACGGGCGTACCGAGCGAGACATCGGACAGCGACGACATCTGCGCGTTGAACACGCGCACGCATCCGTGCGACACGTCGGCGCCTCGATCGGTGAGGTCGTTCGTGCCGTGGACCGCCAATCGCCCGCCGCCCACCCAATCCGTGATGACGTCGGAAAACCCCGACAACCCGAGCGCGAGGACCCCGTAGGGGCCGGAGGGATCCGAGGGAACGCGCGCCCAGACGAAGAAGCGGCCCGACGCCGTCGGGGTTGCGGGGGCTCCGACGCCGACCTGGAAGGAAGCGACGGTCCTGCCGTCGGCGATCCGGACGAGTCGATGCTCGGACAGATCGACCTCGATCCGTTCGAACACCGTGCGACCGGCCACGTCGCGCGCTCGGACCCATCCGGTAGTGCCGTTGGGCCGGATCGGCAGGCGCACCTGGTACCAGGTCGTGCCGTCGGCATCGACGAACCCGTCGATCGTGGGCAGCCAGACGGGTTGCGCCCAATCGTTGGCCGCGGGCAGGGTCGTCACGCGGACGGCGCCCGGCCCGGGCTGCTCGAACACCCGCAGTCGAGACGCGCGTGCACGCACGACGAGGGTGCCATCAACTGGCAGCAACGGCTGCGAGACGAGGGGTGCGATGGGCTCGGCGGTTACGGAGGCCGTCTGCGACGTCGCGGTCCTCGACGCCGGCCGTACACACGCCGATGCGACGAGGCACACGAGCACGAGCACGAGTACGATCCGCCGACGCACGGTCCCATCCTGCCTGATGCGTGGGTCGGTCGGCTACCCTCCCCGCATGCCCCGGCCTTCGACGCGCTCCCGACGCCGTCTGCCCGCGCACATCGCCGCGGTCGGGCTGCTCTCGATCCTCGCGGCGGCGTGCGTGTTCGGCAGCCAGAGCTCATCGACACCCGCGCCGATCCCGAGCGAACTCGACCCCGGGGCGGTCGCGCCGAGCGGCTTCGCAACGGCGAGCGACGCGGCCACCGTCGCGGCGGCTCGTTCGAAGATCAAGCACGTTGTGTTCCTGATTAAGGAGAACCGCACCTTCGACACGATGTTCGGAACCTATCCCGGGGCCGACGGGGCGACGCAGGGCCAGACGTGTGACGGCCAAACACAACCGCTCGCGCTCGCGGCCGACCGTGTGGACGACGCGGGCCATAGCTTCGCCGACGGCATCACCGCGATCAACGGCGGCCAGATGAACTGCTTCGACCCGATCGGGTTCGTGCAGTACCAGCAGGCCGACATCCCCAACTACTGGAGCTACGCGCAGCACTTCACGCTTGCCGACCGGTTCTTCTCCTCGATCTACGGACCGACGGGGGTGGAGCATCTGTGGACGTTCGCCTCGCAGTCCGATCGCTTCGTCGACCACGAGCGGCCGGGTCAGTTCGGCACCGGGCGGCGGGAGTTCTGCGACGACCCGTCGGAACTCGCGTTCTCTTTGCCCCAACTGGACCGTGTGGGCCAGGAGCACCTCTATCGGCTGGAGGAACAGGGAGCTGCGGGGGTGGCCGAACTCCAGTCGTTCTATCGACCTCGGTGGCCGTGCACCGACGTGGCGGTGCTCCCCGACCGACTCGAGGCCGCCGGTCTGACCTGGAAGGAGTATCGCGGTGAGAACGAGTGGGTGCAGCCGCTGCGCATGGTTCGCCACGTGCGGTTCAGCTCGATGTACAACAACGTCGTGACACCCGGCCAGTTCCTGCAGGACGTGCGGAACAACTCCTTGCCGGCGGTCTCGTGGCTGACCCCCCCGTTCGGTCAATCAGATCATCCGCCGACGAGCATCTGCGGCGGGGAGAACTGGACGGTGCAGTACCTGAACGCCCTGATGCGCAGCCCGGCGTGGTCATCCACCGCGGTGATTCTGACGTGGGACGACTTCGGTGGGTTCTACGACCATGTACCACCGCCCCACGTCGATCTGTACGGACTGGGTCCGCGGGTCCCCGCGATCGTGATCTCGCCGTACTCGCGCGCCGGTGTGATCGATCACTCCACGTATGAGTTCGCGTCGGTGCTGCGGTTCATCGAGACGATCTTCAACCTCCCGCCGCTTACGTCGCGCGACGCGAACGCCGGTGACATGCTCGACGCGTTCGACTTCTCCCAGCAGCCGCTCGATCCGCTCGTGCTGAAGCCACGCCGGTGCCCGGTCGCGCCGAAGGGTCAGCCGCAGGAATAGACGCGCGCCGCGGGCACGCCGTAGGTTGCCCCGGTGACGACGCGGCGCCCGGCAGCCCAGACCGCGTCGCCGTCAAGCGTGACGCCGGCGAGTGCATCGGGCGGCGTGTCACCCGCGCCGGGGATCGGTCTCCAGCCCTCCCCGTCGGCGCGTAACGCGAGCGCGCGCACGAGGCCACCGTTGGACACCTGCCCGACCACCACCGTGCCGGATGCGCCGGTGGCGACCGAGGCCAGGCGAACGGATCCTCCCTGATCGGCTACGGGAACGTTGGTCCAGCCGTCGCTGCTTCGCCGAAGCGTGACGGGCGAGTCGCCGTTGGGGCCTTCGTTGGAGAACCCGACCGCCCAGGCCGCGCCGGGGGTGGCGACGGCCACGCCGGTCAAGAACACGTTGCGCCCCGGCGCGGCCGGAACCCCCTCGCGGGTCCAGACGCCGCCCGTGCGCGAGGCCAGCAGCGCATCGGCGTAGCCCTGCTTCCCGATGGACCAGCCGGCGACCAGCGGCACGCCCGGCTGCAGCATCGCGACGTCGTGCAGGACCGCGGCGTCCGGCGGCGTCACCACGCTCCACCCGGCTGCGGTGCGGTGCAGCACCACGCCTTGTTCCTGGTTGTCGATCCGCTGCTGCCCGACGGCCCACAGGTCATCGGACCCCGTGCCGTCGATCGCCGTGAGGATGCGCTCGCTCCCGGGAAGGTCCGGCGGCCTCTCGACCGACCACGCGGTGCCGTTCCAATGGCGGATCAACGGATCGTCGCCCATCCAGCTGCCGACGGCCCACACGTCGTCGGGCGCGAACGCTTTGACGTCGTAGAGCGAAGAGATCGAGGTCGGTCCGGGCGGCAGATGCAGGTCCGCGACCGTCCAGGTGGCGCCATCCCATCGCTCGGCGTAGGCAGTGCTCACGCCGCCGATCACGTGAGAGCCCACGACCCAGACATCCTGCGGGCCGGTCGTCGCGACCGATTCGAGGATCGTACCCAGCTGTTCGGGTGCATCGCCCTCGCGCGGCTGCATCGTGCACGCCGCCAGGTCCGAGGCGGCGAACACGCCCGACGCCGCGACGCCGATCGACACCACGGCGAAGACGGTGGCGGCAAGCAGGCGAGCGGAAGACGGACGCATGGGGACGGCCCAGGCTAGGAACGCCCCCTTGCAAGCGTCAACCGGGCACCCGTACGCCGGTCCGATACCCTCGACGCCGATGCGTTCGCGTCTCCCGATCCGATCGAGTTTCGCCGTGCTCGCCGTGGGTGCGCTGTTGGCCGCCTGCACCGGCGGCGGTGATAGCAGCGACACGTCCTTCCCGGCGATCCTGGATCCCGGGCAGGCGACGTCGCTGGCGCCCGCGAGCCCGAGCGACCCGGTAACCGTTGCGGCGGCACAGAGCGCGATCAAACACATCGTGTTCGTGATCAAAGAAAACCGGACCTTCGACAACTACTTCGGTCAGTACCCGGGCGCCGACGGCGCGACCGTCGGCAACACCTGCGACGGCGGCACGCGACCGCTCGAACGCGCGCCCGATCGCGGGTTCGCGGCGGGGCACAGCTTCACCGACGGCATCACCGCGATCGACGGCGGGAAGATGGACTGCTTCACCGATGTCGGCTACAGCCAGTTCAGCGAGGCTCAGATCCCGAACTACTGGGCGTATGCGCGCCACTTCACGTTGTCGGACCGGTTCTTCAGCTCGATCTACGGACCCACGGGCATCGAGCATATGTGGACCTTCGCGGCCCAGTCCGACCGCTTCGTCGATCATGAGCGGCCCGGGCAGATGGGCATCGGACGCCGCCAGTTCTGTGACGATCCGCTCGAGCAGGCGTTCTCGTTCCGCCAGCTTTCGCGCGAGGAACAGCAACGCGTCTATGAGCTGGAGGGACAGGGCGCCGCGGGCGCTGCGCAACTGCCCCAGTACTGGGAGCAGCGGTGGCCGTGCACGGATGTCGCGGTGCTTCCCGACCGCCTGCAGGCCGCCGGCATCTCCTGGAAGGAGTACCGCGGCGAGAACGAGTGGGTCCAGCCGCTGCGCATGGTGCGACACGTCCGCTTCAGCTCGATGTGGAACAACGTCGTGCCGGCCAAGCAATTCGCTACCGACCTGGCCGCGGGCAATCTCCCAGCCGTCTCGTGGGTCACCCCTCCGTTCCCGTTGTCCGATCACCCGCCCCAGAGCGTCTGTCTGGGCGAGAACTGGACCGTCGAGCTCCTGAACCAGCTGATGCAGAGCCCGGACTGGAGCTCGACGGCGGTCGTGCTGACGTGGGATGACTTCGGCGGGTTCTACGATCACGTGGCCCCGCCGCACGTCGACATGTACGGGCTCGGTCCGCGGGTGCCCACCATCGTGATCTCGCCCTATGCCCGGGCTGGCTACGTCGACCACACGACGTATGAGTTCGCGTCGGTGCTGCGATTTATCGAGACGATCTTCGATCTCGCACCGCTGACGAGCCGAGACGCCAACAGCAGCGACATGCTGGGCGCGTTCGACTTCAACCAGCAGCCGCTCGACCCCTTGGTGCTGCAGCCGCGCAACTGCCCCAAGACACCGGTCGAGAACGTGCCCGCGGTGCCGGCCGGTAGTTAGCCCCTGCAGGTGCCGGTCACGACGAGTGACCCGAAGCCTTCGGTCGTATCCCGGATGCCCACCGCGAGGAACGAGCCGAGCTCACCGGTGATCGCGAGCAGTTGATCGCCGCCGGGGTCCGGCGCCGGATCGCCCGCGATGTCCACCGGCGTCCACCCGTTGTCCCAGCGCACGAGGAGTGCACGTGGCACTCCCGTTGCGTCGAACATGGTGCCGACCGCGACGACGGCTTCACCGGCGGCCACCGACGTGAGCCGGCCGAGCAGCGCCGATCCGGGACTCACCTTCCACGAGCCGTGACCAAGCTGCATCGTGAGGATCCGATCGCCCTGGGGGCTCGGGGTCCACCCGACCGCCATCGCGTTCCCACCGGGCAGGACGGCGATGCCGCTGAGCAGGCCCTCACCCGCCGCGGCGACAGATGTCCAGGCGGCCCCGTTCCATCGCTCGATGAGCGGCCGTGTCACGCCGCCGTCGTCCACCGTCCACCCGGCTGCCCACACGGAGCCGTCCGGCGTCGCCGCGACATCCCTCAGGACCGCCGATCCCGAGATCTGAGGGGAAGTCACGATGGCCCATCGTGTTCCGTCGAAGCGCTCGATCAAGGGCTGGTAATCGGCTCCCGTCCGGTGCTTGCCGACCGCCCACAGCGTGCCGTCGGGCGTCGCCGTGACCCCGAGGAATTCGTCCTCCACCCCGCCGGGGTCCACTGCCTGGGACCAGTGCCACACGTCGCCCGTCAGCCACCCCGCCATCGGTTTGTCGTTGCGAAGCGCACCGACCGCCCATACGCGGTCGCCCGCCACAGCCGCGTCCTGGAACTGGATCGTCCCGGCACCGGCGTGGGTCGGGATCGGGAACTGACCCCACGAGGTGCCGGCGAACCGCTGTACCAACGGATGTCCGTCCCCACCGTCGTAGTGGATGCCCGCCGCGAAGGCATGTTGCGGCGCACCGGCGGTTGCGAGGAGAAGGTCTCCGGGCGCCCCGGTCCCGGCGGCGATCGAGGCCGTGCACGAGGCAGCCGCGCCCGCAGACCCGACCGCGAGCCCGGCCACCAAGGCCAGGGCCGCACAGGCTGCCAGGACCCGCAGAGATGTCGATCGCATGGCAACGAGGCTAGCCCGGCCGCGGGGTCGTTGTCGCCACCTGTCGCCGCCTCGATACTCGTCCCGTGCATCCCCCTCGTTCAGCCGGGCCGCCGCGTGCGTCGAGGCACTTCCTGCGCGGCATCGCCGTCGTGGTCGTCCTCGCTGTCGTCGCGATCGCATGCACGCGAGGCGCGACGACGAGCCCTACGCAGACCCGCCAACCGTGGCAGGAAGACCCGAGCAAGTTCACCGAGGGCTACATCGACAAGACCTTCACGCTGCCCGCCAACCGCACGGACGCCAGCCGGCCCACGGCGCCCCCGGTCACCGCGCAGCTGCCCGCCGACGTCCCGATCAAGCACGTCATCTTCGTGATCAAGGAGAACCGCACCTACGACCACTACTTCGGCACCTACCCGTACGGCGACGGCGCCACGCAGGGCACCACGATCGATGGCACCGTCGTGCCGCTTGGCCCCGCGCCCGACGTGACCGACGTGCAGATCGTGCACGGCTTCTGGTCGGGCCTGTACTCGATCGACGGCGGACGCATGGATGGGTTCAACACGATCGACGGGGGCACGCACCTCGACGGCTACACACAGTTCGACCGGGCGTCGATCCCGCACTATTTCGACTACGCGGACCGGTTCGTGCTGACCGACCGATTCTTCACGTCGGAGTACGGACCGACGTTCCCCGAACACCTGTACACGGTGGCGGCGCAATCCGACGGGATCATGGACAACAAGTCCGAGATCACCGTGAGCCCCGGTCGCTACTGCGACGATCCCAACGGCTACTCGCCGGCGTTCCCGCAGGACATGTCTCAGGACCAGCTCAACACGATCATGGGAGAGCAGAACCGGATCGTGGACGACCATCCGGACGCGATGAACGAGATCCGCAGCCATCTGTTCACGATCCGCGCGTGCCTCGACATCCCCACCATGCCCCAGCGGCTGTCCGATGCCGGCGTGTCCTGGAAGTTCTATTCCGATCCGGTCTTCCCGATCGGCGACATCATGCGGGCGATCCAGCCGGTGCGGTACTCGGATCTGTGGAACAACGTGGTGGCCTCGGACACCTTCCTCGGCGACATCACCAGCGGCAATCTGGCGCAGGTGTCGTGGGTCAACCCGCCGGCGCCCTACAACGAGCACCCGATCCTTCCGAACCGCGAACAGAGCGTCTGCGCCGGCGAGAACTGGACCGTCCAGATGATGAACGAGCTGCAGAACAGCCCGTATTGGAAGTCCACCGCTGTCATCGAGGTCTGGGACGACTTCGGCGGCTATTACGACCACGTGCCCCCGCCCCAGTACGACATCATGGGCCTCGGCGCGCGGACCCCGGGGCTCATCATGTCGCCCTACACCGTGCACGGCGGCAACCGGCTGGGCGGCGCGGTGGATCACCACACCTACGAGTTCTCCTCTGTGCTCGCGTTCATCGAGCAGCTCTTCCACGTCGATCCGTTAACGACACGCGACGCGCAGGCAGACCCGCTCACCGGCGCGTTCGACTTCTCGGCACCACCGGACATGCACAAGCTGATCCTGCCGCTTCGTCAGGATTGCCCCTACGGCACCGCGCCGCCCTTCCTGGACAAGGACAACCTGCTACCGGCGACAGCGACGCCCTCCACTTAGAGGCCGATCGCGGCGGGCGACGCGGCGTTCCACACGCCATCCACCGCGCCCAGCACCTGTCCGTCGCCGCCGACCAGGATCGAGAACGGCGTCGGCTGGTCCATGAACGGCAGCGGCTGGGCGAAGCTCGCGGTCGCCAGGCGGCCGAGCGGGTCGGCTGCAACCTCGTAGCCGAGGTTGAGACCGTCGATCGTCGCGGTGTTCGCGCCCTCGGGGTCCCACGACGACACAGCGATCGCGCGCACCTCGGGGTTGGCTTGCGCGAATGCGTCGAGGGCGGTGAGATGTGCGGCGCAGTCGATGCAATCAGGCCCGACGAACGTGAACACCGTCGGCCGGCCGTCGGGGCCTTCGATCCGCGGGCCGCCGCCGAGCGCCGGGAACGAGAAGCGTCGAAGCACGCCGTCGACGTGATCGGGATCGCCGTTGACGACGACCTCCGCCTGATCGACGGGCGTGAGCCCGTCGGGGCCCGCGCGCCAGACGCCGACCCCATCGCCTTGGTGAACCTGTTCCAGCCCAACCGACTCCAGCAGGAACTGGAACTTCCAGGCGGCATCGTCGTCCAGCAATACGGCCGTCGTGCCGGTGTCCTGCAGCCATCGCGCGAACTCGTCCGGCGTCGGCATGTACGGGTTGCGCTGATTGACGGCGAGCCCTCGGTACAGCGGTTCTCCCTCGTAGGCCGCCGGCACCGGGCCGAGATAGGCCTCAGGGATCTGATACCAGAAGCCCGACTCCGCGAGCCAAGCGAGCTCGGTGCCGGTGCGCTCCGTGATAGCAAAGACCGTCTCGCCCTGGTGGATCTGCTCGTGCACGTCGCCGCTCGTGAAGAACCCGGGCGCCGCGCCGAAGGCATGGAACGCCGAGGGCGCGGCGGCGGGGAGCACCATCAGCGCCGCGAGCCCGGCGATCCCCCACCGGACCCAGGCACCACGGCCGGCGCCTCGGGCAACCCACAGCGCGGCGATGATTCCGATGGCCAACGCCCCGTAGGCAGGCAGCCGCTGGGCCGTCGCCTGTTGTAGCAGCGGAACCTTCGTCAGCAGGTCACCGGGCATCGTGATCGTGGGCCGGCCGAGGATCTGCAGGATCGGTCCCGACGCGAGGACGGCGACGATCGCGAGGTAGCCGAGCAGGGGCCAGGTGCCGCGCCGGCGTCGCTCCGTGATGGCGAAGCCGATCAGCATGAGGATGGCGGCGATACCCACATAGCCGGCGTCTTCCTGCGGCGCAGCGGGGAACTTCGCGGTGAGCGAGGTGAACCGATCGCCCCCGATCCAGGTGTGCTCCCTCGGCACGACCCAGCTCGCGAGATCGACCACGGTTCGGTCCACGGGGCGCAGGACGTCGGCGGGGCGGTGCTGGAGCGCGTTGATGAGGAACGGCAGGAGCAGCAGGCCGGCCAGCGCATAGCTTAGCGCTACGAGCAGCCCGGCACGGAACACGATTCCGATGTCACGACGCGCGAACACGAGCGCCAGCGCAAACGCGATCACCCCGAACAACGTCGCCGTTGCGAACAACTCCGTCGAGATCCCGAACAGGAAGACCAGATCAAGGGTCAACAACGAAGTGAAGGCAACGACCCCCAGAGACGCCTCGACGCGCCGGATCACGAGATACACCGCCAGCGGCACCGGGAAGATCATCACGAGGTTCAGGTGATCGACCATGTGTCCGGCGATGAAGGTCGAAAAGCCGAAGAACAGCCCTCCGAGCACCGCGGGCCAGAACCGCTTCGTGAGCTGATGACACACGAGGTAGGTGGCCCACGACGCAAGCGCCGGCGCCAGCAGCAACATGACGTTGAGTGACACCAGCGTGCCGAACGCCTTCGTCAGCGGGTAGGCGACGATCCCGAGGCTCGGCATGAACGTGACCCACGAGATGTCGATACCCGTCGGCGAGAACACGTCGGAGGCGAACAACGGCGAGTGCCCGTGCAGGATCGCCCAGGGCGTCCACGCGAGCGCCCACTGGTACAAGCGTGCATCCGTCCAGCCGTAGCCGACGTAGCGCGTCGTGATCGCCCCGCCGATCGGCGGCAACCAGATCAGGCAGGACAGCGCGACGTAGAGCCCGAACGCGCCCAGCCCCTCCCAGGCGGGACGAAGGTCGCGGCCCCACGCCGCGATCGAGCGGCGGTCGGTCGGGAGGGCGGCATCGGACACGGCGAGCATGGTAGCCGCCCGCGGTTCGAGGCCCGCGTCGTCGCCCCGCTGCCGGCGGCTATGTGGCTTTCGCGAACTCCGCTATCTGCTCGGAGAAGTCGACCGCGACGTAGGCCTCGTCGCCGACCACCCAACCATCGTGCCCGGGCTCGATGACGTACCCGTCGCCTGCACCGATCTGTGTCTCGGTGCCGTCTTCGGCCTTGACCGTCAGCGTGCCGGAGATGCAATACCCCTTGTGCAGGATCATGCACAGGTCCGTGCCCGCGATCGGTTTGATGTCGTTCGACCACTTCCAGCCGGGCTCCATACGTGCGCGCCCGAGCATCGTCGAGCCGATCGAGATCATCGCGGCAGATCCATTCGGGAACTCGCGGGTCTCGTCGGGTTTGTCGAAACTCTTGGTCGCGACCATACCCATCTGCACCACCCCTTTCGTTGGTCTCGCCACACTAGACCCGTTGCGTTCACCCGGTCCACACGGCGCTGCGGCGTAGCGCGTCCCCGACGGTCCTGCCCCTGCGCGCCCTGCACCTCTTCTGCCGTTACGCTTGGGGCTACGCGAGAGTGGCGGAACCTGGCAGACGCGCTGGACTTAGGATCCAGTGCCCGAAAGGGCGTGGGAGTTCAAATCTCCCCTCTCGCACCGAGGTGACCAGCGGGAACGCAGCAGAGCCATGGTCCGTGCGAAAGCTCGTGGCGCCATCTTGCTCACGAATCGCTCACGCGGGAGCCTCCGGCAACGTGCCGAGGTGCGAAAAGCGAGGCAGCCTTGCCCGGCTCTCATCGGCCGCGTGCATCGCAGTGCTGCCGAACCGTGCCGAGAAGCTCGCGAACGTTCACCGGCTTCGACACGTATCCGTCGAAGCCTTCCGCCAGGAACAGCTCGCGGTCTCCCTGCATCGCTTGCGCGGTCACGGCGAGCACGGGGATCGTGGCGGTGCGCTCGTCTGCGCGCAATCGCCGAAGTGCGTGGACGCCATCGAGGTCCGGCAGGTGGATGTCCATGAGCACGAGATCCGGCCCGTGCTTGGCCGCCAGCTCGAGCGCCTCGCCGCCAGTCGTCGCCTCGAGCGTCCGATACCCCATGACGGCCAGGACGTCGCGGAAGAGCTTCATGTTCATCGCGTTGTCCTCGACGACGAGGATCCGCTCGCCCGCCATGGCTAGACGGACCTCACCGGCAACGCGAAGACGAAGGTGCTCCCCCTGCCGAGCTCGCTCTCAAGCCAGATCCGTCCGCCGTGGAGCTCAACGAGCCGCTTCGACAGCGCGAGGCCGAGGCCGGTCCCCTCCCGGTGCTCGAGCCCCGTCTCGCTCTGCTGGAACTCCTCGAAGATCCGCTCGTGATCCTCGGGAGCGATGCCGGGGCCGGTGTCGGCAACGGAGATCCGCACCTCGCCGTTGACCCGCGCCGCGCTCACGTCGACCGCACCACCGGCGGGGGTGAACTTCACGGCGTTCGAGAGGAGGTTGAAGATGACCTGCTTGATGCGACGTTCGTCGCCCTCCACGACGTTGACATCTGGAGCCGCTTCAAGCGCGATCTCGACGCCGTCCTCGATCGCTCGCTCGCGCACCATCACCACACCCCGTTCGAGCGCTTCCCGCACAGAGAAGGGCCGAACCTCGAGCTCGACTTGGCCGGCCTCGACCTTGGACAGATCCAGCACGTCGTTGATCAGCGAAAGCAGGTAGTTGCCGGAAGAGAGGATGTCGTCGAGGTACTCCGCCTGCTTCTCGTTGACCGGGCCGAACATCCCCTCCCCCAGCACCTGAGAGAAGCCGATGATCGCGTTCAGCGGCGTGCGCAGTTCGTGCGACATGCTGGCCAGGAACTCGGACTTGTGTCGACTGGCCGCCTCCAGCTCCGTGTAGAGGCGTCTGAGCTCGTCGTTCATCAGGTTGACGTTCGCCGCCAGCGCACCCAGCTCGTCGCGGTTCACGACATCGACGTGCCCGGAGAAGTCGCCGGTCGCGATCGAGGCGAGTCGCGCGTCGATCCGCTGGATGGGACCGATCACCGACCACGACAGGACGAACCCCAGCAGCAGCGCGAGGACGAGGGCCGCGACGGCAACGCCGATGAAGAGGTCACGCGACTGCTGGAAGGAGCTGGCATTCCGAGCGATCAGGTCTTCCGTCTGCGCGGTCGTTGCGTTCGCCAGCACGGCGGCGTCCTGATACAGATCGATCGCAAGCCCTTCGGCGTCTGGGCGGAGGCTCCTCAGGCGTTCACCATGTGGATCATGGCGGTCGAGTTCGATGATCTCCTGCATCAGCACGGAGAGCTGGTCGGCGTTCGAGCGGATCAAGCGAAGGATGTCATCGTCTTCCGCGGGCGGTGTGAAGCCGAGCCGATCGACTCCTGTCTCGGGTCCGATCCCCGCCGCGGCGTTCGCGATCGCTCGATCGATGGCGAGCGCTCGCTTCCCGTGTTCGCTGGGGGGAGTTGTTCTCGAAAACACCCCGTTGAAGTCTTCTCCCGCGTTCTCGGCGAGGAGCGCGCGGACATGCCAAACGTCTCGCTGGAGTTGACCGTAGGCGAAGGCTCGCTCTTGGAGGGACCCGAGACTGCCGACCCGGTCGTTCGACTGTCCGAGCACCCGGAGTCCGAGCAGGCCGACGGCCACGAGAAGGACAGATGTGCCCACGAAAGCGATGAGCAGCTTGGTATGGACCTTGGCCGGTAGACGGCCCACGGCCCCAACGAGCGGGTTCTCACCCCGGCTCAATGGCCGGCCCCTCGACGGCAGCTCCATGGTTGGCGGGCGACCTGACTGTCGGACATCGGCTCAAGGGACCAGCTCGGTCGAAGCAGCCACCATGTTGGTGATCAACCACCGCCCTTCGATGCGGGCGACGTCCAGGTCTGCGGACGTGACGTATGCCACCTCACTCGTGTCGTAGTCGATGTAGTGACATTCGAAGTGCAGCGTGCCCCTGTCGCCGTTGACCGTGATATCGAGCTTGTACGCGGGATGGTCTGAGACCCAGTGGGTCGCGGGCTCGAACGCTTTGGAGCTGTCGAGCCAGAACTGCCGGATCTCGGCCACCCCTGCGAGCGTTTCTCCGGGACCAACCGTAAAGGTCGCGTTCGGCGCCCAGAGGCTCATCATCTGCTCGACGCTCTTCTTGGTGGTTGCCTCGTGGAAGTTCTTCTCGATCTGGTCGATCTCCCAGTAGTCCGCTGTCTGTTGCAGGGCCGCCTCCGACGCAGAATCCGCGCTCGAGCCCCCGCAGGCAGAAAGAGAGATGACCATGATCCCGAGTGCGCCAGCGATCAAAAGCCTCCGCATCTGAGCCCCTCTCTTTCGCTCAGGCCCGCCTGGTTGTCGGTGGGCCGCACGATACTCACACCGCAGCGCGAATCCGTCCAGAGGAACAACCTAAGCGGAGCAGATGCTCCCGCTCCACCATGCCTCCCCGCCGCTCATCGGGGCGCTAGCACGGCACCGCGGGCCCGATACCTCAGCCTCTCGCACCGCAGTAGCGGCGCACTTGCTTCGCGAACGTGCCGACGAGGATCGGCTTCTCGATCGATCCAACGAAGCCGGCCGCTTCGAGCCAGTCGCCGGTTCCCTCGAACGAAACCGCGCTCATCGCGACCACCGGGATGTGCGCCGTCCCCTCCATGTCCTTGAGGATGCGCGCGGCGTCCGTCCCGTTCATATCGGGAAGGCGGAAGTCCATCAGGATCACGTCCGGAACGTGCGCGGCTGCGAGCCCGATGCCCTCGGCGCCCGTGGCAGCCTCCAGCGTCTGGAACCCGGCCGCGCCCAGGACGTCGCGGGCGAGCTTCCTGTTCCGGTCGTTGTCGTCGATGATCAGGGCAGTCGGCATCGGCGTATCCTGCGGCTATGTCGATCCGGCTCGTGCTGGCGGAGGACCACTTGCTCGTCCGCGAAGGTGTACGGCGGCTGCTTGAGCTCCAGTCGGACTTCGAGGTCGAGGCGGTCTGCGACGACCTCGACTCGCTGCTCGCCGCGGTGAAGGCCGAACGGCCGGACGTCGTCATCACCGACATCCGCATGCCCCCTGGGAACACCGACGAGGGGATCCAGGCGGCGGAGCGGTTGCGCATCACGGATCCTGACGTCGGCGTGGTCGTGCTGAGCCAGTACGCCAACTCGAGCTACGCGCTTGCGCTGCTGGAGAACGGCAGCGCGGGGCGCGCCTACCTCCTGAAGGAGCGCGTCCAAGACGTTGCGCAACTCGTGTCGGCGATCCGCGCGGTCGCGGAAGGCGGCTCGGTCATCGACCCGGTGGTCGTCGAAGCGCTGGTCGCCGAGAACACCCGCGGCGAGGAGTCGCGGCTCAGTCAGCTGACCCCGCGCGAGCGAGACGTGTTGCGGGAGATGGCGCAGGGCAAGAGTAACGGGGCGATCGGAGCGTCGCTGTTCCTCGCGGAGCGTTCGGTCGAGAAGGTGATCCACTCGATCTTCCTCAAGCTCGGGCTCACGTGGGAAGCGTCGGTCCACAGGCGAGTCAAGGCGGTGATCCTCTACCTCGCCGAGAGTGACTAGCTTCATCCCGAAACCGGCAGCGACCCGACCACGCTGATCTGACGGCCGGGTCCCTGCCGAATGGTCAGTCGGCCGCCGAGCGCCTCAACGCGATCGCGCGAAGGAAGTTCCCCCTCGATATCGCCGTTCGCGACGATCTCGAAGGTGAGCGCTCCGTCAGCGCTCCGGACCGTGACCGCCACCGGCGTGCCGGCCGCAGCGTGGTCAAGCACGTCGCGACAGCAGAAGTACACCATTCCCGCGATCTCCGGCGGATAGACCTTGCCCGCTGCGACCTCGATCCGGATCGGTATGTCCGCACTCATCGCCGCCGAGCGCAGCGCTGGACGCAAACCCCCCGCTTCGAGAAGTGGCGGGTAGATCTGTTGAGCGAGCCTCCGCGTTTCCTCCAGCGCCTGCTGAAGGTCCCGCCGGATCTCTCCGAAGAGCGACTTCGCCGCCGCGGGATCGGCATCTACCGTTCCATCCGCAACCTCTAGGGTGGCAGCGAGCCCGACCAGTTGTTGCTGCACCCCCTCGTGCAGAGCGCGCTCGATGCTCCGGCGCTCGGCATCGGCGGCCAGCGCCAGTCGCATCCGGGATGCGCGCAGCTCCACGACCTCGCGGCGCGACCTCTCGAGCTCACGTCGTACGTCGGTTTCGCGAACTTCCACAGAGACCCCTCCTTCACCGGAAGTTCTCCGTCATCGCCCCGGCGGCGTCAAGGGCCAACCCCGTGTTGGCACGGGATGGCAGCACCCCGCGCACTCACCGGCCGACACCGTAGAGCCGGCAGGAGCGGCCCCGTAGCGTCGCCGGTGGATATAGACGGGGTCACGGCGATCCCGCAGGAAGGGAGGGCACCATGAAGAACACACGGACCCGGCGGGTCGTCGCGGTGGCTGGAGCTGTCGTCATCGCGGCCTCGCTCGGCCTTGCCGCGGTCGCGAGCGCGACTCCATCGACCGGCACGATTACGCCCGTGACTATCGGGGCGGGATCGATGCAGACCGGCATGCGCTTCTACGCCCGAAGGGACACGAACACGATCGTGGCCGAGTACACGTTCGGGCCGAACTCATCGACCGGCTGGCACAGCCACCCGGGCAAGACCTTGGTGACGGTGCAGTCGGGCACTTTCACCGTGTACCACGACGATTGCCACGCGCACACGTACGGGCCCGGCGACGCGTTCGTCGAGTTGCGCTCGAGCGTGCACGTGGGCAGGAACGAGACCAGCGAGCCGGTTCAGCTCGGCGTCGTCTTCTTCGGCGTGCCGATCGGCGGCAGCCCGCGTATCGATCAACCCCAGCCGGACGGGTGCGACGCGACCTGAGGCTGGACGGACACGGGGGCCCGGGTCATCGAAGCCCGGGCCCTCGACCTACTGGATCGCCCGACGGGTCGCGCGATGCGTTTCCTCGCCGACGATCAGACGGCCCGAGGGGGCGGCGTCTGGAGCCGCGCGGCGGTGTTGACGACATCGCCCAGCGCCAGCGCCTCACCAGACTCCGGTCGCGAGCCGAGCGCGACGACGGCCTCGCCCGTGTTGACGGCAGCCCGTGCGGCCAGATCGAGGCCGGGTCGCTGGTGATTCAGCTCGTCGATCGAGGCGAGCACGCCCAGCCCAGCACGAACGGCACGCTCGGCGTCGTCGCCACGCGACACGGGTGCTCCGAACCGCCATGACGGCGTCGCCGATGAACTTCTCGATCGTCCCGCCGAAGAGCTGCACCTTCTCCTTCGCCCGGGCGTGGAACGCCTCGAGGGTGTCGCGGACGTCCTCCGGGTCGGCTTGATCCGAGCGGGCGGTGAAGCCCACCAGGTCGACGAACAGGATCGACACCAGCTTCCGCTCTTGTGCCGCGGCAGGCTCGGGGAGCAGCGACTGGCCGCAGTTCGAGCAGAATCGCCCCCGGTCGACGTTCTGCTCGCCACATCGCGCACAGCGGACCACGCTCCGAGTCTAAAGGTGGAAGGAGGGGCATTCGACCCAGGAGCGAGCTGCTCCACTCGATATCGAGGGATTCGACATCGGTAGCATCGCTGCGATCTTGCTCACATCTTGCTCACGACAGGACGACACCCGAGGGCACAGGACGACACCAGACGACACGGAACCACACGTCGAACTCAGATTCGTGCGTGGCGCGAGCAACCTTAGGATCCAGTGCCCGAAAGGGCGTGGGAGTTCAAATCTCCCCTCTCGCACGTTGGTGGGAACCCTACGGAGTGCTCGTAGAGTCGCCTGCGTGAGCGACCACGACGCCGCCGACATGCTCGCCCGCTACGACGCGCAGCTGCGCACCCAGGTCCCGAACCCGTTGCCGGAGGGTCTGCGTGTCGAACGCGACGGGCCTTTGGTGCGCTTCGCCGGCTTAGGGCGCGGCGGGAGCATCCTCTATCGCGACCTCGCGGGGATCGACGGCACCGAACTCGACGAGCTGATCGCGCGACAGGTGCGCGTCTTCGCCGATCGGGGCGAGGCGTTCGAGTGGAAACTGCACGGTCACGACCGACCGCCCGACCTGCGCGAGCGGCTGATCGCGCAGGGCTTCGTGCCCGACGATCTGGAGACGGTCGTGATCGCGCCGATGGCCACTGTCGCCGGCGAGGTGCGCTTGCCCGACGGTGTCTTCCTACGAGAGGTGCGCGAGCGGGCCGACTTCGACCGGATCGCAGCGATGGAGGAGGCGATCTGGAACGACGATCGCACGGGCTGGCTCCCGGACAGCCTCGAGGCGGAGCACGTCGCAAACCCGCAGGCGATCACCATCGTGGTCGCCGAGTCTGCGGGTGAGTTCGTCTGTGCGGGATGGATCCGTTTGATATCCGGAACGGACTTCGCAACGCTCTGGGGAGGAGGCACGCTCCCGGCCTGGCGCCGTCGCGGCATCTACCGGGCGCTCGTGGCCTATCGCGCCAACCTAGCCTCACAGAGCGGATTCCGCGACTTGCAGGTGGACGCCTCGTCCGAGAGTCGACCGATCCTCGAGCGACTGGGGTTCAGCCCCGTCACGACGACGACCCCATTCATCTGGACGCCCCCGGCCGACTAGAGCTCAGCCAGGACGCCGGCGACCCATCCCTCGAACCGCGCGCGATCGTGGCCTTCGAGATCGTTGCGGTATGAGTTGTCGTTGAGGAAATCGGCTGCGTCAAGCAGATCCCAGTACGGGTGGCGATCGGCCGGATCCCCACCGGCTGCGCGATACGCCGCGAGGAACCGCTCCGCGCTAGCGGGGTCGACCTCCTCGACGAGATTGATGCGCATCCGCGCGAGGTCGATCCCCGGCGGACCCCACGCGGCGGTCGGCCAATCGATGACGGCCGAGACGCGATCGTCTTGCGTCAGCGTGTTGCCTTGGTGATAGTCGCGGTGGATGAAGCAAGTGGGCGTGCCTGGTGGACCTGCGGCGAGAACATCGAGCACTCGTTCCCAGAGGACCGGCTGACTCGTCCACGTTGGCGGCCGCCGGTCGACGCCATCACCCACCGCATACGGCACGTAGTCGGGCAAACCCGCCGGGCGAGTCGATGTAAGCACATGGATCCGCACCAGGATCTCCGCGGCCGATCCGAGATACCCATCGACGTCGTGCGGGGTCCACGCGGGCTCCCCCGGGACCCATGACGAGAGGACGGCGGGCACATCGCAGACCGCGGGCACCAGGTCGGCTGCGTACCAACGAGGGGTCGGTACGTCGGTTCCCTCGAGCAACCGCAGCGCGCGCGATTCATTCGCCGGGTCGTAGAACGGGTCGATACCAAGGTGCTGCCTATCGGAGTAGCGCCGAAGCACGAGGCGGTGCTCGTCGCCCCCGCCGTCCTCGACGATCACCTCATGCATCTCGACCGACCACGGAGGCATCTCTCTGACGGACAGGAGGCGAGCGCCGGAGCCGACGGCCTCCTCAACCCATCGACAGATCGTCGATGGAAGTCCGCCCGTCAACGCAGGCGTCTCCATGCCAGCTCCAGGGCCGACCGGATCCACAAAGCGCTCCCTTCCCGATCGCGATGCCCAAACTACTAGCATCCGATCGTGCTTCCCGATCTCCCACCCGATGACCGGCTCCTGATCCGCACGCCACGCCTTGACCTCGTGCCGCTCGTCGCCGCGGATGCGATCGATCTCTTCCCGGTACTCGATGACGCTGCGCTCGGCAGGTGGACGGGCGAGGCGCCGCCGCCCGATATCGAGACCCTGCGCGCACGCCTCGTCGTGTGGGAAACGCGTCGCGCCCCCGACGGCGCCGAGCTGTGGCTCAACTGGACGATGCGTCGTCGAGAGGACGGCTCGGCGCTCGGCCACTTGCAAGCGACGGTCACCGCCGACGCCGCGGCAATCGCGTGGGTGGTGGGCACTGCGTTCCATCGGCAGGGATTCGCAACGGAGGCCGGCGGCGCGCTCGTCGGGTGGCTCCGAGGATCACTCGGCGTGACCGTGATCGAGGCCTCGATCCACCCGGGCAACGTCGCCTCGCAGACCGTGGCGTCACGAGCCGGACTGCGTGCGACCGGTCGGGTCCTCGATGGCGAGGTGGTCTGGGTGCTCGAACGGCATATCGTGCCGTCGTCCCAAGGATAGGGACGGGCAGCGAAGGCGTCCCGGGCCGTGGCATCTCTACCGCGTCACGGAACGGCCGGACCGCGTAGGCCTAGCCGCGTTCGCGCCACCGCTCAGCGGTGATCGCGTGTACGACCGCGTCGAACACGATCCCCTCGTCCTCGATCTGGGCCTCATGGTCAAACGACATGCCGAGGCGGCGCATCACCGCCAGGCTCCGCACATTCGGGGGATCTGTGATCGAGATCACGCGATCGAGCCCAAGCGGCCCGAATGCGAGATCGAGCCAACCGGTCGCAGCCTCGGTCGCGTAGCCATGCCCCCAGTGTTCGTACGCGAGACGCCAAGCGATCTCGACGTCGTCGGGATAAGAGGCCTGGTGATGTAGCCCGCACATCCCGATGAAAGCGCCGTCGCTTTGCCGCTCGACGGCGAGCAGGCCGATCCCCTCGTTGGCATACAGCTCCTGAGCCCATTCGGCGATGGAGTCCGAATGCTCACGGGTGAGCGGCTCGCCCCCGAGCCCGCGAACCACCTCAGGGTGTGCGTTCAGCGCCGCATACGCGGGGAGGTCGTCTGCACGGAACGTGCGCAGGATCAGCCGGGTCGTCGTCGCGATGCCCGTTCCGTCCCACGCAACCATCGCGTCCCTCCGGGGGTTCTACGGCGCCGGGCAGCCGGTGCGATAGGCGAACTGCCCCGAGTCGGGCGCGACCTGACACGCCGACTCGTCGACGGCCACGAACGCTCGCGCGGGAACGGTCTTCAGCTCCGCGATCAGGCTCGCCGGCCAGGCGCCGTCCACGGCGCCTTGGAAGAACCAGTCGCTGCCGTTGTCGGCCAGGATCATCCCGTAGTGCTGCATCGCGGTCAGGATCACTCGGGCCTGCGGCGAGTACCCGCTCATGTCGAAGCCCGCCTTCATCCGGAACCGTGCACCCATCGGCGGGCAGGTGGGATCGGCCACGCCTGCCTGGTGCCGAGCCGGCCAGACGTAGCTGCGTTGCGTGCAGGCCACCGTGAAGCGCAGCGCATGCCCGATGAAACCCGCCTGCACTTCGTCCCAGCGAACCAGGCCCGGGAAGATCGGCAATCCGGCCGCATCCGCGCTGGTCCACGTCGCGGGGCGCAAGGCGTTGGAGCGAAGATCGAATATCGCACCGCTTCCCGCCGAGGCCTTGGAACCCTTCAACCGAGCCGCGTACAACTCATACAGCGTGCACGTGTCGCGGTTGATCATGAGGGCGTGGCGGTCCGAACTCCCCTCGACGCTGATGTCGCGCCCGAATGGATAGGGACCCGGATCGGACTCATCCGCATAGAGGAACTTGACCGGGATCAGCGGGTGCGCATCGCTGACGACGTCGAAGGGGATGCCGTAGTCCTTGGGCGGCCCGAAGTCCGGGTGCAGGTTCTTCGTCGCGGCGCTCATCGACGTGAGCCAGGTCGCGCTGCTCTGGCTGACCGACAGCAGCGAGACGTCCATGTTCCACACGTTGTCGACCGGGAAGGACGGACACGACGTGTTCGGCACCGTCGGTGCGGTGGCCGCGACGGACGGAGCGGTCAGCGCCGTCGCCGTCGTAGCGACGGCGACAAGCGCGATCAATACTCTCCCGGCCCGCATGCGCGCATCCTGCCACGTCGCGGTCCATACCGCCACGGCCAAAGGTCCACCGCGCAGCGCCTTGCAAGGGGGTCGGGAACATGGCCGCCCGGTACCGTGTTGGCTACGCCATGGAGATCGGGGTCTACACCTTCGCCGAGCTGCAGGAAGACCCGCTGAACGGGCACATGATCAGCCCCGAACAGCGGATGCGCGATCTGCTCGAGGAAGCGGAGCTCGCCGAACAGGTCGGGCTCGACGTGTTCGGTGTCGGGGAGCATCACCGGGAAGACCTGATCGTCTCCTCGCCGGCGGTCGTGCTCGCGGCGATCGCCGCGACGACCGAGCGCCTGCGCCTGACCAGCGCGGTATCGGTCCTGAGCTCCGATGACCCGGTCCGCGTGTTCCAGGACTTCGCCACCCTCGACCTGTTGAGCGGCGGGCGCGCCGAGATCATGGCCGGCCGCGGCTCGTTCACTGAGTCGTTCCCGCTATTCGGCTACGACCTCGAGGACTACGACGCGTTGTTCGACGAGAAGCTCCGGCTGCTGCTGCGTCTGCGCGAGGACGAACATGTGCGTTGGTCGGGCCGGTTCCGTTCGGCGCTCGACGGAGAGGGTGTCTACCCGCGGCCGGTGCAACATCCGCTGCCGGTGTGGGTGGCGGTCGGCGGCGCGCCCGAGTCGGCGTTTCGCGCCGGCACGCTCGGGCTGCCGATGGCGTTGGCGATCATCGGGGGCTTGCCCGAGCGCTTCGCCCCGTTCGTCCAGCTGTTCCGTGACGCCGCGCGCGAAGCCGGTCACGATCCGACACCGCCGGTGAGCATCAACTCCCACGGCTCCATCGCCGCAACCGAGCAGGAGGCCCTCGACGACTCGTGGCCCTACGCGGCCGCGATGATGAACAAGATCGGGCGCGAGCGCGGTTGGCAGCCGATGCAGCGCGAGCACTACGACGCCGCTTCGACCCTTCGCGGCGCGAACTTCGTCGGCAGCCCCCAGATGGTGACGGAGAAGATCCTGTTCCAGCACGAGCTGTTCCACCACGATCGGTTCCTCGTGCAGTTCACGGTGGGCTCGATCCCGCACGCGAAGGTCATGCGTTCGATCGAGTTGCTCGGCACCGAGGTTGCGCCAGCCGTCCGCACAGCGCTCGCCGTTTCCGCGTAGCGCCGCGGTCCACAGGATCCTGCGAGTCGAGACCGACAGCGGCAGCGCGGCATACGAGGCGCACATCCAGAAGGCCGACGGCAGCGTCATCACGGTCAGGTTCGACAAGGACCTGCAGGTGATCGACACGATCGAGGGCTTCGGACCGAACCCACAGGCCTAGTAGCGCCCTGCAAGCGTCGCGGACATATGTCGAAATCGTGCGGAACCCGTGTTGACGGTTCCCGCATCACCCGCGCGCGTGCGAGCCTCCGGCCGTGATCGGCGACGCAACGGGCTCACCCCTCGGATTGGCCGCGATCGCCGCCGGGCTCGTCACGGCCGGCGCGGTGGGGGCGGTCGGTTCTCGACGACGAGCGCCCGCGGTCACGCTCGGACTCGCCGGCGGGCTGTTCGCCGGGGTCGTCGGATTCCTGGTGGCCGGAGCCGACGGTCCTCGCAACGTTCCCCAAGAGGTCGGGATCTGGGCGAGCCTAGGCCTCGCCGCCTTCGGTCTCCTTGGTCTGCTGGTGTTCGCCGGCCGGCCGGCTGCACGACCGCTGTGGCGTGCGACCTGGATCGTCGTGCTGGCCGCGCCGTTGGCCGCAGCGGCGCTGCGCTTCGCCGTCGGCGCCGTCTGCCCGCTCTACGTCACCCGAGGGGCCGGCTACTGCTACTACGATGTCGATCTGCTCGGCGGCTGGGCGGCCGCCGTCACGGTGATGCTGGCCGGAGATCTCCTCGGCATCGCGTTCCTGCTCGGCGTCTCCGCTCTGCAGGCTCGCCACGCCGAGCGCGATCTCGTCTAGCGCGGCAGGCTCGCCATGTCCTGCTCGAAGATCTGACGGTCCTCGTCCTCGTCGATCGCCTCGGCCGCCGCCCACGCCGCAGCCTCCGCCTCGGCCGCCGCGACGCGGTCACCCGCCACGAGCGACGCGCGAGCGAGCGCCTCGTTGGAGGCAGCCAGGAAGAACCCGGTCACGCCCGCCTCCTCGCACAGGGCGAGCGCCCGTCGCGCGTGCCACACGGAGGGTTCCCCACGCCCGAGCACTGCGTAGACGCGCGAGCACTGCCACTCCCCCGCGATCAGGTTCGTCGCGTCACCGACCTGCTCCCAATGGAATCGCGACGCGTGCGCGGCATGGATCATGCGGTCGTTCTGCGCCGGGGTCCGGTCGGCGGTTTCGAGCAGCTCCCATGTGTGGTTGAACAGATCGGCGGCCAGTCGCCGCTCGCCCTCGGGGGTAAGGGCGCCGGGTACGGTCTCGGGTGTTGATGCCATCGTTCGCTCCTTCTCGTCGGTGAGGTTCCGCAGCTGATGGAGGGTGCGCTGACGGCGGAACAGATCCGCCTCGACCTCACGGACGTAGGCGTCGAGACGCTTCCCCGCCTGGTCGGGATCATCGAGCACGGCACGGATGTCCTCCAGCGGCACATCCAGGTCCCGCAGCCGCCGGATCAGGCGCCCTGTCTCGATCTGAACCCGCGCGTACACCCGGTAGCCGTTGTCGGCTACCGCCGCCGGGCACAACAGGTCGAGCGCGTCGTAGTGCCGCAGGGCTTTCGGCGTGAGTCCCGTGAGCCGCGCGTACGCTCCGATCGTGAGTCGATCTTCCATCGGGGCCGAGGGTAGGGCTTCCCCCAAGGGGAAGGTCAAGCCTCGTCGGCGAGAAGTTCCCCGACCGCCCGGTGGGCCTGCTCGATCGCCACCGAGGCGAGCGGCGTCCAGGCGGCGTCGGCGTTCCCACCTGGCCGCACCGTTGCCGGGCGATCTCGAAAGGGCGTTCGTCGCTCGACGCCAGACCTCCTACAGAGTAAGAGTACCCATGACCCCAGCGGTTCACGGTGATGGCGGCAATGTCGCGGTCGGCGTCGAAGCCGCCGGCCCCCAGCATCCGGGTGAGCTCGTCGCGCACGGTGTACAGCGCGAGCAGCTGCGCCTTCGAGACATCCGAGACCGGGAAGTCGGCGATGAACGCCTCGGCCGGACGCTCATGCATCCGGCCGGCGGGGACGTCGTCTGCCACCATCCGCATCGGGTCTCCTGTGACGAGTCGATCCCGCCCGAACGCCTCCTTCGTGAAGAACACGCCGCGCGAGAGCCCCAACGACGGGTACAGGGTGGTGTCGAAGAACCGCTCGAACCGGTGATAGTCGATGCCGAGAGCTCGGAGCAGCTGCTTTGCCTCTGGGCCGTACAGCGCCTCGGGCGATTGCAGCGACTCGGACCCGCCGTAGCCGAGCAGGAGCCGACCCTCGACCGTGAACTCGTTGCGCTTGGCGTGCCCGCCGAAGTCGTCGTGGTTGTCCAGCAGCAGGATCGACGCATCCGGATGATCCCGCCGGAAGAACCATGCGGCCGCGAGCCCGCTGATCCCGGCCCCCACCACGACGAGGTCATGGGACTCCTGAACCGCCAGACCCGCCATGTCGAATCGCCGGCCGTCGCGGATCTCATGCCCGACTTCGAATGATCCCGGATGGCTGCCCCGAAGGCCGGTCCGGCCGGGCGGGTAGGAGGATCCATCGATGTACTGTCGCCGGATCACGTCCGCAGCGATCGCCCCCCGAGCATCAGATCACGTTGCTCCATGCGCGGAGACCGTTTTCATCGCCGACGACCAGTCGCCACCAACGATGCTCGCGCTTCTTCGGCCAGGCGTCGGGGCTCGGCGTAAAACGCGCCCGCACGATCAGCCCGCGACCGTTCCGCTCCAGGATCGCGCCCTCGTCGCGACGCCCGCGCCCGCCGACCGACAAGCCGATCCCCTCCTCCCAGCCGCTGTGCAACCAGACGTCGCGTGCCGGCGAGCACACGATCTCGACGCTGTCGCCGTCTCGCTCCATGTCGAGGATCTCCGGCCCGTTCGACGCGTAGATGTGGCCGGCCCGTATCGCTGCGATCACGGCCTCGCGCGTGCGATCGGCGGCGCGCACCATCGTCCATGCGTCGCCGACGTCGAACGCCGGGTAGTGCGAGTCGTCGGTGCCGAACGGCGCGAACGCGAGCCCCGCATCTAAGGCCAGGTCCCACACGTACGTCGAGTCGCCTCGATCGTTCTCGCGGTGCGACGACGCGTTCCACGCCTCGATCCCGTCCATTGCGGCGGCGGCGAACACCGAGGCCTGCGGCAGCCCGCTCCACGACGGATGGCACAGGACCGAGGCGCCGCCCTGCTCGGCGACGAAGGCCGCGCCGTCATCGAACGCCGCGAACGTCTTGAAGCCGGAATTGGAAAACGCATACCAGTTGGCGGGGTCGCCGTTCGGGTTTTCGGGCACGTCGTCGATGCCGATCGCGAGGAACTCCGGGGCCATCGGACCACCAACGGGATCGACGCCGAGCTCCGCTCCGGGGATCACAAGCAATCCGTCCGGGCCATCGACCTTCGTCATCGTCCAGTGATCGGATATCGTCAGCACGTCGAAACCATGGTGGTAGTACTCGTCGGCGACCGCCTCTGGCGGGAGGTCGCCGTCGGAGTTGAGCGAATGCGCATGGAACTGCGACTTCAGCCACGCACCGTCTGCGCGGAACGGGTTCGTTGCAGCCACGGAGGTCCCCCTTCGTCGGATCGGCGCAGCGTAGCAGGGGCCCTGCGAGCCCCGGGAACCGCACTGCTACGCTCGCCCGCATGCAGACCGAGCACCGCATGTGGTGGACGCGGCCGGGCCTCGAGGTCCGCGAGGGACGGCTCTCGATCGCGGGCCGTGACGCAGAGAAGATCGCGCGGGATCACGGCACGCCGTTGTACACGCACGATCTGGTCTCGGTGCGCGAGCAGGCGGAGCGATTGCGCGACGCGATGGCCGCCGCGGGTCTGCGGCACCGGATCCGCTTCGCCTTGAAGGCCCAGCGCGACGCCGACTTCCTGCGTTTCCTCCGCGCCGAGGCGCCGTTCGTCGGTATGGACGTGTGCTCCCCCGGCGAAACGACGTGGGCGCTCGAGCACGGCTGGACCTCTGCGGAGATCAGCTACACCGGCACGAACGTCTCGGAGCGCGACCTGGACGATCTGCTGCCCACCGGCGTCCACGTCAACGTCGATCTCCTGTCTCAGCTCGAGCGGCTCGGCCGGCGCGCGCCGGGGTCCACGGTCGGGATCCGCGTGAACCCCGGGATCGGCGCGTCCTACCTGGGGGGCAAGGAGACCCTCTACGCGGGCACGGCGCCGACGAAGTTCGGCATCCTGCCCGAGCGACTGGCCGACGCGGTCGCGATCGCCCGACGCCACCACCTCACGATCGACACCGTGCATTACCACTCGGGCTACCTCTACATGACCGAATCGATCCCGATCGTGCAGGAGGCCGCGCGTCGGGTCGCCGCGATGGTTCGCGAGCTCCGCGCACTCGGCTGCCCGATCGCCGAGGTGAACACCGGCGGGGGGCTCGGCGTCCGCTTCCGCGGGACCGACGGCGGTCTCGACGTGAACGCGTGGGCGCAGGCGCTGGCACGATCGCTCGGTGACCTCGAGGTTGCCGTGGCGACCGAGCCCGGCGAGTATCTGGCCAAACACCTGGCCACCCTGCTCGCGGAGGTCGTGACTGTCGAGGATCGCGGACACGGACAGGTCTTCGTGGGGCTGGACGCCGGCTGGAACACCGTGAACGAGTCCTTCGTGTACACGATCCCATTCCACCCGATCGTCTGCCGGGCCGCCGACAGTGTGCCCGCGCGCCGATACACCGTCACGGGTCATATCAACGAGGGCAACGACATCTTCGCCACAGAGGTCGAGCTGCCCGAGGTGCACGAGGGCGACGTGGTCGCGATCCCCAACGTCGGGTCCTACAACCTGTCGATGGCGAGCAACCACTGCATGCGCCCACCGGCGCCGGTCGTGTCGTTCACCGATCGCCTCGTCGCTGCGGAGCGCTAGACCGCCTGGAGATCCACGGGGGCCGGGCTCGGCGTGGCGACCACATCGCCGGGCAAGGTCACGACGAACCGGGCGCCCCCGCCATCGCGATCCTCGACATGGGCGGAGCCGCCGTGCAGCTCGGCGAACCGGCCGACCAACGACAACCCGATGCCCACGCCGCCACGGGCGTTCTCCCCCTGTTCGAACGGCTCGAAGATCGTCGACTTGTACGCATCAGGTACACCGGGGCCCTCGTCCTCGACGACCACGACGATGCCGTGTGGCTCGCCCTCGATCCCGACGTGGATCGGGGTGCCGGGCGGGGTGTGACGCGCCGCGTTGTTCAGCAGGTTCTCGATGATGCGCTCGGTCATGGTGGCATCCACGCTGACAAGCAGCCGTGTGCCGTCCACCCGGACCGGGTGCCCGGCGAGGGTCGGGAGCTCTCCCGAGAGCCGATCAGCGATCGACTCCACATCGGTCGGCTCACGCTGCGGCTCGAGCTGGCCGCGATCGAGACGGTCGAGGTCCAACAGATCTTCGACGAGGCGCGCCGCCTTCGCGCCCGCCTGTTCGATCACCCCGTAAAGATCCTCCATCTCCTTGTCCGTGAGGTTGAGCTTGTCGGCACGTCGGATCGTCTGCATCGCCCCCAGCACGCCGGCGAGCGGGCCCTTGAGGTCGTGAGACACCGCGTGCAGCAGCGTGTTCTTCATGTCGTTCTGGTAGCGCAGGTCATCGGCGACCTCGGTCTCCTTGTCAAGACGGCGACGCTGGCTGAAGACGGTCGCCTCGAGCGCATCGACGAGCCACACGACGGCGGCCAGCACGAGGAACCACACGATGGCGTTCCACGAGTGCACCAACACGCTCGTGCCATCTGCGGGATCGGCGAGCCGCGTCGCCAACGCGGCCATCCCCGCGATGGCGAGCCCCCAGGCGCGACCGCCGGTCCACGTCGCGAGCACCACCGGCATCAGGTAGAAAGGCGCGAGCGACACGCCGGGACCGGTGAGGTGATCGATGATCCCCACCACGATCACGAAGGCGATGCTCAGCGCGATCCCGAGCGGCCCCGGAGCCGCTCCGATGAACCGCTCCACTGGCGAAGTCGCCTGGGGAGCCTCCCGTCCGCCGTTCGTTGTCATCAGCAGGAACGTCGGCCTGGCGCCGGGCTACCTTGAGTTCGGTAGCCCATGTCGTTGCAGCGAGGCTCAGGGGGCCTGTAAGGCCTCCAGCAGAGCGCGGAACGCCCTGCCGCGGTGGCTGATCCGGTCCTTCTGGGTGTCGGACAGCTCCGCCATCGAGACGTCCCAGCCGATCGGCACGAAGATCGGGTCGTACCCGAAGCCCCCCTCACCGGTTGGACTCGTGCGAAGCGTTCCCTCGCAGACCGCCTCGGTATGCAGAACCTCGCCTGTCGGCGTGGCGAGAGCCGCCACACATCGGTACCGAGCGCTCCGGCCCGAGGCCGGCACGCCCCGGATGCCTTGGATCACGGCCCGGAGGTTCTGCACGTCCGTTGCCTGCTCGCCTGCGAACCGGGCGCTCCGCGGCCCCGGACGGCCGCCGAGGGCGTCGACCTCGATGCCCGAGTCGTCGGCCAGCGCCGGCAGCCCGAGGGCCGCGGCGACCGCTCTGGCCTTCAGGGCCGCGTTGTCCAGATAGGTCTCGCCCGTCTCCTCCACGTCGGGGAAGTCCGCGGGGTTGCGAGTCTCAACGGAGACCCACGACACGGGCCAGTCGGCGCAGATCCGCGCCAGTTCGCGGAGTTTGTGGACGTTGCGCGTTGCCAGCGCGATCCGCGGCGGCAGCGTCACGTCGCGAGCAGGGTCCGCTGCACCCCGGTGAGCTCGCCGATCCCGGTCGTCGCCAGGTCGAGCATCGCGTCGAGGTCGCCACGGGTGAACGGCGATCCCTCCGCGGTGCCCTGCACCTCGACCAGCGCACCCTCCCCCGTCATCACGACGTTGAAGTCCACCTCGGCTCCGGCGTCCTCCTCATAACACAGATCCAGTCGCGCCTCGCCCTCGACGATCCCGACGCTCACGGCCGCGACCGAGTCACGCAACACATGCTCGAGGCCGAGCCCACGAAGCGCAAGCGCCAGCGCGACGTACCCGCCGGTGATCGACGCCGTGCGCGTGCCGGCGTCGGCCTGCAGCACGTCGCAGTCGATCGTGATCATGCGCTCCCCCATCGCCCGCAGGTCGGTGACGCTGCGCAACGCGCGCCCGATGAGTCGCTGGATCTCCTGGGTGCGCCCGCCCGGCCGCCCCTTGTTCACCTCACGGAACGACCGCTCGTTCGTGGAGGCGGGCAGCATGGAGTACTCGGCCGTCACCCATCCCTTGCCCGTCCCGCGCAGCCACCGCGGCGGGTCGTCGGAGACCGACGCGGCGCACAGCACGCGCGTCTTGCCCATCGAGAACAGGATCGAGCCGGCCGCCCACTCCTGGAAGCCGAGTTCGTGCGTGACCGGACGCAGCGATGCATGGTCGCGGCCGTCGGGACGACTCACGCGCCGACCTCGATCACCATGTCGGGCACCGCGGTGTCGATCGCACCGATGAACCCCTCCGCAGCCTCTTCCAGCGATCGGCCCGGGTCGAGGTTCGGCGTGATGTGCGTCAGCACCAGCCGCGCCGCGCCACCCTCCTGCGCAAGCTCGGCCGCCTGCAACGCACTCAGATGGAAATACGCAAGCTCCGAGTCGTTCTGATAGGTCGCCTCGCACAGGAAGAGGTCGGCCTCGTGCGCCAGCTCGATCGCGTTGTCGCAAGGTCCCGTATCGCCCGTGTAGGCGAGTACCTTCCCGTCTGCCTCGAGGCGGAACCCGAGCGACGGCACCCCGATGTGCGTCATCTCATACGGCGTCACCCGGAACGGACCGATCTCGAAGATCCCGCCCGGGGTGGCCATCGTGAAGTCATAGGCCTGCGCCATCACATTGCGGCCGCCCTCAGAGACCAGCAGCGCCGCGAGGTCAGTGAACCCCGGCGGCGAATGGAACGGGAGCCCGGGCGCTCCCATGCCACCGTAGTGGCGCGCGTAGAAGGCCGGGATGATGTCGAGGAAATGATCGGCGTGACCGTGGGAGATCAGCATGCCGCCGAGATCGCCGACGGGCAGATGCTCCTGCAGCCGCGCGAAGGTGCCGGTGCCTGCGTCGAGCCACAAGTGGAAACCGTCCGCGCTGACCAGGTACCCGCAGCACTCGCGCGATGCGCCGGGCCAAGTGCCCTGGGAGCCCAGCACGGTGAGCCTCATCGGCCTTCTCCCATCTCGACGTGCACGGCGTCGATCGCGCCGGTCTCACGCCCCAGGAACAGCTCCGCCAGAGCGCGGAACGATGCGGCATCCCCCGTGGTCAGGAACGCGTGCCGTGGCGGCTCGGCCGCCGTCCGCAGGGCATCGCCGCGCTCCAGATCCGCGTAGACATCCTTGGCGGTCTCCTCGGCGGAGGACACGAGCACCACGTCGGGGCCGAGTTCCAGCTGGAGCAAGCCCGACAGCAGCGGGTAGTGCGTGCAGCCCATGATCACGGTGTCGACGCCCTCCCTCCTCAGCGGTGCAAGATACCCTGCCGCGGCCCTCCGCAACTCGGGGCTCGTCGTGTCGCCGCGCTCGACATACTCGACGAAGACCGGACAGGCGGCCGCATGCAGGGTCGCCGCGGAACCGACCGCCCGCTGGTAGCCGCCGGTGCGGATCGTGGCCTCGGTCCCGATCACCCCGACCACGCCGTTGCGCGTGGCGCGCAGCGCCGCCCGCACGCCGGGCGCGATCACTCCCAGAACGGGGATCTCGGCCGCCACGGCGATATCGCCGATCGCGGAGACCTCGATCGAGTTGCACGCGACGACGAGCGCCTTGACGCCTCGGGCAACGAGGTGATCGGCGATCGCCATCGCGTAGCGACGGATCTCGTCCACGGGTTTGGGGCCGTATGGGAAGTTCGCGCCGTCGCCCGCGTACACGACCGTCTCGTTGGGCAGCAGCTCCCAGATCGCACGGGCGACCGTGAGACCGCCGACCCCGGAGTCGAAGACCCCGATCGGCCGGTCATCGCCCACGGTCTACCACCACAGGGACGCCTCGACGCCCTTCTCGGCGGTCGCGACGTCGAGGTTCCAGGCGTCGGTCGACAGGTATTTCCAGCCACCATCGGCCAGCAGACACACGATGTCGCCGGTCCCGAGCTCCTGGGCGATCCGCTGGGCAACGTGGATCACCGCGCCGCTGGAGATACCCGCGAAGATGCCTTCGCGCTGCGTCAACATCCGCGTCGCTCGCAGCGAGTCCGCCGAGTTGACGAGGAATTTCCGATCGATCTGCGCCGGGTCGAAAATCGGCGGCACGAACCCCTCTTCCAACGAGCGCAGGCCGTACACCAGGTCGCCGAGCTCCGGCTCGGCGGCGATCACCTTGATGTCGGCGTTGTAGGCGTGCAGCCCGCGACCGTTGCCGGTGAGCGTGCCACCGGTGCCCATCCCGGCGACGAAATGCGAGACCTCGGGCAGGTCCCGGATGATCTCCTGCGCGGTGCCCTGCTCGTGGGCGGCCGGGTTGGCCGGGTTCCCGTACTGGAACGGCATGAAATACTTCGTGTCCTGCGCGAGCGCACGCGCGACCTCGATCGAGCCGTTCGTCCCTTTCGCGCCGTCGGAATAGACGATCTCGGCGCCGAACAGTCGCAGCAGGCCGATCCGCTCCTCGCTCGCGTTGTCCGGGATCACGACCGTCAGTTCGTACCCCTTGCGGCGTGCCACCATCGCCAGTGAGATGCCGGTGTTGCCCGACGTGGGCTCGAGGATCGTCCTGTCAGGTGTCAGATCACCGCTGGCCTCGGCGGCCAGAACCATCGCGAGGGCGATCCGATCCTTCGTCGACCCGGTTGGGTTCTGGCCCTCCAGCTTGGCCCAGATGCGCACGCCGGGAGTTGGCGACAGGCGGGGGATGCCGACCAGCGGCGTGTCGCCGATGGCGTCCAGTATCGAGTCGTATCGCACGGTCCGTGGATTATCCCAGGGCCTGAGTACGGACGCGGCGCTGGCGCAACCGAGTCAGATCTCAGCCACCGGCGACAGCCGGCAGGATCGACACCGTGTCGCCGTCGGCAACCGGCGTCTCGAGCGAGCCGAGGTAGCGCACGTCTTCGTCGTTCACGTAGACGTTGATGAACCGGTGCAGCCCACCGTCCTGGGCGATCACATTCTTCGTGATACCGGGGTAGCGCGACTCGAGGTCCTTCAGCACCTCGGCGAGCGTCGCGCCCTCGGCGGACACGCGCGCCTCGTTGCCGGTGAACTTCCGAAGGATCGTGGGGAGCTTGATCGTAACGGCCATGTCGGTTCGTTCTCCTCGGTCGGTCAGCGGGCGGGCACGCCGCAGAACTGTTCGTAGTCGATCAGCTCGGTGATCGTCGGCTCCTTGCCGCACACCGGACAGTCCGCATCCCAGCGGATCTTTACTTCCTGGAAGTCCATGTGCAGGGCGTCATACAGCAGGAGCCTGCCCTCGAGCGTCTGGCCCTCTCCGGTGATCAGCTTGATCGCCTCGGTGGCTTGGATCGAGCCGATCACCCCGGGCAGTACGCCGAACACGCCGCCCTCGGCGCAACTCGGCACGGTGCCTGGCGGCGGTGGCGCCGGGAACAAGCATCGGTAGCACGGCGTCTCGGGGCCCGGCAGGAAGACCGTGGCCTGCCCCTCGAACTGATAGATCGACCCGTACACGAGCGGCTTGCCCGTGAACTGGCACGCGTCGTTCACGAGGTAGCGCACCGGGAAGTTGTCGGTGCCATCGACGATCACGTCGTAACCGTCGAAGACATCGAAGACGTTCGTCGAGAACAGCAAGGTGTCGTGGCCGACCACCTCGATCGTTGGGTTGATCGCGCGTAGGTGCTCGATGGCCGAGTCCACCTTGAGCCGACCCACGTCGGCGTCGGTGTGCAGGATCTGGCGCTGCAGGTTCGACACGTCGACCCGGTCGAAGTCGACGATACCGAGCTTGCCGATGCCGGCCGCGGCCAGGTACATCGCGACCGGCGACCCGAGACCCCCCGCGCCGATACAGAGCACGCTCGCATCGAGCAGCTTGCGCTGCCCCGCTCCCCCGATGTTGGGCAAGATGATGTGGCGCGCGTAGCGCTGGACCTGTTCCTCGGTGAATCTCGCGGGTTGCTGGGCGTCGCTCACGTGATCGTCAGCTCCTCTTCGGTGACCGCACCCTCGAGGATGAAGAACGAACGCAGCACGGGCACGGTGCGGTCCTCCAGGGATAACAGGATGTAGCGCGCGTCGGGGTAGAACGCCAGCCGGATGTCGGTATCGCTCGGGTAAGCCTCGGAGTGCGTGTGTGAGTGGTAGATCGCCCACAGCTCCAGACCCTCGTCGTCCATCCGGTCGAACACGCGGAGCTGCTCGGTGCCGTCGAGCCGGTAGGTCACCGGGCTCGCGTCGGCGTTCGTCATCGTGAACACCTTGCAGGGCACGCCGCCGGAGGACGCGATGAGACCGCAGCACTCGTTGGGGAACTCGCGGAGCCCCTGCTCCACGATCTCCTTGTACAGGACACCGTCCAGCTCAGCCACTGCACACTCCCGGGAGGTCGCCGGACAGACGCGCGTGCGTCTGTTGCAGGTGCAAATGCTACCAGCGGGGTCTGTTATTCCCGGGCTCGTGGCGGGGGCGGGATCCGCCCCCGCCACTCTGGCGATCAGATCTGCCGGTTGAACCAGATGCTGCCGGGACCGGTCGAGAAGCTCGCGCCCTGTCCCGACACGATGACGCTCTTGCCCACGTTCGTGATCGCGATGGCGTCGTAGTCCCCGTAGTAGGACGTGAAGCCGTTGGCGGTCTTGTAGCTCGTCCCCGACGTCGCGTCGGAGACCCGCAGCGGTGCCGACCATGACACGCCGCCATCGGTCGATGCCCGGTACCACACGTTCCACGCTCCCGTGCTGTTGTCCATGTACGTCAGCCGGAAGTCACCGGCACCCTTCGCGGCGATAGCCGGGAAACTCCCGTTGGCGGTGGCCGTGCCCACCTCCGTGCGGGCACTCCACGTCACCCCGCCGTCGGTCGAGCGCTTGGTGAACAGCCGCGTGACGGTGCCCTGGCTGGTCGCGCCGGAGTACTCCGCTACGAGCTTGCCGGCGCTGTCGGCCGCAACCGTCGTTGTTGAGGACGTCTCGAAGTTCACTCCGGTGAACAACGTGCTGTCGACGATGACCTTGCTCCACGATGCACCACCGTTGGTCGTGCGCCAGACCTCGATGTCGACGGGGCCCGAGGTCTTGACGCTACCCCCGTTGTACTTCGAGTCGGACATGATTGCCGTTCCGTTGGCGCCGCTCGCCAAGACGGCGAAGCCGTTCGGATACCGATAGACACTCGAGTCGGTATTCACCGAGATGGGCGCCGAGAACGACGTGCCGCTGTTGTGCGACGACGTCATCTGCAGTTCGCTGCGGCTCTCGTAGCCGACGTACACGTCGGTGCCGGTTGCGCTGACGCCGAGCCACGGCTTGTCTGCCCAGCTCTTGCCCGACACCTTGAGCGGGGTTGACCAGGTCGCGCCGTGGTCGGTGGACTTCGAGAACACGATGATGTTGTAGTTCATCCACGTCGCGTAGATCGCGCCGCTCATCGTGGTTGCAAGTACCGGGTCGTATTGACCCGCCACGCCGGTGCAGGTGCAGATCGGCTTCTCCGGTGCCCACGTCTGCCCGTTGTCGGCGGAGATGCGGATCTCCATCTGCGGGTTCGGGCACCTGTGGCAGGTGATCCCGTAGCGGTTGTACAGGGTGTAGACATAGGACGACGACGGGTCGGCGACGACGGATGGCTCCCATGTGTCCTCGTTGGCCACCTGCACCTCGCCGGCCCAGCCTGTGGCCGCCAGCGTGGCGGGGGCCAGGATACGGTTGCGCACCCGCGTCGTGCCGACGTGGTTGGCGGCGGCCGCGTCGGGGTCGCCGCCCTCTTCGAAGCCCTCGGTTGCGGGCTCGTTCGGCACGGCGGTTGCGACGCTCACCGTCGAAGGCTTGTCCGCCGATCGAGACCGCACAAAGACCAAGACGCCCGCGACGACCAATGTCGTGGCGAGCACGACGACGCCCAACTTCCGCATGCTTCCCCCTTCGGATCCTCCGCTGCCAGACTGCTTCGGACCCTAGGACAGGGCGTTGCGCTGCGCGAATTGAACGGCGCTCAGTCCGTGAGCCGCCCGAGGACCTCGATGTGCCCGGGGGTCCCCTCCACCGTCGCGCCGATGTGCCATGCATCGACGGACTGGGCCGCGAGCTCTGCGACCAGTGCGGCGGGGTCGCCGGTCGCCAACAGCAAGCCGCCGCTGGTCTGGGCGTCGGCGAGTAGAAGCTGCTCGGGCGGCGTGGTCGATCCCCAATCAGTCGTGGTTTGTAGCCACGCGTGATTGCGCTTCGTGCCGCCGGCCACCACGTCGCGTCGTGCG
The DNA here is from genome assembly GCA_040004125.1 of Actinomycetota bacterium. Classification (GTDB taxonomy): domain Bacteria; phylum Actinomycetota; class UBA4738; order UBA4738; family HRBIN12; genus AC-51. The sequence goes on from JBDUBL010000006.1 coordinate 47,386, forward strand.
AGATCGAGCACGCCGTCGAGGGTCGGGACGGCCGCAGCCTCCAGCGTGGCGGCGCAGCCACTCGCCTCGAGCATCTTGCGCAGATGCCCGAGCAGGCCGAAGCCGGTGACGTCGGTGCCGGCCCGCACACCCGCGGCGACCGCGACCCGCGATGCGGCCGCGTTCAGGGTGGTCATGGTCGCGACCGCCTCGGCAACCTGCTCGGCGGTGGCCACGCCGCGCTTGGCCGCCGTGGTGATCATGCCGACGCCGATCGGCTTGGTCAGCACCAGCCCCATGCCGGGGTGGGCGTCGGTGTTGCGCAATAACCGGTTGAGGTCGGCCATGCCCACGGCGACCATCCCGTACAACGGCTCCTTCTCGGTGGTGATCGTGTGCCCGCCGATCACCGGGACGCCGGCCTGCTCGGCGATCGATCGCCCACCGCGAAGAACATCGGCCAGTAGCTCCAGCGGCAGAGTGTCGACGGGCCAGCCGACGACGTTCAACGCGAGCGTCGGCGTGCCGCCCATCGCGTACACGTCGCTCAGTGCGTTGGCGGCGGCGATCCTTCCCCAGTCGGCCGCGTCGTCGACCAGCGGCGTGAAGAAGTCGATCGTCACGATCAGGCCCCGGCCGTCGGGCAGCCGATACACGGCGGCGTCGTCGCCGCTGGCCTCGGACACGACCACGCCGTCGGCGGGCATGGAAGGCCCGAGCAGATCCATGACGACGGCCAGCTGGCTCGGTCCCAGCTTGCAGGCGCAGCCGGCGCCGTGGCTCAGGCTCGTCAGCCGGATCGGCTCGGTGAGGGCCACGTCAAAACACCCCGAGATTCGTGGCCCACTCGCCCCAGGTCGCGCCGCGGTCCAGACTGATCCGCAGCGTGATCGGGCGGTTCCCGCCGGTGACGTGGAACACGAGGGCACCCGCCGTCGTGGCGCCCGGCTTGACGGTCGTCCGCTCCTGCAGGCTTCGGTTCGAGCCTCCGTAGCGCGCCGGATCGGGATGCAAGTCACCGGGTGCCGCGCGGCCCGGCGGGAACACCGCTCCATTGAGATCCGTGACCTCGGCATCGGACCCGATCGTCCCGGTCCAGAGCGCATCGCCCGGGTTCTGGATGGTGAGATACACCACGAAGGCCCGCCTTTCATGCACGTACGTCGTCGTCATCGTCGTCGTGACGGGCGTCACGAACAGCTTCCCGCCACCGGTCGTGGGCAGGGTGAGGGTGTCGGGGATGAACCCGGTCGTGCGCTCGAGGAAAGGGGTCGGCGACGGCGAGTACGGCACCAGGGGGTCGACGCCGCTCGACGAGGGCGAGCCGGTCGCGCCGCTGTCGATCACAGACGGCGTCGCCTTACCACCGGTGCACGAGGCAAGCACCGGCAGGAGCAGGATCGGAACGAGGAGTCGGGCGCGACGCATGAGAACGCGGCGAGTCTAGCCCGCGCGCGCGATACTGCCGCCGTGGAGGCCATGGCGTTCCTACGGCAGCACCATCCCTTCTCGGAGCTGGACGAGGAACGCCTCGCGGCGATCGGTGCGGCTCTGCAGATCGCCCATGTGCCGGCCGGCGAGGCGATCCTGGACGAGGGCGGCGTTCCCGCCGAGGCCCTCGGCCTGATCCGCAAGGGCGAGCTCGAGCTCAGCACCGGAACCGTCGTCGTGGATCTGCTGGAGCCCGGCGACGCGTTCGGCCTCACGTCGGTGATGACGGGACAGTCCCCGACGATGACGGTCCGCGCCCTGGAAGACACCCTCGTGTACCTCCTTCCGGCCGACGTGGCCCGTCGCGCGTTGACGAGTGAGGCCGCGATCGCGTCGGTGTGGTCGATAGCGCGGCAGCGCGTTCGCGCTGCCGACGCAGCCGCGCGGAGCGTCCAGGGTGCCGATCC
>JBDUBL010000107.1:0-5022 GCA_040004125.1 Actinomycetota bacterium
ATGACGCCGTCCTTGCCGACCTTGTCGACGGCCTCGGCGATCTTCTCGCCGATCTCGGGGTCGGCGGCGGAGATCGCGCCGACATCGGCGATCTCTTCCTTCGAGTCGACATCTTTGGCGACCGTCTTGATCCGCTCGACCGCGAGCTCGGTCGCCCGCTCGATGCCACGCTTGAGCGACATCGGGTTGGCGCCGGCCGCCACGTTGCGCAGGCCCTCCTTGACGATCGCCTGCGCGAGCACGGTGGCCGTCGTCGTGCCGTCACCGGCAACGTCGTCGGTCTTCTTGGCGACCTCCTTGACGAGCTCCGCGCCGATCTTCTCCAGCGGATCGTCGAGCTCGATCTCCTTGGCGATCGAGACGCCGTCGTTGGTGATCGTGGGGGCACCCCACTTCTTTTCGAGAACAACGTTGCGGCCCTTGGGGCCGAGTGTGATCTTGACGGCGTTCGCGAGCTGGTCCATGCCCCGCTCAAGCGCGCGTCGTGCTTCCTCGTCGAACGAGATGATCTTGGCTGCCATCCCTGCCAACCTCCCTGTGGTCCGGTGTCAGTGAGCCTACCGACTGCTAGCACTCGATAGGTGTGAGTGCTAACGATGGTAGCCCGCACTCGCGTGAAGTGGCAAGGCCGCGGCCCCCCCGCGTAGGGTTGCGCCCATGGCAGAGACGCCCGATGAGACGCCCGACTGGATCCACAGGTTCACTGCTCCCTCGATCGGCTTCCCCGATTGGGACGACGCCTCGCCCGAACAGATGGCGCTGGTTGGGAACCAGTCGGGGGCCTGGCAGGCCTGGGCACACGACCGCACCGACGGCTCGTGGCGCCAAGCGAGTGCAGAACCCGTTGGGGTGGAGTCGGTCTGGATGCTTCCGGACGGTCGGATCGCATGGTGGCAAGACACGACGGGCGACGAGCGGGGCGCCCTGGTCGCCGTCGGGTTCGCGGGCGGCAGGCCGGACCGGGTCTTTCCGGACGTCCCCGACGGGTGGCTCATGGGTCTGTCGTTCGAGGCAGGACGGACCGCGATCGGCGTCGAGGTCGAGGGCTCTTATCGGATTTTCGTGGTAGATCCGGACGCAATGACGCGCCCGCTGGCGACGCTCCGGGCGGCGAGCGGCGTCGGCAACCTCGAGACCGGCGGCGGGGGGCTGTCGGCCGACGGATCCCTGGTGTGCATCTACCACGGGGAGCACGGCGACATCCTGCACTCGGCGATGCGGGTCCTCGACACCGAGACCGGCGCAGTCGTCGGCGACCTCGAGGACGAGGGTCACCACCTGGTCCCAGCCGCGTGGTCGCCCGTGCCCGGCGATCGCCGGCTCGCGTTCACGAGCGAGCGGGCGGCCTTCGAACGGCCGGCGATCTGGGACCTCGCCTCCGGCGAGCGCCGCGATCTGGCGGTAGCGCTTCCGGGCGCCGTGTTCCCGCTGCAATGGTGGCCGGACGCCTCGGCACTGCTCGTACGCCACGAGTTCGAGGGTCGAGGTCAGCTCCTTCGACTCGACATCGCGACCGGGGAGACGACCCCGCTCACCGATCTCCTCGGGGACATCGAACGTGCGCGACTGCGGCCCGACGGGACGGTCTGGTTCCGGGTGAGCGACGCGGTCCACCCGGCGCGCATCGTCGATGGCGATGGTGAAATCGTGATCGCGATCACGACGCCCGATGGCTCCGCGCCCGCGGGTACCGCCTATGAGAGTCGGTTCGCATACAACCCGCAAGGGGATCGGATCCATATGTTCGCCGTGACCCCGCAGGGCGACGGGCCTTTCCCGACCGTGCTCAATATCCACGGCGGCCCCGAGTGGCATGAGCGAGATCGGTTCGACCCCGAGACGCAGGCCTTCGTCGATGCCGGCTACGCGGTCGCCCTCGTGAACTATCGCGGCTCAACCGGTTATGGCGTCGCGTTCCGTGAGGCCCTGATCGGCCGCGTATGCCTGACCGAGTCCGAGGACATCCTCGCGTGTCTCGACGCATTGATCGCCGACGGCACGACCGACCCCACCCACGTGTACTGGAGCGGTTGGTCCTGGGGCGGCTGCCTCGCCTGCTTCCACGCCGGCGCACACCCGGACCGGTTCCGCGCGATCTTCGCAGGCATCCCTGCGGGGGACTTCGTGGCCGCGCACTGGGCCTCGGCGCCCGAGCTGCAGGCCTGGGACGACGCGGTGTACGGCGGCAGCCCCGACGAGGCGCCCGATGCCTACAAGCAAAGCGACCCGATGACCTACGTCGATGCCGTCACCGCGCCCATGCTGATCATCGCCGGCGAGCATGACCCACGGTGCCCGATCGAAGGGGTGACGCCGTGGGTCGACGCGGTGCAGGCGCACGGCGGCACCGTCGAGGTCCACACCTACGACGCCGGGCACCACACGAACACGATGTCGGATCGGGTCACGCACATGCGGTGGGTGCTCGACTTCTTCGACCGGCACCGTTGAGGCGCCCTAGAACCCCGAGCTGTGCACGAGGTCGATGCGGAACTCGATGATGACGGTCGAGCCCTGCTCGATCGGCGTGACCCGCTCGTACTGTGGAAACTTCTCGTACAACAAGGTTCGATCGCGCTGGAACTCGGGACCGCTCTCTACCAAGTAGGCCTCGCCCGAGACGATCACCTGTGCGAGCCCGTCGTCCCAATCTTCCGAATACGCATCGACACAGTAGGTGATCGATGCGTTCTCCCGCAGGTCGGAGATCTTGCGGTCATATGCGCTGGCGATCACGATCCGATCGCCGTCCAGGACATGGCAGACGGGCACAACGTGCGGCCACCTGCCCGCCTGCGCGGTCGCCACATGACCCACGCGCGCCTCTGCAACAAACAGCGCTTCGGCGCCGGTGAGTTCCCGGCGCTCACTCATCCGAGCCCACCGACTGGTCGCGGATCTGCTCCACGATCTCGGCGTTGGCGAGCGTCGTCACGTCGCCGAGCGTGTTCCCACGCGCCACGTCGCGTAGCAGTCGCCGCATGATCTTGCCCGAGCGTGTCTTCGGAAGGTCTGGCGTGAAGATGATCTCATCGGGCTTGGCAATCGGTCCGATCACCTTGGCCACATGATCGCGCAGCTCGGTCAGGGTCTCCGCGTTGCCCTCATACCCGCTCTTGAGCGTGACGAAGGCGACGATCCCCTCACCCTTTATCTCGTGGGGCTTCGACACCACGGCCGCCTCGGCGACCTTGTCGTTGTCCACGAGCGCCGACTCGACCTCGAAGGTCGACAGCCGGTGGCCGGCTACGTTCATCACGTCGTCGATACGCCCGAGGAGCCAGTAGTAGCCCTCGTCGTCGCGCCGCGCACCGTCGCCCGCCACGTACGTCGCCGGCCCATGAGCCGTGAAATACGTCTGCACGTACCGATCGGGGTCACCCCAGATCGTGCGGGCGATCGCGGGCCACGGATGCGTCAACACGAGGAACCCGCCGCCTCCCAACGAGACCGACGTGCCACGCTCATCGACCACGTCGGCCTCGATCCCCGGGAACGGAAACGTCGCCGAACCCGGCTTGAGCGTCGTCAACCCCGGCAGTGGCGAGATCATGATGGCGCCGGTTTCGGTCTGCCACCACGTGTCCACCACGGGACACCGCTCGCCGCCGATCACCTTCCAGTACCAAACCCACGCTTCCGGGTTGATCGGCTCACCGACGGATCCGAGCAGCCGCAGCGACGAAAGGTCGTGGCGCTCCGGGAACTCGGTTCCCCAGCGCATGAACGCCCGGATCGCGGTCGGCGCCGTGTACAGGATCGTCACGCCGTAGGTGCGGACGATCTGCCACCAGCGGTCCTTGTCGGGCCAATCGGGGGCGCCCTCGTACATCACGCCGGTCGTGTGGTTCGCAAGCGGGCCGTAGACGATGTAGCTGTGCCCGGTCACCCAGCCGCAGTCCGCGGCGCACCAGTACACATCGTCGTCGTGGATATCGAAGACCAGCTGGTGCGTCGTGGCGACCTGCGTGAGGTAGCCGCCGGTCGTATGCACGATGCCCTTTGGCTTGCCGGTCGTTCCGCTCGTGTACAGCAGATACAGCACATCCTCGGCGTCCATCGGTTCGGGGGGGCAATCGGTGGACTGGCCTTCGATGAGCTCGTGATACCAATGATCCCGCCCCGTTTGGAACGCGTGGTCGTTGCCGCAGCGACGCACCGTGATCACGTGCTCGATGCTGGGGCACTCCGCGACGGCGGCATCCGCATTGTCCTTCAAAGGGACGATCGTCCCGCGGCGCCAGGCGCCGTCGGCGGTGATGAGGACCTTGGCCTGCGCGTCGTTGATGCGATCGCGCAAGGACTCTGCGCTGAAGCCGCCGAACACCACCGAGTGCGGCGCCCCGATACGTGCACAGGCCAGCATCGCGATGGGCAGCTCCGGCACCATGCCGAGGTAGATGTTCACGCGATCGCCCTTGCCCACGCCGAGGCTGCGCAGCGCGTTGGCCAGACGCGAGACCTCCTCGAGCAGCTCCCGGTAGGTGAGAGCGCGGGTATCGCCGGGCTCACCCTCCCAGTAGTACGCGACCTTGTCGCCCCCTCCCGCCTCCACGTGGCGATCCAGGCAGTTGTACGACGCGTTCAGGGTCCCGCCCGCGTACCAGGTCACCCACGGCGGGTTCCAGTCCATCACGCGGTCCCACGGGCGATACCAGGTGAGCCGTTGCGCCTGCGCGGCCCAGTACGCCTGATAGTCGGCGTTGGCGGCGTCATAGATCCCGGCGTCGTTGGCGACGGCGCGGTCTCGGAACCCACCCGACGGAGCGAACTCCCGCAGTTCGGACAACAGGGCCTCGATGTCTGGGGCGTCGCCCACGAACAGCTTCCTTTCCGCCGGGGGCAGCATCCTACGCGGGGCACCCGTGACGCGCGAGCCGGATCGTTCGCAGCTGGGTGCTTGCATCCGGGGCCTCCAGCCTCCACCATCGACCGTGAGCCGCCCACGGGGCGGCTCGAACAGCATGGTGGGGATGGGGAAGGAGGCGGCTATGGCCGATGTGGCCTACTGCATGAAGTGCC
>JBDUBL010000048.1:0-16667 GCA_040004125.1 Actinomycetota bacterium
GGGATCGGCGGCTACGGCAACTGCATCGGCGTGCCGACGGTCGGCGGCGAGATCCACTTCGCCGAGGCCCATTCGTCCAATCCGTGCGTCAACGTCATGTGCGTCGGGCTCGCAAAGGCCGACGAACTCGTGACCAGTCAATCGCTCCGTCCCCAGCTCGGCTCGCTCATGGTGCTCTACGGTGCTGCGACGGGACGCGACGGCATCGGGGGCGTCTCGGTGCTCGCGAGCGCCACGCTCGAGCAAGGGGTCGAGGCATCGCGCCCATCGGTGCAGATCGGCGATCCGTTCGCCGAGAAGCTATTGATCGAAGCATCTTTGGAGCTGATCCGCGAGCGTTTGCTCGAGGGGTTGCAGGATCTCGGCGGGGCCGGCATCTGCTGCGCGCTCAGCGAATCGGCCGCACGCGCCAACATGGGCGCCGACGTCGACCTCGATGTGGTGCCGCTGCGCGAGTCCGACATGGAGCCGTTCGAGATCCTTACCTCGGAGTCCCAAGAACGCATGCTCGCGATCGTGCACCCCTCGAAGCTGGCGGCGGTCGAGGCGCTGTGCACGCGCTGGGGACTGCGCACCGCGGTGATCGCCACCCTGGTCGAGGGCGGCACCCTCGCGATCCGCCATCGGGGCGAGGTAGTCGCCCAGGTGCCCGCGCGATCGCTCGCCGACGAGGGGCCGGAGTATGACCGCCCCAGCGCCGAGCCCGAGCGGATCGATCGAGCCGATCCAGCCCTGTTGCCGTTCGACGGCGATCTCGACGCGGCGCTGCGGACGTTGCTGGCCGCGCCGGGGATCGCCTCGAAGCGCTGGGTGTGGCGCCAGTACGACCGGATCGTGCAAGGCAACACGGTGGCAGGCCCCGATTCCGACGGCGCGGTGATCCGCGTGCCGGGCACGCTCAAAGGGGTCGTCGTCTCGAGCGACGGCAAAGGCCGGTACGGACGGCTGGATCCGTATCTGGGGGCGGTGCATGCGGTGGCGGAGGCCGCGCGCAACGTCGCGGTCACCGGTGCGCGTCCCCTCGCGATCACGAACTGCCTGAACTTCGGCAACCCCGAGCGGCCTGAGGTGATGTGGCAGTTCGCCGAGTCGATCCGTGGCATGCGCGATGCGTGCGAGGCGCTCGGGACTCCGGTCACCGGGGGCAACGTGAGCTTCTACAACGAAAGCGGGGAGAGCGCGATCGACCCCACGCCGGTGATCGGCATGCTCGGGCTGCTGCCCGATCATCGCCTGCGCGTACCGAGCGCCTTCCCGAGTCCCGGCCTGGCCGTGTACCTCTTGGGCGAGACCGCCGCGGAGTTGGGCGGCTCGGAGTTCGCCGAAGCGGTCCTCGGGGAGGTCAGCGGGATGCCGCCGGCCATCGACCTCGCGAGCGAGCGTGCGCTGCTCGGGCTGCTCGTGGCGGCGGCGGCCGACACCGTGCTCGCCAGCGCCCACGACTGCGGCGACGGCGGGGTGGGCGTGGCGCTGGCCGAGTGCGCGATCGGCGCGGGCCACGGGTTCGCCGTTGCGATCCCGACCGACCTGCCGCCCCACGTCGCCTTGTTCAGCGAGTCGGCGTCGCGCGCGGTCGTGAGCGTTCCACCAATCGATGAAGAGGCGTTCCGCGCGTTGGCCGCCGACCACCGCGTGCCCATCGCGAGGATCGGGGAGACCGGCGGCCCACGAGCCGTGATCGACCACGCGTTCGACATCCCGGTGGCCGAGCTGGCCGACATCTGGGAGACGGCGATCCCGCGCCTGCTCGGCGAGGCTGTGTGACTCCACCGCGAGCCGTCACCTTCGACTACTGGCAGACCCTCGTGTCGGAGCGACACGGCGAGATGCGGGCGATGCAGATCGATCGCTGGATCGCGACGCTGTCGAAAGCGGCGCAGCCACGCACCCGCGAGGAGCTCGAGGACGCGTTCGCGGCCAATTGGGTCGTGTTCGAGGATCGTTGGCGCGCGAACGCCGGCCCGTGGGGACCGACCGAGAGCGTCGATCTGGTGGGCCGCCGGCTCGACCTCACGCTCACCGACGGGCTGCGTGGCGAGCTCGTCGAGAACTTCCGCATCGTGGGCGAGGTGGCGGAACTGCACCCGGCGCCGGGTGTGCACGAGTGCCTTACGTCATTGCAGGAGGCCGGATGCGCCCTGGGGATCGTGTGTGACGTCGGGTTGACCGGATCGGTCACCTTGCGCGCCCGCCTCGAGCGCTTCGGGCTCCTGTCGTTCTTCGATGCGTGGTCGTTCAGCGATGAGACCGGCTGGTTCAAGCCCGCAGCCGAGGCGTTCCGTCCGGCGTTGGACGGGCTCGGCGTGGCGCCGGCCGACGCGGCGCACATCGGCGACAACGAGCGCACCGACGTGGCCGGCGCCAAGGCGCTCGGGATGATCGCCGTGCAATACACGGGGCTCGCCTCGCTCGCCGCGTGGCTGCCGGAGCAGCGCCCGGGCACGCTGGCCGACCATGTGCTGGAGGACCTGACGGAGCTGCCCGCCGTTCTCGGGTTCTAGGCATCTCACGGATCCGCACCCGCGCGCGTTGTTTGGGTGTGGTTGCATCAACGATCGTGAGCACGCGTACACCGCCGCCGTTCGAGGAGTTCCTTGCCGAGCACGGCGGCGGCGTGATGCGGTTCCTCCTCGTGGCGGTCGGGCCCGAGCACGCGGACGACGCCTACCAGGAGACGTTCCTGTCGGCGCTGCGCGCGTACACGCGGGTGCGAGACGACGGCCGGCTCGACCGATGGATCCTGCGGATCGCCTCGCGCACCGCGATCGACCACCATCGGCGGGGGGCCCGGCGCCCGACGCCCACCGAGACGATCCCGGAGCATCCGGCGCACGATCCCGAACCGGCCGACGCCGCGTTGTGGTCGGCTGTCGGCGCCCTGCCCCCCAAGCAGCGGGTGGCGGTCGTGCTGCGCCACGTCCTGGATCGCCCCTACGACGAGATCGCCGAGACGCTCGGCTGCTCGAACGAAGCCGCTCGCGCGAACGTCAGCGCGGGCCTGAGGACCTTGCGGGAGACGATCGCATGACGAAGGACATTCGCACGCTGGTATCGGCCGCCGAGGCGCGGGCGGCGGCGCGCAGTGCGGACGCCCTGGTGCGCAGCGCGGCCGAGCGCTCCGGCGAGATCGATGTCGGGCTGGGCACCGTCGAGTCCCCGATCGGGGAGTTGTTCGTCGCGGTGACGCCTCGGGGGCTCGCCTGCATCGCGTTCGAAGGGGAGGACCGGGAGGCGCTCGCGCGTCGGTTCGCCTCGGTCTTGTCTCCGCGGGTGCTCACCGCCGCGCGGATGACCGAGGACGCCCGCCGTCAGCTGGGGGAGTATTTCGAGGGTCGGCGCGAGCGTTTCGAGCTTCCGCTCGATCGTCGGCTGATGACGTCGTTCGCACGCCAGGTGCTCGACGCCACGGCCCGCGTGCCCTTCGGGCAGGTGGCGACCTATGGGGCGATGGCTGGGCGGATCGGCAAACCGAAGGCTGCCCGGGCGGTCGGCGCTGCGCTCGGCTCGAACCCGATCCCGATCGTCGTGCCTTGCCATCGGGTGATCGGTGCCACCGGAACGCTCACCGGCTACGCGGGCGGTCTGGATCGTAAGGAGTTCCTGCTTCACCTCGAGGGCGATCCGACCCTTGCCGGAATGTGACGCACGCCACAACGCCAAGGTTAGGGGCATGGTCAGCTTGGGAAGTGGATGGTGGACAGCCATATATGGCGTATGGCACTATCGCACCCGTGGAGAAGACCACGGTCTACATCGACGAGCGCTCGAAGCGTGAGCTCGAAGCGCTCGCGAAGCGGCTCGGCAGACCGCAGGCCGAGCTGTTGCGTGAGGCCCTGATCGACTTCCTGGAGCGCCAGAAGCGACCGAGCCTTCCGACCTTCGTCGCGACGGCTGCTGTCGGCGGGGACGCCTCGGTCGATGTCCGGCGGCTTCGCGGGCAACGACAGCGTGAGCTGTCCCGACGCGGCGGCGGGTAGGCTCGCGTGCTCGTGTTCGACACCTCCGCAGTGGTCGCCTTGCAGGATCGCCGTGATCGGATGTACGACGCAGCTCTTGCGGCCGTGCAACAGGAGCCGGGCCCCTACGTCCTGCCGGCCGGCATCCTGGCCGAGGTCGGCGACATACTGACGACGCGCTCGCCCGGTGCGATGGACCAGCTGCTCGGCTCCCTGATCGACGGATCGCTGTTCCTGGATTGCGGCGACCAGGACCCTCCGAGGGTGCGCGAGCTGATGGCCCGTTTCCGTGACCTTCGCCTCGGCTACGCCGACGCCGCGGTGATCGCGTGCGCCGAGCGCAACGGTGGTCGGGTCCTGACGTTTGACCGACGAGACTTCGAGGTGATCGCGCGCGATGTGCCGATCACGGTCGTGCCCGAGGACGCGCCGTGAGGAAGGTCACGTGTCTCCTCGTGCTGATCGCCGCGGTCTCCCTGGCCGCGTGCGCGTCGCCGGAGTCCGCCGGCCCCGAGCTGATCGGGCCCTACCCCAGTGTGACGGCGGTGATCCGGGCAGACGCCGACGGAGGACGGCTCGACTTATTGGGGGTCCGGGTCTCGGCCGTCGAGCTCCGTGCGGCCGCCACCCAGTTGGCCGCCGCCCTCTTCGGTTCCGAAAACGTGGGCGAGGCTGCGCCGACCGTCGCGGATACCAGCGCGGTACCGCACTCGCTCCTGACCACGTCGGTGCCTGTCGCGATCCCGGCCCCCGGCGTCCAGCTGACGATCGATGAAGCGACGGTCGATCAGGCGCTCGGCTCGCTGCATCCGCACTCGACGGCGGTGTGGGCGTGTTCCGAGCGAAGGACGGTGCAGGTCATCACCCAGGCGCCCGGGGCCGTCTCGAGCGACGTCGTCTCGGGCACATGCCAGGTTGCGGGCTCCTCGATCGTCAACGACGGGACCGATTGGACGGCGGCCGTGGCGATCGGGCCGGTCACCGGGCCGTCGCTGCAGCCGGTGCTGTTGTGGTCGGCCGCCTTCCTTTTGGCCGCAGCCACGCTGGCCGCGTTCCTGTGGAGCCGACGGAAGCGTCGGCGATCCGAGCCTGAACCGTCGGCCGTCCCCCCGGTACACTGATTGCCTCGATGGGCGCGGAATCCCCCAAAGAAGAATGTGGCCTCTTCGGCGTTTGGGCACCCGGTGACGACGTCGCCCGTCTGACGTACTTCGGCTTGTTCGCCCAGCAGCACCGCGGTCAGGAGTCCGCCGGGATCGCGGTCTCGGACCGTCACAACATCCTCGTCTACAAGGACCTCGGGCTCGTGAGCCAGGTCTTCACGGAGGCGACCCTGACGACGTTGCACGGCGATCTCGCGATCGGCCATACGCGGTACTCGACGACCGGGTCGAACACCTGGGACAACGCGCAGCCCGTGTTCAAGACCGACGGGGTGCACTCCATCGCGCTGGGGCACAACGGGAACCTCGTGAACACCCCCGAGCTTGCGGGCATGGTCGGTGTTTCCGGCAGCGCCACGACCGACACTGACCTGGTCACGACGCTGATCGTCAACGAGATGCAGGTGGCAGGCGGCCTGGAAGAGGCGGCGATGCGGGTATTGCCGACGATCGCCGGAGCCTTCTGTTTCGTGTTCATGGACGAGCGGAGCGTGTACGCCGTCCGGGACCCACGCGGCGTTCGCCCGTTGTCGATCGGGCGCCTCCCCAACGGGTTCGTCGTGGCCTCGGAGACGTGCGCGCTGGACATCGTCGGGGCGACGTTCGTCCGCGACGTCGAGCCGGGCGAGCTGGTGCGGATCGACGATCGCGGGCTGCACAGTCGCCGGTACTCGGAGTCGCCCGGCCGCTCCCTGTGCGTCTTCGAGTATGTGTATCTGGCCAGGCCAGACTCGCGGCTTCGGGGCCGCACCGTCCACGAGGCACGTCGCGAGATGGGACGGCGGCTAGCGGTCGAATCTCCCGCCGACGTCGACATGGTGATCGCCGTGCCGACGACGAGTCATTCCGCAGCCCAGGGGTTCAGCGAGGTCAGCGGTATCCCGTACGGCGACGGCCTTTATAAGAACAACTACGTCGGGCGCACGTTCATCCAACCGTCCCAGTCGCTACGCGATCTCGGTGTGAAGCTCAAGCTCAACCCGCTGCCCGACTCGATCCGAGGCAAGCGGTTGGTCGTGGTCGACGACTCGATCGTGCGCGGCACCACGACGAAGCAGGTCGTGCAGATGCTCCGCGAGGCGGGGGCCGCCGAAGTGCATATCCGTATCACCTGTCCGCCGATCCAGTGGCCATGCTTCTACGGTATCGACATGCCGACGCGTCAGGAGCTGATCGCCGCCGATCTCACCGTCGAGCAGATCCGCGCCTACGTCGGTGCGGATTCGATCGGGTACCTGTCGCTGGATGCGATGGTCGAGGCTGCCGCCGGCGACGGCGAGACGGATTCGTTCTGCCGGGCGTGTTTCGACGGGGAGTACCCGATCGCGGTGCCCGAGGGCGCGGGTAAGTTCGTGTTGGAAGACCAGCTCCAGCTGCCGACCGGGTGAGCCGGCCGTGAGCGATGCCTACCGCGCCGCGGGCGTCGACACCGAGGCGGCCGCCAAGGCCGTCGGTCTGATCGCCGACCTCGCCGCGTCGACCCGGCGACCCGAGGTGGCCAACACGCTCGGCGGGTTCGCGGGTCTCTTCGACATCGGCGACGGCAAGCTGCTCGCCGCAGCGACCGACGGGGTCGGGACGAAGCTCGAGATCGCGCGTCTCACGGGACGGCGCAGCACCGTCGGCATCGATCTCGTTGCGATGTGCGTTGACGACGTCGTCTGCGTCGGCGCCGAGCCGCTGTTCTTCCTGGATTACCTCGCGGTCGGTCGTGTCGTGCCCGAGCATGTGGCCGAGCTGGTGGAAGGTGTGGCCGAGGGTTGCCGTCGCGCGGGCTGTGCCCTGCTCGGCGGCGAGACCGCCGAGCACCCCGGTGTGATGCCCGATGACCAGTTCGACCTGGCGGGGTTCTGCGTCGGCGTCGTCGAGGAAACAGCGATGCTCGGCGCGCAACGCGTCACGGAGGGCGACGTCCTGATCGGTCTGGCCTCCAGTGGGTTACATGCGAACGGCTACTCGCTCGTGCGCCGGGTGTTGCTCGACGGTCGCCCGCTCGATGCGACGGTGCCCGAGCTCGGCCGCTCGCTCGCCGACGAACTGCTGGAGCCATGTGCGATCCACGCGCCCATCGTCCTGGATCTGCATCGCCGAGGGCTCCTGCGCGCGGCGGCCCACATCACGGGTGGTGGCGTCATCGAAAACATCCCCAGGATGATGCCGGCCGGTCTCGGGGCCCGGCTCCAGCGCGGATCCTGGACCGAGCCCGCGATCTTCGGACTGCTGCAGCGCGAGGCCGACCTCAGCGATGACGACCTGTTCGCGACGTTCAACATGGGTCTCGGGATGGTGCTGGTGGTCGCCCCTGAACACGTTGATGCGGTTGCCGCCTCCGGGCCCGTCGTGGGCCGCGTTGAGGCCGGTGCCGGTGTGCGTGTGGTGTGAGCCCCACCACCCGAGCTGACTAGCAGTCGCTCACCCGGGCCTCTGGACCTTCGCCGGGGCGCCCGCCGTCGGCCCATGCGAAGAACGAGCCCTTCGGCGTGTCCATGTTTGCCCCCGAACGACCGTAGTTATCAGGGATGGCAAGCACCCAGCGCCCGAGTGTTCTGGTCGTGGACGATGAGCCCCAAGTCGTCTGGGTCCTGGAGTTCAGCTTGCAGGGCGAGGGGTATGAAACCTTCTCCGCACACGACGGGATGGAGGCGCTCGATCAGATCCGCCGTCATCACCCCGACCTGATGGTGCTCGACGTGATGATGCCGCGGATGGACGGGTGGTCCGTTCTCGAGGCGATGGCCGAACTTCCCGGCAACGAGCGCCCGCGCGTGATCATGGTGACCGCGCTCGCGTCCGCGAGCGACCGCGAGCGGGCTGAGCGACTGGGCGCGGAGGCGTTCGTCCCGAAGCCCTTCGACATGGACCACCTCGTCGGGATCCTGCAAGGGCTCGCGCTGGCCGTCTGAGACGCTGGTAGCGTCATGGAGTGAGTTCTTCCGTCGATACCTCGAACCTGGCCACCATCAAGGCTCTGTGGTCGTCGGTCTTCCCCGAGATCAAGCTCACCGCCCCGAAACTCCTGTTGTCCGGCGACGAATTCGACACCTGGCGTGTCCGCGACGTCGTCGCCAAGTTCCCCAAGACCGAGGCGGATGCAGAGAAACTCCAGATCTCGGTGGCGATCCGCGACGACCTCCTCGCGCGTGTGGGGCCTGTCGTCCCGTGGGTGGTCGCGGTCGGCGAGACGACAAAGGATTATCCGTGGCGAGCGGTCGCCTACGAACGCGCGCGAGGACGCCCCGGTCAGGAGCCGGAGGGACCGATGGTTCGTCCGAAACCGTGGGCGCGCACGGCGCTCGCCAAGCACATCGCAGAGACCCTCACGAAGGTGCACTCGCTGCCGGTTGCGAAGGCGCGCAGCGCCGGGGTCCGCCCGTCCAAGATCGATCTCGACACCGGTATCGACACCGGCGAGGGGGCGATCGCCTGGGCGCGGAAGGTTGCCGGCGACGCGGTCGACACATTCCTGATCTCGCCGCTGTCCGCCGAGGCGCGCACACCCGGTAAGGCAGTGGTGTGTCACGCCGACCTGAAAGGCGAGCACATCTTCGTGAGCGAAGACGGCACCCGCGTGACCGCATTGATCGATTGGGCCGACATGACGATCGCCGACCCGGCCACCGATTTCGCCGGGCTCGTGATCTGGCTCGGCCCGTCGTTCGCTCGCGAAGTGATCGCCGCCTACAAGGGTCCGGCCGACGAGGGCACGCTCGATCGTGCGGTGTTCCTCGCAAGGGCCGGGCTACTGACCTACTGCGAGGCGGTTCTGGAGGGCCGCGAGCGCGGGTCGCGCGCGATCATCGGCCCGCAGCTGGCCGCCGCGTTCAGTGTGTGAAGCGCTGGTGCGCCGCCGGAACGACGGTGGTGCCGACGGCTTTCAGCGTGAGGATCGGCTCGTCGAGGAACTCCGCGGCTGACTCGCTGATATCGGAGCGTGCGGCGCCGATCTTGTGGATCTCGAACTCGCATCGCCTGCTGGAGTTGCCGATGCTGACGATCCGGCCGCGTGCCTCGATCCAGTCGCCCGCATACAGCGGTGCCAGGAACTCCACCGACTCGTAGGCGCGAAACAATCCCTCATCGCCGTCATGGCGCATCGCAAGCTCCGTGATCAGATCGCCGACGATCTTCAGCTGCGTGGCGCCGGCGACGAGGTTGCCGCCGTAGTGGGCGTCCTCTTGGCCGAGGCGCAGACGGATCAGGCTGGTGGGGAGTTGGTCGCTCACTGGGGGATCACCTTTCCGAACCGAACACCGCGCGCGGGCACGCGCACCTGGGTGCCGTCCTTCTTGCGGACGAGGTAGGTCTCGGCCTCGTCGTCCCACCGTTCAAACACCCCGACGGCCTCGCTCTTGAAGCCGTTGGGCAGCTCGAATTGGAAGGTGACGCGTTTGCCGAGGTCATCGATCGTGACCAGGTTCTTGTCGCTCATCACAGCCGGTCAGCGTACTAGAGGGTGCACACGGCCTCGGCCGCGGCATCGAACAGGACGCTGCGGAGGTCTTTGTCCCTGCCCCAACCGCTGTCGTCCCACTCGTCGCCCGACAAGTCATCCGACGTGGTGAGCACCTGGGCGAGCGGCACACCCCGGAACTGGGCGATGGCGAACAACGCCGACGCCTCCATCTCCACCGTGAGGCATCCTTGCGCGACACGGCGCTCGAGCTTCTTCCTCGTCTCCCGGTAGAAACCGTCCGTCGACCAGGTGCTTCCGGTCACGTAGCTGATGTCGTGGTGGTCGAGTGCGTCGGTGAGGGCTCTGACCGCTTCGGACGAGGGCGCGGCGGATCTTCCCGGGGGAAGATAGTGATAGCTGGTTCCCTCGTCGCGGATCGCGGCCGTCGGCACGACGACGTGGCCCATCGTGAGTTCGGGAACGAGCCCGCCGGCAGTGCCGACAGCCATGAACTTCCGGCACCCGTGCGCGATGGCTTCCTCGAGGAACGCGCCCGCGAGCGGAGCGCCGACTCCCGGGTGGAAGACCCCGATCTGCTCGCCGGCGACATCGACGCCGTACACCGGATGCACACCGTGTGCCGCGGTCAGTTCGAACAATACGGGAGCGCCTGCGTCGCGCAGTCCGTCGATCACATGCGAGAAGAAACACAGGACGGCGCGTTTTGGAGCGTCCGGGGTGGCGTCGATGACATGGTGGGGCTCGAAGACAGCCACAGGATCTGGGTCGAACTCCAGGATCGGAGCGTCCCGGCCCATCACCCGAGCTTGGCGATCGTGCCGCCCGCCGGAGTGGGGTAGGAGTCGGGGTGCGCGGCCCAGGCCAGGATCTCGAGCCCGTCGACCAGCCGCGGACCGGGCCGCGAGAAGAACGACGTCGCGTCGACCGCGTACACGTTGCCGTTGCGCGCCGCAGGTGTGTCGGCGAACTCGGGCTGGCGCAGGAATGCACCGGCTTCCTCTTCCGCCTCTTCGAGGTAATAGCCGCACGGCATGAACACGATGACCTCGGGCATCGCGTCACGGATCTCGTGCCACGCGGTCTCCCTGCTCGGTTGACCGTCCTCACCAAGGATCGGGATGCCGGCGGCGGCGGTGATCATGCCCGGCATCCAATGGCCGGCCGAGAACGGGGGATCGGACCATTCGAGCGCGAAGACCCCGACCGTCGGCAGACGCTTGGCTGTCTCCTTCACGGCCGCGACGCGCTGGCGCAGCGCCGCCATCAGCTCATTCGCCTTCTCATCGCGACCGACGGCCTGCCCGACCGTGCCGATCGTCGCGATCACCTCGTCCAGCGTGTTCGGATCTAGGGAGACGACCGTCGCGCCGGGCAGCCCGATCTGATCGAGTGCCTGCTGGACCTGGCCGCTGGGCACCGCGCAGACGCGGCACAGGTCCTGCGTCAGGATGACGTCGGGCTGCTCGCGGCGCAGCAGATCGACGTCGAGCGCGTAGAGAGGTTGCTTGGCGTCGAGCTTCTCGCGGACGGCATCGTCGATCTCGCGAGGGGTCTGCAGGTGCCCCTGGGACAGAGCGCTACGACTGATCACCGGCTTCGTGACGGCAGCGGGCGGAAAGTCGCACTCGTCGGTCACGCCGATCAGGTCGTCGCCGAGCCCCAGCGCATAGACGATCTCCGTGGCGGAGGGCAGCAGCGAGGCGATCTTCATCGAGGCAGTTCCCCCAGACGTTCGGGCGACTGTAGCAGCGCCACGAGGTCGGTCAGGGCACGCCCGGCGGCGGCTCCGTCGAGCACCCGATGATCGAACGTCAGCGAGATCGTCGCGGCGGGCCGGGCCACGACGACGCCGTCGAGGACCAGCGCGCGGTCTGCGATGACGCCGAGCGCGAGCGTCACAGACGTGCCCGGTGCAAGGATCGGGGTGCCCGCCTCGGAACCGTAGGAGCCGGTGTTGCTGATGGCGATGGTTGCTCCACTCAGCTCCTCCGGTGCGAGCGTACCCGCGCGCGCACCGTCGGCCAGTGCGCGGATCTCCTCGGCGATCGCGGACAACCCCTTCGCCTCGGCGGCATGCAGCACCGGCACGACCAGCCCGCGCTCGCTGTCGACCGCGAGCCCGACGTTGACGTCCGGGCGCATCGTGGCTCGATCGCCGTCCCATGCCGCGGTGAGCAGCGGGTGGATGCCGGCGGTGCCGGCGACCGCGGCAACCAAGATCGACAGCGGCGAGAGCCCGAGGTCGGCACGGAACGCCTGCAGCGCGCCGCAGTCGACGGTACGGAACGTCGTCACATGCGGGATGGCGGCTTGCCGCTCCAGGTTGGCCGCGAGCACGCGCCGCGTCGACGATCCGCCGCCGCGGGCCGCGCGGACGTCGTCTTCCACGATGCGGCCCTCCGCACCGGTGCCGGCCACGGTCGCGAGGTTCACGCCGAGCTCCTTGGCGAGCTTGCGGACCCGCGGCGTTGCACGGGGGGCGGCGCTCCGGTCCATCGTCGCCGTGTGCGACTGGGCACCGCCGCGAACGGCGAACGTGACCAGAGGAGCCCCTACGGGGACAACGTCGCCGACGCCTCCGTGGAGCGCGGCGATGCGGCCGGCGAAGGGGGCGGGGATCTCGACCGCTGCTTTGGCGGTCTCCACTTCGACGAAGGGTTGGTTCAGCTCGACGGTGTCCCCGACGGCGACGAGCCATTCCACGACCGTGCCCTCCTCGAGCCCTTCACCGAGGTCGGGCATCACGAAGACGACGTCGATCGCACCCTCGGTCATCAGTAGGCCACCGCCTTCGTCGCGGCCGTGACGATCCGCTCGATGCTCGGTAGATAGCTGTCTTCGAGGGATGCCGGCGGATACGGGGTGTCCCAGCCGGTGACGCGCTCAACGGGGGCCGCCAGGGAGTCGAAGGCGAGCTCCATGACGCGGGCGGCGACCTCGGCCCCGAAGCCCATGTGGCGTGGCGCCTCGTGGATCACGACGATGCGGCCGGTCTCCTCGGCGCACCGGCGCAGGAGGTCGTCATCGAGGGGTGAAAGCGATCGTAGGTCGACGACGCGTGCCTCGATGCCGTCGGCGGCCAGTGCCTCTGCGCCCTCGCGCGCTCGTGCCACCATCGAGCCGTATGCCACCAGGGTGACGTCGTCGCCATCACGGACCACGCGCCCGGTGCCGATGCCCGGGGCGTCGTCGGTGAGCTCGCCGTCCTCCTTCGTCCAGTACTTGGCCTTTGGCTCGAGGACGATCACCGGATCGGGATCGTCGATCGCCTGACGCAGCAGGGCGTAGCCATCGATGGCGCCGGACGGCACGACCACCTTTAGACCGGCCGTGTGGGCGTAGTAGGTCTCGGGGCTCTCGCCGTGGTGCTCCTTGCCCTTGATGCCGCCGAACGAAGGGATCCGGACCGTGATCGGCATGTCGATGCGCCCGCGCGTACGCATCCGCATCTTCGCGACGTGATCGACGATCTGCTCGAGCGCCGGATAGGAGAACGCATCGAACTGCAGCTCAACCACGGGGCGCCACCCCGCGAAGCACAGGCCCACGGCCGTTCCGACGATGCCGGCCTCGCTGATCGGTGTATCGAACACCCGATGGGCCCCGTACTCGGCCTGCAGGCCGTCCGTGACCCGGAACACCCCGCCGCTCACCCCGACGTCCTCGCCGAACACGACCACGCGCGGGTCCAACGCCAACGCGTCGAACAGCGCGCGGTTCAATGCCCCGCTCAGCGTCCACGTCCTCACGCGAGCGCCTCGTCGCGCATCCGCGCGAACGTTGCCGGCGGGTCCGCGTACACCCAATCGAACTGCCACTCGGCAGGCGGCGCCGGCGTTGCGATCACGCCCTCGCGCACCGCGAGCGCGAACGCATCGGCATCCTGCTCACACGTTGCGAAGAATGCCTCGTCGGCGTGACCCTCGGCCAGCAACCACGCGCGGAACCTCGCGATCGGATCGAACGCCCGTGCGGCCTCCACGTCCGGATCGGCGCGATAGCGTCCGGCGTCATCCGCCGTGGAATGCGCGCCGATCCGATACGTCATCGCCTCGATCAGCGTCGGTCCGTCGCCGCGGCGGGCGCGATCCAGCGCCTCGCGCGTCGCCGAATACACCGCCAACACGTCGTTGCCGTCGACGCGCACGCCGGGAAAGCCGTAACCCTCGGCACGGCGCCAGATCTCACCGGCCGTCTGCTGCGCGGTCGGCATGCTGATCGCCCAGCCGTTGTTCTGGCAGAACAGGACCAGCGGCAGATGCCAGACGCCCGCGATGTTCGCCGCCTCGTGGAAGTCGCCCTCGCTGGTGGCGCCGTCGCCGAAATACGCGATCGAGACGGAGTCGGTCCCGTCGAGCTGCTGTCCGAGCGCGTAGCCGGCCGCGTGCGCGATCTGGGTCGCGATCGGGATGCAGATCGGGCCGAAGTGGGTGGCTCGCGGGTCGTAGGGCCCGCCGTGCCAGGTCCCTCGGTGGTACTGGAGGTACTGCACCGGGTCGACGCCGCGCACCAGCGCCACCGCGAGCTCTCGGAAGGTCGGCCAGACGAAATCCGCGGCGCCAAGGGCTGTTGCCGAGCCGATCTGGGCGGCCTCCTGGCCCTCGAAGCCCGGGTAGACGGTCAGCTGGCCCTGGCGCTGCAGGGCGATGCACTCGCGGTCCAGACGCCGGGCACGGAGCATCCACCACAGCATCTCTCGGAGCCCTTCGGGGTCGAGCCCGAGCTGGGGATCGCCGACGGGGGTGCCGTCCGGCGCGAGAATGCGTTGCGGCGCGGTGCCGGCCCAGTGCGCGGGCGGCTGATCCTGCGGGTCGGCCACGGCTGAAGCTCCTTGCGACGGATGCCGAGAGGATACGTGACGGTCCTCGTCGCTAGAATCAGCCTGATGGTGCCCTCCGCCTACCTCCGCGTGCTGCAGCCGCTCGACGGGTTCGAGCGAGATGAGCAGCTGTACTGGGAGCGCTGGCTCGTGACCGGGCGCCCGGCGACCGGCCGAGCCCGCTACGCCGATCGTGTCACCGGCGAGGGGGTCGGGCTCCTGGCCCCCGCGGGGCCGGAAACCGCCGACGTCCGGGTGCTCGAAGGCCGGACCTACCTGGCGCCGCACCGGATGCGGCTGCGGGTGCTCGAAACGATCGCCAGCTTCCGCGAGGAGCAGCCGATCGAGCGGTGGGACGCGTTCGTGCCGAAGCGGGAGGCGCGCCGGGCGCGCCGTCAGCTCGGGCGGCTGCGCCGGCGCGATCCGCTCTCGGCGCCGTTCGTGCAGCAGAGCGCCTGGCACGTGCCTCTTCGGTGGTTCGCCTTGTTCCGGCCGGAGGAGCGCACGATCGCCGACGACGAGGCCGGGCATCTGCGGCTTCGCTATCGCACCCCGGCGCGTCGCGCGATGCGCCGTGCAGAGAACGCGATCCCGATCCTTCGGCGTTCCGACCTCGGGCAGCTCGGCGAGTTGCTCGTCGACCTGCACCAGTGGATCGCCGCCTTCGACCCCCGCTGCATCGTCGAGCTCGACTACGGCGAACTCTGCGATCTGATGAGCTGGGACGAGATGGACGACGATCACAGCGCGGCCAAGATCCAGGTGGCGCTTGACGCGCTGACGAAGCACGAGCTGGCCGAGTCGGCCGAGGCGTATCAGTCGGTGCTCGTGCACTGGGCGGAGTTCCGCAGCCGCGAGATGCTCAACTGAGGCGCGTCAACTGGTGAGGCGGGTCAGCAGCTCGTCCCACGCCGTGAGGTAGGCGTCGACGTCGTCGTCGGATGCCGGCACCGGCACGACAGGCCCTGCCCCCACGATCGCCTCCCATACACCGCGGTTGGCCATCCAGATGCGGATCAACCTGGTGAGCAGATCATCGGCGCACGCACGGCCCTCCTCGGCATTGCGGATGGGCTCGGGTCGAAACGTGTAGCCGGAGCGTGGACCCAGCTCGTGGATGTGCCACGGAAGGCCGACCCGTTCGACGCTGGCGCGCACGCCCTCGGCCAGTCGCGCGCCGAGGCGTTGGGTGTGCTCGTAGGCCTCCGGGGTCAACACCTCGAGCATCGTCGCTCGCGCGGCCGCCATCGACAGCGCGTTGCCGAACAGCGTGCCGCCGATCGCGACCATGTCGAAGCGTTCCCCGTCGGGGCCTTTGAACTGCGTAAGGAGCATCGCCGCCTCCTCGCGCATGCCCCACGCGCCGAAGGGAACGCCGCCGGCGATCGACTTGCCGGCCGTCACGAAGTCGGGATCGAGACCCCACCGCGCGGTCAGGCCTCCCGGCCCCATCACCTGGGTGTGGGTCTCGTCGTGGGCCAGCAGCGTGCCGGTATCGCGCGTCAGGCGCCGCAGGCCCTCGTGGAAGCCTTCGTCGGGCAGCACGAGCCCGACGTTGTTCGTCATGGCTGGCTCGGTCAGCACCAGCGCGATGTCGCCCCGGCCGAGCGCCGACGCGAGCGCGTCGAGATCGTTGAAGGGTACGAGGACCGTGTGCTCGGTCACGTCGGCGGGCAGGCCGTGCTCCTCCGGTACGAGACCGCCATCGGGCCCGCGCGCGACGAGTGACTGGTCGAAGTGGCCGTGGTACTTCCCGTCGAACAGCAGGACCTTGTCGCGTGCGGTCAGCACACGGGCGACGCGGAGCACCTCGGTGTTGGCTTGCGACGCCGACAAGGTGTACTGCCACTTGGGCAGGCCGTAGCGTCGCCCGAGCTCCTCGGAAACCGCGATCGCGTCCTCCGTCGGCAACAGGAACTGGTTGCCGCGCGCCATGCATTCGCTCACCGCGCGCACGACGGGCTCGGGCGCGTAGCCGCAGAACATCGACAGGTCGGCGATGTTGAAGTC
This sequence comes from Actinomycetota bacterium, assembly GCA_040004125.1. Taxonomy (GTDB): domain Bacteria; phylum Actinomycetota; class UBA4738; order UBA4738; family HRBIN12; genus AC-51. The sequence continues at coordinate 16,363 of JBDUBL010000048.1, forward strand.
GCTGTAGGTGAACCCGTCGACATCGGTGAACCGGGCGCCGGCACCCGAGTCGATCCACATCGGCAGGTGATGATAGGAGCCGCGGTGCCATGCCATCGGCACGCCGTTGGGCATCACGTTCCAGGCGCGCGTCCACAGCTCGGCGGATCTCGGACGGGCCTCGTGGAAACGCGCGTCCTCGGCGTCTTTGAGTCGCCTGACGAGGGCGTGGTCGACGGTCGGCGGCGTGGGCACGCCGAGCAGTGTAGGGGGAGTGGCCAGGGGCAGAATCGAACTGCCGACACCGCGGTTTTCAGCCGCGTGCT
>JBDUBL010000049.1:0-15791 GCA_040004125.1 Actinomycetota bacterium
CGTCGAGCGTCACCGGCCGGGTGGCATCCATGCGCGGGACCTTACTCTTCGGGCATCGCGAGGATCTCAGGGCGCCGGGCCGATTCCGCCAAGACCGTGATGGCGACACCCGTCAGCACGACGGCACCGCCAAGCACGACCTGTATGCCCGGGCGCTCGCCGAAGATGAGATAGGCGAGGATCGTCGCGCCCACCGCCTCGGCGAGCAGGGCAACCGAGACGATCGACGCCTTGAGCTCCCCGAGCAGGTGGTTGATCACCGTGTGACCGAGGAACTGCGGACCGATGGTCATGGCCACGAAGAGCGCCCATACCTGCGTGGAGTACCCGAGGAACGGCGTCCCGGTCACCAGCATGGCGAGACCGAGGAACGCCGCGGCGACGCCGTAGACCGACGCCGAGTACGGCACCAGGGAAAGCTCGGCGCGAACGTGACGCCCGATCACCACGTAGACGGCGGCGAAGATCGCACCGGCCACGGCGAGAAGATCACCCAGCGCGGGGTTGGAGCCACCGCCCGTGGTGCTTGCGGTCGCGATGACGGCGGCGCCGGCGGTCGCCACCCAGATGCCGAGCCAGCCTCGGCGCGAGGTCCGCTCCCCCGTGAACATCCCGGCGATCGCCACCCAGATCGGCATGGATTGGACGAGCACCGTGCTCGCCGTCACGCTCGTGTACGACAACGACGAGATCCACGTCACGAAGTGCAGGCCCAACGCCGCGCCCGAGGCAAGGAGCAGCCAGCGACGGTGCCGGGACAGCGTGGCCAGGGCCGCACGATGCCGAGCGAGGGCAAGTGGTACCAGCACCGCGCTGGCGAGCGCACAGCGGTAGAAGGCGATCGCAATGGCCGACACACCGCGGTCGTCCGCCGCACGGATCAAGACGGCCGACGTCGAGACCGCGGAGACCCCGATGATCAGCCACAGGATGTGTCGTCGTCGCATGAGCCCGATTATGGTGCGCCGATGACGCGAACCGCGGTGTTCGGCGCCGGAGCCATGGGAACCGCCGTCGCGATGCATGCCGCTCGTCAGGGGCATGAGGTCGCGCTGTGGGGCTCGATCCACGACGCCTGGGCGTTCGAGCACCTCGTGGCCGACCGCAAGCACCCCTTGTTGGCGGAGCATCTGCCCGAGGCCGTCCGCCTCTGCAAGCCCGATGAGCTTGCCGACGCAGCTGCGGGCGCGCAATTCCTGGTCATGGGGGCGAACTCCCACGGGGCTCGGTCCCTCGCCAGGATGGTCCACGAGCACGTGGGGGACGCGCTCGTCGCGATCGGCGTCGCGAAAGGCCTCGAGCCCACCACCGGCAAGCGGATGTCCGAGGTCTACGGCGAGGAGCTCGCCGGCACCCCCATCGTGACCGTCGGCGGCCCGTGCCTGGCGACCGAGCTCGCCGAGGGGCTCCCGACCGCGAGCGTCTGGGCGGGCGCGACCCGGGAGCTCGCCATCCAAGCCGGGCTTCCGTTCGATGCGCCTACCTACCAGCTGACCTACACCGACGACATGGTCGGGGTCGAGCTGTGCGCGATGATGAAGAACGTGGCCGCGATCGGTCTCGGGATGCTCGACGGGATCGGCAAACCCACGGGTGATGACTTCAAGAACGCGAAGGCCGCGCTGTTCACGAAGGCGGCCCACGAGATAGTCAGTCTGGTGACCGCATGCGGTGGACGAGAGGAGACCGCTTTCGGGCTCGCGGGGATCGGCGACCAGCTCGTGACGTCGCTCGGCGGCCGCAACCGCCTGTACGGCGAGCGGGTCGGCGGTGGCGAATCCCCGGCCGAGACCCTGCGCGACCTGGTGGCCCGCGGCCTCACCGTAGAAGGAGTCGATTCGACCAGAGACGTGGCACGCTTGGCCGAGGAACACCGCCTCGACTTGCCCTACCATGCGGCCATCCATCGGGTGCTGTCCGATGGAGCCGATCCACGCGACATCCTGGAGGTCCTGCGATGAGACAGCTGCCCGACCGCAACCTCGCCATGGAACTCGTCCGCGTCACCGAGGCGGCGGCGCTCGCGTCCGGCCGATGGGTCGGGCGCGGCGACAAGCTCGCTGCCGACGGCGCGGCGGTCGACGCGATGCGTCTGATGATCGACTCCGTCTCGATGGACGGCGTCGTCGTGATCGGCGAAGGCGAGAAGGACGAAGCGCCGATGCTGTTCAATGGCGAGCAGGTCGGCAGCGGCGTCGGGCCCGAGACCGACGTCGCGGTCGACCCGATCGACGGCACGACGCTCACGAGCGTCGGCCAGCCCAACGCCTTGTCGGTGATCGCGTTGGCGCCGCGCGGAGCGATGTTCTTCCCCGGCGCCGCGATGTATATGGAGAAGATCGCAACCGGACCCGAGGCCGCCGACGCCATCGATATCGAGGCTTCGGTGGGCGAGAACATCCGCCGGGTCGCCAAGGCGAAGGGCAAACGGCCCGAGGAAGTCACCGTGACCATCCTGGATCGGCCGCGGCACGCCGACATGATCGCCGAGATCCGCGCCGCGGGCGCCCGCGTCTTGTTGATCACCGACGGCGACGTCGCTGGTGCGATCGTCGCCGCGATCCCGCGCACGGAAGTCGATCTGCTGATGGGGATCGGCGGCACGCCCGAAGGGGTCGTCTCGGCCGCCGCGCTCAAGTGCATGGGCGGTGCGATCCAGGGAAAGCTGTTCCCCCGCAACGACGAGGAGCGCCGGTCGCTACTCGATGATGGGTTCGATCTCGATCAGGTGCTCGACGCCGACGCCTTGGCCGCGGGCGACGACCTGTTCTTCGCAGCAACGGGGATCACGGACGGCTACCTGCTCGAGGGCGTGCGGTACTGGCCCGACGGCGCCACCACCTACTCGATGGTGATGCGTTCGCGCTCGGGCACGATCCGATACGTGAAGTCCGACCACCGTTTCGAGAAGCTCGAGCGGTTCTCCTCCATCGAGTACCGACCCTAGGCAGACAGCGCGTACATACCGGTCGCGGGCTTCGTAACCCGCCCATCGGCGACCGCGTGACGAAGGGCGGCAAGCACCGCACGACGGATATCCGGCGTGGCGAACGGATCGAGCAAGCCTGTGCGCAGCGCGCGATCCTGGATCACGGTCCAGTGCAGCGGCTCGTCGGCCTCGGCCAGGACCTGCAGGACCGCCTCCTCGGGCATCATCGGCGAATGAGCGCCTCGGCGAACAGCCCAACCTGTTCGGGCTCGCGCACGGTGAACGGCAGGGTCCACGGGGACACGATCAGCTCGCCGACCCCCAGCGCCCCGAAGGCTTCGGCGCGCTCACGGATCTGCTCCAACGATCCGCTCAATGTGTCAGCCCGCCAGGACTCCCAGGTCTCCTCGCGCATCGCGTCGCCCGGAAACGCGGCGCGCGCGCGCTCGAAGGTCGCGCGCGCCTCCTCCTCGGTTCGCCCGGCGATCCCGTAGAGCCCGATCGACAGGCCGAAGGTTGCGGGGTCTCGGTCAGCCTCCGCACACGCCGCACGCACCCGCTCGAGCGACGCCTCGTAGGCGACGGGTTCGATGCGCCAGACGGCGCTCCACCCCGTCGCCGAGCGCGCCGCCAGCCGAAGCAATCGCGGGCCTCCCTTCCCACCGACCCACAGCGGGATCGGCGACTGCACCGGCGGCGGGGTCAGCCGGCCCTCGTGCAGCGACCAGACCAGGCCCTCGTGTGTGAGCGGGTCGGCGCCCCTGAACAGACCACCGACGATCGCGAGCGCGTCCTCCAAAGCGTCGAAGCGCTCCCCCACGGAGCCGTAGTCATAGCCGAACGCGTCGAACTCCTGCTCCAGCCACCCGGCTCCCAGCCCAAGCTCGATCCTTCCGCCCGAGATCTGATCGATCGTCGCCGCCGCCTTCGCCACCAGCGCCGGATGACGGAACGGCGCTCCCAGCACGATCACGCCGAGCCGGATCCGCTCGGTGACCGCCGCCAACGCCGCCAGTGAGGTCATGGGCTCAAGCGCCGCGATCGGCTCGTCGCCGGCCCCGTAGCGCGCGAACGAGTACAGGAAGTGGTCGGAGAGCCAGACCCCGTCATACCCGAGGTCTTCGGCACTGCGCGCCCAGGCCGCCGTATCGGCGAAGGCGATGGTGCCGCCCGGGACCGAGAAACCGTACTGCGGGATGGCGAGACCGACGCGCATGCTCCGCAGGATACGGCCCCGCGCGCTACGGGGTCGGCGAGGCGACCGCGGTCTCGGCGGCGAGCGTACCGCGCAGCACCACCCGGCCGTGGTGATCGCGGATCTGCACATCGACGAACCCGTTCAGGCCCCCTTGCACGATGCGGGTGAACGTGGCGCCGCCTCCCGAGTCCAGTCGGCGTATCTCGCCGAGCTCCAAAGAACGGCCCTTGGCGTTGGTGATCGAAACGGTGAGCGGCAGCACCCGGTCGGGCAGATCGCTGATGAGCACGATCGCCTGATCGTCGGATGAGGGTGAGACGATCGTGAGAGCCGATCCTGCACCTGGCTGGCTATTCGGGGTCGCGAGCATCCCCGTGAGTACGTCGGCGCCGGGGTCCGCGAACTGGGCCGAGCTCACCGCCTCGCCGAAGCGATGGAGCATCTCGTCCTCCTGCAGCGCGGTGCGGGCCGCCTGCAACCGTTGCCGCTCCGCCCGGTTGGCAAAGACCGCGCCCGTCCCGAGGGCGGCGATCAGGATCGCCGCTGCAAGCAGCGTCAGCCCCGTTCGTCGATGTCGCGTCGACCGACGCCGGTTGCGGTGCCCGGCCGCCGCGTGCACGGCAGACACCACCCGGTCTTCGAGCTCAGGCACCGCCGGCCCCACGGGAGCCAACGCGTAGCCGAACGCGGCCACGGCCCGCTGCAGGTCGATCGTCTCGCGCCGGCACGCGGCGCAGGTTTCGACGTGCAGCTCGATCGAGGCAGTGTCGGATCCGGGCGCTACTCCGAGCGCGAACGCCGGCAGCGCGTCGCGAACACCCGCGCAGTTCACAGGTACTCCTTGTGCTCGTTGGCCTTGCGCACCTTGATCAACGCCGCGCGCAGGCGGGTCTTGACGGTTCCCAACGGGATGCCGTCGTCCTCGGAGATCTCGCGCGCCGTCATCCCTCGGAAGTACGTACGGGCGATCAGGCGGCGCTCGGCATCCGACAGCGACGCGATCGCACGCAAGGCGGCGTCGCGCTCCAACAACAGGTCTTCATCCACCGATTGGGCGGACTCCGGCATCTCGTCGACGAGGACGAGCTTCGGCCGCGTGACACCAGTCTCGCGGCGCAGACGGTCGACCGCGAGGTTATGGGCGATGGTCATCAGCCACGTCGACAGGCGCCCGCGATGCGGGTCGAAGCGCGCCGCTTTGCGCCAGGCCATCACGAATACGTCCTGGGTCAACTCCTCGGCCGCCTCACGAGAGCCCAGGAGTCTGATCCCCATCGTGTAGACGGGGCGGCCGAACCGCGCGTACAGCGCACGGATCGCGGTGTCGTCACCGGCGAGAAGCCCTTCCATGAGTTGTTCCTCCTCCCGCGGGAGGAGGGGTCCGTCGCTGCGTCCTTGCACGGCGGGTCCTTCCGGTGATACGCACGCCAGGCCCGGGCAGGCTTGCCGGGGCCTTCGACCGATGGTCGCATGGAGTTCGCTCCAGCGCCATCCTCGGCTCGGGCGGATATCCAGCGACACAGCAAGAGCGTAGGCTCGCAACGGAACCTCCATACGGCGAGAACCGGTCCACGGCTCCTGGCGAACCAAGGTGACGAGGGGAGGATGGATGCAGCGCAACGCACGGGCCATAGGCACCCTCGGGATCGTGCTATCGGTGTGCGCCGGGGTCCTGCTGTCTGCCCACCCCGCGTTCGGACAGACGGATCAGCCGGTCGTCGTCGCGGTGGAGCTCTCCGGCGTGGTGGATCCGATCATCGCGGATCACATCGTGTCCGCGATCGACCGGGCCAACGCCGACGGCGCCGACGCGGTCCTCCTGACGATCGACACACCCGGCGGCCTGGGTTCGTCGATGGACGAGATCGACCAGGCGATCCTCAACAGTCCGGTGCCGGTGATCGGCTACGTGGCGCCGATCGGTGCGCGCGCCGCCTCCGCCGGTGCATTTATCCTGCTGTCCTGTCCGGTGGCTGCGATGGCACCGGGCACGAACGTAGGTGCGTCGACGCCGATCGGTCTGTCGGGCGGCGATCTCGCCAAGAAGGTGCAGAACGACGCGCAGGCCTCGATCCGAAAACTCGCTCAGACGTACGGACGCAACCAGGACGTCGCCGAGTCCTTCGTGCGGGACGCGAACAGCATCACGGCCGAAGAAGCGCTTGCCGCCGGTGTGATCGACCTGATCGCGCCCACGACAGACGACCTGTTGACGCAGCTCGATGGCCAGACGATCACGCTGGCCAGCGGCGCAACCACGACGCTGCACACCGCGAACGCGACGATCGAGGAGGACCCGATGGGCGTGTTCACGAGCTTCCTGCATGGTCTCCTCAACCCCGATCTGGCGTTCATCTTCTTCTGGCTCGGACTCGCCCTGATCGTGCTGTTCGTGATCGTCCCGAGCCACATCATCTCCGGTCTGGTCGGGCTCGTGATGCTCGTGACCGCCTTCGTGTCGTTCGGCGCGCTTCCGGTGCGCCTCATCGGGATCGTCCTGCTGATCGTGTCGGTGATCGGGTTCGTGCTGGAACTCAAAGCTCCCGGGCTCGGCATCTGGGGCGCGATCGGCTTGATCGCGCTCGTGCTCGGCGGTTGGTACCTCTATGACCGCAGCGGCGGCGTGGAGGTGTCGCCCGGCGTGCTGGTCGCGGTCGCGATCGGTGCCGGCCTGTTCTTCGGCCTGGTCGTCGCCAAGGCGATGCAGATCCGCAACATGCCGCCCGCGCAGGTCCGCGTCCTGGTCGGCAAGGAAGGGGTCGCGCTGTCGGCGGGGGTCGGACCCAACGGTGGCCAGGTGCGCGTCTCCGCCGAGCAATGGCAGGCGGTCGCTCCTGGCGGTCCCATTCCCGGCGGTGCAGCGGTCCGCGTCACGTCCCTCGACGGCCTCGTGCTCACCGTCGAGCCGGCACCCTCCGAGCACGAGACGGTCGGGCTGCGTGCGCCGGCCGAGGAAGGAGGAACCACCGTATGAGCCCAGCGCTCATCATCGTGATCGTCCTCGTGGTCGTGGTCCTGATGGTCGCGTTCAAGTCGATCCGGATCGTTCCCGAGTACCAGCGCCTCGTCGTGTTCCGGTTGGGGCGTCTGCTGGCGACCAAGGGTCCCGGACTCGTGATCCTGATCCCGTTCGTCGACAAGGGCACGATCGTCGACCTGCGCGAGTTCTACCTCGAGATCCCGCGGCAGGACTCGATCACGAAGGACAACGCCGCGATCTCGATCGACTTCATCATGTACTACAAGGTCTTCGAGCCCGCGACGTCGGTGGTGCAGGTGTCGAACTTCGCGGGAGCGGCGACGAACATCGCGGCCACGACGCTCCGCGCGGTCGTCGGCGACATCTCGCTGGACGACGTGCTCGCCAAGCGCGACGAGATCAACGTGGTGCTACGGGTCAAACTCGACGAGGTCACCGAGCGCTGGGGCGTGAAGGTCACGAACGTCGAGATCCGCGAGATCATCCCCCCGCCGTCGGTGCAAGAGGCGATGACGCGCCAGATGTCCGCCGAACGAACACGGCGCGCCGTCGTCACCGAGGCCGAGGGCGCCAAGCAGGCCTCGATCACTGTCGCCGAAGGGAACAAAGAAGCGGCGATCCTGAATGCAGAGGGCGCGAAGCAGTCGAACATCCTGACCGCCGAGGGCGAACGGCAGGCGGCGATCCTACGGGCGGAGGGCTTCGCGCTGGCCCTGACCAAGATCAACGAGTCGGCCAGCGAGGCAGACGTCCGTACGATGCAGCTGCAGTACCTCGAGGCGCTGAAGCAGGTCGGCACGTCGCCGTCGTCCAAGGTCGTGGTGCCGATGGAGCTCTCGGGACTGATCGGCGCCGTGACCGCGATCGCGGAGGCCGCCTCCACCACCGACGAGGGTTCGAACCGCTAAGCGGTGGGGGCGCCGGTGTACGCCTCGGCGTCGACCGGCGCCTCCACGGTAGGCTCGGGGTCCGGATCGGATGCCGCGCCGTGGCGTCTCGGTGGATCGATGCCTGCCTGCTGCAATGCCAGCTCGAAGTCGTGCTTGCTCGACACCGCATGCATCGCGTCTTCGACCGACACCTTCCCCTCCTGGATCAGCTTCAGCAGCCACTGGTCGAAGGTGATCATGCCGTAGTAGCCACCCTCGGCCACCACGTCCTTGATCTCGGAGGTCTTCTCCTCATCGATGATGCGCTCGGAGACGCGCCCAGTGTTGACTAGGATCTCCAGCGCCGGGACGCGGCCGCCGTCCACGGTCGGCACGAGCCGCTGGCAGACGATGCCGAGCAAGGTGCCGGCGAGCGTGAGACGCACCTGCTTCTGCTGGTGCGGCGGGAAGAAGTCGATCACCCGGTTCACGGTCTCGGTGGCGTCCTGCGTGTGCAGCGTCGACAACACGAGGTGACCGGTCTCGGCGGCCTGCAACGCTGCGCGCACCGTCTCGGTGTCGCGCATCTCACCGATCAGGATCACATCGGGGTCCTGCCGCAGCGCGGCGCGAAGCGCCGACAGGAAGTCGGTGGTGTCGTGGCCGATCTCCCGCTGATTGATCGAGGCGAGCTCGTCCTTGTGGAGCACTTCGATCGGATCCTCGATCGTCACGATGTGTACCGGCTTGGTCGCGTTCAGGTAGCCGATCATCGCGGCCAGCGTGGTGGTCTTGCCACACCCCGTCGGCCCCGTCACCAGGATCAGCCCGCGCTGCTCGTCGACGAGTTCCTTGATCGAGTCGGGAAGCCCGATCTCCTCGAATGAGGGTCCACCGAACCGCAGCTTCCGCAGGACCATCGAGATCGAGCCCCGCTGGCGGAAGACGTTCGCACGGAACCGCCCCACGTTGGCCACGGAGTAGGCGAAGTCGACCTCGCCGCGCTCCTTGAACAGCGCCTTGCGATCCTCGGGGATCACGCCATCGGCGATCGCCTGGGTCTCGATCGGGCTCAACGGATCGCGGTCGAGGCGATCGAGGCCGTAGGGCAACCGCAGCATCGGGGGTGAACCGACCTTGACGTGCAGGTCGGAGCCATTCCCCTTGACGAGCGCCTCCAGCCAGGAGTTGAACTCTGGAACGATCGGTGAGCTGTCCATCGGCTCGTCGTACCTCCTCCGCGTGCTCGCCCGCACCGGCGGCTACCGGGCCGGGCACCGATTCCCCCATCGGCGCGTTCCCCGGCCGACTTCAGTCCCCGGACCCACCCCGCCTCGAACCGGGCTTGCCCCCGGCCCACGTAGACTGGAGTCCTACCCACGAGCGCCAGGAGTTTCCATGGTCACCGAGGCACAGATCCGCGAGGCTCTCCGGGGCGTCAACGACCCCGAGATCGGGCGACCGATCGAGGACATCGGGATGTTGCAGAGCATCGAGGTCGACGGCGGGAACGTCCGCGTCCACGTCTTGCTCACGATCGAGGGTTGCCCCCTGCGCGACCGGATCACGCAGGAGGTCACCGCCGCTGTGCAACCGCTCGCCGGCGTGGAGCGGGTCGAGGTCACGCTGACACCGATGAGCCCTGAGCAACGCGAGAAGCTCGTGGGAACGCTCCGCGGCCCCACCGCCGAAGGCCCCACCAAGATCGCGTTCTCGCCGAAGACCTCGATCATCGCGGTGGCCTCCGGCAAGGGAGGCGTCGGGAAGTCCTCGGTCACGGTGAACCTCGCCGTCTCGCTCGCGGCCAACGGCTACAAGGTCGGCGTGCTCGACGCCGATGTCTGGGGTTTCAGCGTGCCGCGGATGCTGGGCGTCGAGGGCAAGCCGGTCGGCTTCAACGACATGATCCTTCCCCTGGAAGCCTACGGCGTGAAGGTGATCTCGATGGGGTTCTTCGTACCCGAGGACACCCCGGTGATCTGGCGCGGGCCGATGCTGCACAAAGCGATCGAACAGTTCCTGGGCGACGTCTATTGGGGCGACCTCGACGTCTTGCTGTGCGATCTGCCACCGGGCACCGGCGACGTGAGCATCTCGCTTGCGTCGTTCATCCCGGGCGCATCGATGGTCGTGGTGACCACGCCGCAAGAGGCGGCGCACACGGTCGCACAGCGTGCCGGAAAGATGGCCGAGCGGACCAACCTGCGCCCGATCGGCGTGATCGAGAACATGTCGTGGTTCATCTGCCCCCATTGCGGTGCGCGGGAGCTGCTGTTCGGCGAGGGTGGGGGCCAGCTTGTGGCCGACACGATCGGCGTTCCGATGATGGCCCAGGTCCCATTGGTGCCGGCACTGCGCGTCGGGTCCGACACCGGCGTGCCGATCGTCGTGAGCGATCCGACCTCACCGGCAGCCGTGGCGCTCCGCGAGGCGGCCGACGAGGTCCGGCGTGCCGCGAGCACGAAGATCGGCAAGCCGCTGACCGTGATGGCCCGCTGAGCTAACCCGCCGGCGCCGGCGTCACGGTCGCGGGATCATCGCGCCACCGTCGACGGATGTTCGGCCGCGGCGGCGTCGTCGGTCCCGGCCGCTTCGAGACCGCCAGGTACGCCCAGATCGTCACGCTGATCAGCACCACCGTGAGCGCCGTCCATTGCGAGCCAGTGAGCGGCCCGAAGCGCTTGTCGATCCGCAAGAAATCCTCAAGCAGCCGGCAACACCCGTAGTAGATCGCGAACAGCAGCGCGGCGAGCCCTTCGCGACGAGGCTGCTTCACGAACCACCACAACAGCGCGAACAGCCCCCAGGCGAGCAGCATGTCGTAGAGCGCAGTCTGGTGGACGCCAACGCCCGCGGAGATGACCGTACCTGTGCGGTCCAGAAGCTCCGACCCGGTGCGTCCGAGCGTCTGGAGTCGGTCGCCCTGCAGCGGCGCCTGGCAGAACTCCTGTACGCATGAGAACGGAGGCGCCACCGTGCCGCCCGAATAGCGCCACGCCAGGAACCATGATGTTGGCTTGCCAAGGTGATCGCCGATGATCAGATCGCCGATGCGCCCGACCGCGATCCCGAGCGCCAAGGGAGCCGCAAGCGCGTCGGCGATCTGGAAGAACCGCAAGCCGAAGCGCCGGATGTTGATCGCGTTCGCGATCGTCGCGCCGGCGATGCCGCCCAGGAGCGAGATCCCCCCTTTCCAGATGAGCAGGGCTTCGAGCGGCTGGGGGCTGAACTCCGACCAGTGCGCGAGCACATAGAAGAACCGCGCCCCGACGATCGCGCCGATCAACGACCACAGAACGATCGAACTGATCGCGCGCTCGCTCACGCCCCGGGCAGGTGCGATCCGTCCGAACAGCCAGGCGCCGACCATGAAACCGATCGCGATGAAGAGGCCGTGGGGTGAGATCGCGAACGTGTTTCCGACGCGGAAGCGATCGACCACGGGCCAACCGACCGAGCTCAGCACCGTGATCGAAGCCATCAGGGGCGAGCCTAGCAGCGCCCTCGCCTACGCCCGGCCGCGAGGCCACAGACGCGCGACGGCGCGGCCGATCAACAGGCCGCTCAGCACGTCGCTCGGGTAGTGCACACCGAGATACACGCGGGAGACCGCCACCGTCGCGTCGAGCGCGGACAGCGCCCCGCGGCCACCGGCGTCGACCCCGAGCTCGCGCGCGGCGACCCGGCTGAACGTCGTGAGCACGGCTGGGTGGGAAGACGGCCATGACATCCCGACCGGGCGCGCGATCAACTGGCGCGTGCCGTCAGGATCTGCATCGAGTGGGCGCGGTCGGTCGGCGACCCGTTTCATCCCTTGCAACAGTACCCACGTCGCGCCGGCCGCCCCCATCGCGCGCGTCGCGGCGTCGCCGCGCCCGAGGATCGTGAGCGTCAAGGCGGCTGCTCCGGCCGCGTACATGGAGCCGAGTTCGGTCAGACTGACGAAGACGCGATCGGCCTCAGCCCCGTGGCCACTGTTGACCAAATCGAAAAGCTCCTGGTCGACCGCGGCGGCCTCGTCGCGACGCACCACGGCCGCGCCGATCACGCACGCTCCCGCGAAGAGTCCTGCGCCCCACACCACCCGGCCGACGCCCATGGCCGTTCATCATGCGATAGTGCGGGCATATCCGTCACGTGGAGGATCGACTTGGGTGAGTTACGCGCTGCCGAGCGCCTCGATCGCGCGAAGCTGCCCCTCGGTGCCTCTGCGGAGCGCGTATTCGGCGCCCCCCAGCGCACGCACACTCGCCGCGGCGAAGGATCCAAGCGGACCCTTGAAGACATAGCGCACCTCGTGGCGCAGGACGCTTCGGTCAAACGGCAGGCTCGCGACCGATGTCATCACCGTCGCGTCGAGCACGCCCTTGAGATGGACGGCCGAGCGCCACGGCGGTTCCCACTCGCGGACCGAGCAGCCGATCGTGGCGCGCACGCCCATGAACACCATCACCACCTCGAACTCGACGCCCTGCGCGAGGCCCCCCGGGGGCATCCGGACCGACTCGATGTGCCGCTCCCAGGCAGGCAAGCCCCGTGGGTCGCTCGTGACGGCCCACACGGTATCGGGCGGCGCGTCGACCTCGACGGAGTACTCGACGGAGGTAGTCATCGCACGTTCGCGCTGCCGCTGCTCCAGCCGCGCCACCACACGACGCGGTTGGGGCGCACGCGGACGAGTGCCATGTCGGAGGGCTCCTTGGCGCCGATCACCGAGCGGAGCGACGTCGCGCCCGACCCGACGGCACCTTCCACATAGCACGAACCCTCGCCCTGGAACATCGCGCCGACCATGTCGCGGGCCCGCCAGACCGAGGCGCGGTCGAGCATCAGCGCCACCGGGACGTCGGCGCCGGCACCTGCCAGCGCCAGCGTCTCGGCCGGCAGGATCGCGTACAGGGCGCCTGACTCGGCCCGCCAGCGAACCGGCACCACCACAAGGCCCCGCTCGCCCGCGACCGCGAGCGCCCCTTCCCCGGCTCGGCCGATCCCGGCCGCGATCTCGGTGGGGAGTTGCTCGAGCGCGTCGTCACCGCGGGTGCGCCGGAACACGGGGTGCGAGCCGGCCTCGCCGCCCCAGCGCCCGCGTCCCTCCTGCACGCCCTGCGCCTCGACCAACGCGGTCCGCTCGAGATCGACGCCGACGAAAACGCGGCCCGGCGGCGTCCAGGCCAGAGGCACCTGTCTCGCATCGACCGCGTACCCGGCGAAGAACCGGGCGTTCTTGGCGCTGAAGGTCGCGGTCGCACGCGCGATCGACGTCGCCCCTGCGACGGCGGCCGCCCACGTCCGGCGGTCCAGCGCGTCATAGGTGCGCACCGTGCCGGTGAACGTGACCGCGAGATCGTCGGATCGCACGAGACCGGCCACCGACGGGTCGCTCCGCCAGGCGCGTGCTTTCACCGAACGGCGAGAGGTGGTCAACCACACCCTTGCCCCGCTGCTCGCGAACACCAACGGGGTGCAATGCGGTCCGCGGGGGGTCATCGTCGCCACGGCGCAGAACTGCCCGCGATCCAGCACCTCTTGTACCGCCGTCGACAGGAAACTCACGCGACCTCCACCTCGCTCGCACGGGGTGGTCGCGCGAGCATCAATCCCGTCCATAGGATATGGCTCGCGAGCGGCGCGAGGACGCCCCCGGTCCACCACGCGAGCGCCCCCCACAGGGTGCCACCCACGATCGCGCCCGCGATGATCGGCAGGGATCTGCTCGGCACGTTCGCTATCACGTAGAGGAGGCACACGGCGATCGCGGCGACCCCGGCCGTTGCGGCCGTGTCGGCGCCCGCTCGGTAGGCGATCCCGCGCCAGAAGAGTTCCTCTCCGGTGACCGCAAGCAACAGCGACAAGATCAGCTCACGCCGGGGATCGGCCGTCGCGGCTCGCTCGTAGGCGGCCGCGGTCTGCCGCGCGAAGGCTGGGATGTGCTGGGCGAGCGCCACGAACACCAACGTGGCGACGTACAGAGCGATCCCCGTCGCGGCCCCGATCGCAAGGACGCCGATCGCGCCGGGAACGTTCGAGCCCGCGGGCGCCGGCGCGGGCACCTTCGACCACAGCAGGATCGATGCGAGACCCAAGACGCCGAGCAGCGGCGGGATCGTCAGCCACACATCGCGACCCCGCACGGTGACCAAGCGCCATGCGAGCATCGTGACGAGGAGCCCGAGCACGACGAACCACACCATCACTGACTCCTTTAGATCGGGAAGAACCGCGTGTTGACGGCGATCTCTGCGGTGAACGCCGTGACGAGCGACAGGTAGAAGAAGCCGGTCGCGGACTGCACCGCGGAAGCTCGCTCCCCTTTGAGCGCCGCGCGAGCGAGCACGGCGATCAGCAGCGTCGTCGCGACCATGCCGATCGCGATCCACGGCGCGAGCGCGCCCGCGGTGAGCAGTGGGTTGAATGCTTGGGAGGACGCCGTGCCGGCGAACCCGCCGGTGAGGATGGCGCCGGCTTCCACGAACGTGGCGGCGATCAACACGTTGGTCAGTCGGTTTATCGGGGTGCGCGACAGCTTACGATCCGTCAGGTACCAGTGCCCCAGAAACAAGGCGTCGTAGGCCGCGCCGAGGAACGTCGCGCCCGCGATCAACTGAAACAAGGAGACGGCGAACGATTGCCGTCCGGTGCCGGCCAACGCGACGAGGCTTCCGATCGATACCACGGATGCGACGATCGCAACCACGCGACCGGCCGCCCCCCGGCGAGCGAGCAGCAGGATCGCCGCGATCGTCAAGATCACCGCCGTCGCGAGCGTGAGCCGCACGGCGTTGGCCGCATCGGTGTTCCCGGCGATCGCTCCGGATGTCGCCGACCACCACCCGGGCCACGCGAACAGGGCGACGATCAGGACGGTCCAGATCGAGAAGAAGGAACGCTTGGTCTCGTTCCACAACGGGGAGCCCCAGACGAGAACGGAGGCCCCGGCCACCGTCTCGGCCAGCACGAGGGCCATCACGCCTGCGAATCCGTTCACGGATACCCTCTCGACATACGGTTCCCCAGGGTATCGGGCCGAGCGATGGCAGCCGCCGCCGGTAGGCTGGATGGATGGATGACTGGCGCTCGTATGACCGAACCGCGGCGACCTACGAACGGGTGCACGGCCCGCGCTTCGCCGAACCCGCACGCGATCTGGCGACGATGGCCGGCGTGACCACGGGAACGAGGGTGTTGGACATCGGCACCGGCACCGGCGTTTCGGCGGCGGTCGCAGCCGATCTCGGCGCCGACTCCATCGGGGTCGATCCTTCCACAGACATGCTCGCCGTCGCCCGCAGCGCCCACCCCGGGCTCGAGTTCCTTGCCGCCCAGGCGATCGACCTGCCCTTCCCGGGCGGCGCCTTTGACGTCGTGCTCGGCACGTTCGTGCTGGCGCACTTCGCGAACGTCCAGACGGCCCTGTTCGAGCTTCGGCGAGTGACGCGGCCCGGCGGCGCGCTCGCGTTCACGACGTGGACCGACGGTCGCGATGCATTCACCGATACCTGGCGCGAGCTGGTCTCCACCGTCGTGCCCAACGACCTGCTGGAACCGACCCTGGCCAAAGCGATCCCGAACCACGATCGGTTCACGCGGCGCGCCGCGATCGAAGAGACGCTGCTCGACGCAGGCTTGCGTCACGTGCGGACCGAGCCGATGAAGTACGAGTGGCGCTATGGTCGCGACGAGTATGTCGATGGGCTCACGGTCTGGGCCACCGGCCGGTTCGTGCGCGAGATGCTCGGTGAAGAGGCCTGGACGGCGTTCTTGGCGCGTGCAGCTACAAAAGCCTTGAATCGATCCTGCGCCAAGGGCTGGAACGGC
>JBDUBL010000050.1:0-15486 GCA_040004125.1 Actinomycetota bacterium
GAGCACCGGCCTCCGGAGCCGGGGGCGCAGGTTCGAATCCTGCCGGGGGCACGGACCGGGCAGGCGGGCGCGTACGATGCCGCTCGTGACCGACCCGGGTTCGATGCAGGCTCCGACCGGCGCCCACGACCACGGCGCGCTGCATCGAACCGATCTCGCCCCAGACCCGATCGTGCAGTTCGTCATGTGGCTGTCCGAGGCCGACGCCGCCGGGGTACCGCTTGCGAATGCCATCGCGCTCGCGACGGCTGATGCCCGTGGCGCGCCCTCGGTGCGGCACGTCTTGCTCCGGGGGGTCGAGCCCGAGGGGTTCGTCTTCTACACGAACCACGCCAGCCGTAAGGGCCGCGAGCTGGCCGAGAACCCGCTCACCTCGTTCACGGTATTGTGGCGCGAGCTCGACCGCCAAGTGTGTGTGCGCGGCCGCGTCGAGCAGGTGCCCGCCGAGGCGTCGGACGCGTACTTCGCCACGAGGCCGCGCGAGGCGCAGATCGGTGCCTGGGCGAGCCACCAGAGCGAGCCTTTGACCGATCGGCAGGAACTGGAGGGTCGGGTGGCGCAGGCCACCGAACGCTTCGAAGGCGCGGACGTGCCCCGCCCGTCGTTCTGGGGCGGCTACCTCCTTGCCCCGGACCAGGTGGAGTTCTGGCAGGGGCGGCGGTTCCGGCTGCACGACCGGTTCCGATACGCACACGAGGCCGGCGGCTGGCGGGTCGAGCGCCTGTCGCCGTGATGCACAGGGGCCGGATCGAGACGCCGCGGTAGGCTGCTCCGCCATGGATACCGACACGCTGCGTAGCGCGATCGCCGGAGACCTCCCCCGGATCACCGAGGAGCTCTCGCGGCTGGTCGCGATCCCATCCGTCGGCTACGACGGGTATGACCGCGCCCCCGTGCAGGCCAGCGCCGAACTCACCGCGCAGCTGCTGCGCGACGCCGGGCTCACCGATGTGCGGATCTTGGACCTGCAGGGGGGTCAACCGGCCGTCTTCGGCCACGTCGCGGGCCCCGAGGGCGCACCGACCGTCCTGCTGTACGCCCATCACGACGTGCAGCCGGCCGTCGACCCCGACCTGTGGGACGCGCCGCCGTTCGAGCCGCGCATCCACGACGGCCGCTTGTACGGCCGCGGGAGCGCCGACGACAAATGCGGGATCGCGATCCACGCCGCGGCGATCCGCGCCCTGCTGGCCCTGGGACCGCCCACGGTGACGATCAAGGTCATCGTTGAGGGTGAGGAGGAGTGTTCGACCGAACACCTCCCCGACCTCGTGCAGGGTCATGCCGACCTGCTGCGCGCCGACATCGCGATCGTGGCCGACGGCGGCAACGCGCGAACGGGCGAGCCGACGATCGGCACGAGCATCCGCGGCTCGACCTCGATCACGGTCCGGGTCGACGTGTTGCCCCAGGCGGTGCATTCCGGGGCCTTCGGCGGCCCGCTGCCCGATGCCGTCATGGCACTGTCGCGCATGCTCACCTCGCTGCACGACGACGACGGTGAGCTGGCGGTCGCCGGGCTGCACGCGTTCCCGTGGCCGGGGAGCGACGTCACCGAGGCCGAGTTCCGCGACGAGGCCCTGGTCCTACCCGAGGTGCGGCTGCTGGGCTCGGGCTCCATCGCCGATCGCACGCTGTCGAAGCCTGCGATCAACGTCCTCGCCTTTGAGGCCCCGCGACTCGATGAGGTCGCGAACCAGATCGTGCCGACAGCGACCGCGGTCGTCGGGTTGCGGATGGCGCCCGGCGAGAACTATCCGGCCGCGGCCGAGCGGGTCGCTCAGCATCTCCGCGACGCGGCTCCCTGGGGCGTTCGCGCGACAGTCACGCTCGATGACGAGCCCGGCCGGGGCTACCTGGTCGACACGTCCACGCCGGTCTTCGACGCGGCGCGCGAGGCGTTGCGGACCGTCTTTGACCACGACGTTCTCGAGATGGGCTCGGGCGGCTCGATCCCGCTGGTGCCGATGCTCGCCGAGACCTTCCCCGGCATCCAGGTGCTGATCTGGGGCGCTGCGGACCATCTGTCGAACTACCACTCCCGCAATGAGAGTGTGGACCTCGCCGAGGTCGTGAAGATGGCCCAGGCTGAGGCGCTGTTCCTGCGCAGGCTCGGCAGGGGCGCCTGAGCGTCCCGGTGTTAGGTTGAACGCCATGACCGACGAGCAGACGCAGGAGCCTGGGGCCGACGTCGTGCAGGCCGTTGCGGTGGACCCGACGCCGGCCGCGATCGAGCAGGCTGAAGAGGCGATCACACAACCGGCGAAGTTGCTGCGCATCGCAAGCATGGTCCGAGAGTTGCTCGAGCAGACCCGCCAGACCACGCTGGACGAACCGGGCCGCAAGCGGCTGGCCGACATCTATGGTCGGGCCGTTGGCGCGCTCTCCGAGGTCTTGTCGCCCGATCTGCGCGAGGAGCTCGGCCAACTGGCGCCGCCGATGGAGGCCGTCCCCACCGAGCCCGAGCTCCGCGTCGCCCAAGCGCAGCTGGTCGGCTGGCTCGAGGGCCTGTTCCACGGGATCCAGGCCGCGATGTTCGCGCAGCAGGCCGCCGCTCAGGCGCAGTTCGCCGAGTTGCAGCGGCGAGGACTCCTCGCGCAGAACCCGCGGCCCGACGGCGAGTCGGCCGACGAGTCGCCGGGACCGTCCGACCCACGCCGCAGCGGCCAGTACCTCTAGGCGCTCGACGTCGGCGCCGGTGTACGCGCCACCGCACCCGGTCGCAGCGCGCCATCACCGGCGAGCCGGATCGCGATATACACCGGGATGATCGAGATCAGGAGCACGACCGTCGCGACCGCGAACACCTCCGGCTGGCTGAACGGGTGCGTGATGTTCGTGAAGATCCAGATCGGCAGCGTGGCGTCGGTCCCTGACAGGTAAAAGGTGACCACGATCTCGTCGAACGACAGCCCGAACGCGAGCAGCCCCCCGGCGATCAACGCGGTGCGCACCGCCGGAAATGTCACGTACCGAAACGTCGTGATCCCGTCAGCGCCGAGGTCCATCGATGCTTCGACGATCGAGCCCGAGGTACGCCGCAGACGAGCGATCACGTTGTTGAACACCACGACCACACAGAACGTGGCGTGGCCGATGATGATCGCAGGGATGCCGAAGTTCAGCCCCGGCATCGCGTCGACCATCGATGACAACGCCAGCGCCGTCACGATCCCCGGAAAGGCGATCGGCAGCACGAGCGCGAACGTGATCGTGTCCCGACCGAAGAATCTCGCCCGCGCCATCGCGAACGAGGCGAGCGAGCCGAGCAGGAGGGCGATCACCGTCGCGCAGATCCCGACGACGAACGAGTTCACCACAGGTTGGTGCAGCTTCGGGTCGTGCCACGCAGTCGTGAACCACGACAGCGTGAACAGATTCGGCGGCCACGACACGACCTGATCCTTGGTGAACGCGTACAGCACGACCACGACCAACGGCACGTACAGGAACACGAGCACACTGCCGCTGATGACCCGCAGCAACCAACGGAGCCCCCGTCCCTCCATCTAGAGAGCCTCGAAGGCGCCGGTTCGCTTCGCGAGCGCCAAGTAGATGAAGACGACCAGAAGCGGCAGCACAGCGACCGTGGCCGCCAGCGGACGGTTGCTCACGTTCAGCTCTTGGATCGCGTTGCCGAAGAACAGCCCCTTTCCCACGAGCGTCGGCACGATGTAGTCGCCGAGGGTGAGCGAGAATGTGAAGATCGAGCCGGCCACGATCCCGGGAACGGCCAGCGGAAACACGACCCGTCGAAAGGTGGTCGCGGCATGGGCGCCAAGGTCCCCGGATGCCTCGATGTAGGACGACGGCACGCGCTCGAGCGAGGCGAAGATCGGCAGGATCGCGAACGGCAACCACAGGTAGCAGAACGTCAGCCACATGGCGAACGGCGTGCCGGTCAGCGACGTGTTCGTCAGGCCGACCGCGTGCAAGAATGCCTCCGCCGGACCACCACCTTCGAGCATCGCCTTCCATGCGAACACTCGGATCAGGTAGTTCGCCCACAAGGGGATGACGACGGCGATCATGATCGCCGAGCGCGCGCGCGGCGAGGCCATCCGCGCGGCGAAATACGCGATCGGGAACGCGAACGCGATGTCGGCGATTGTGACGAGCGATGCCATCACGACGGTATGCAGCGCGATCGAGTAGTACGTCTTCTCTAGGAACGCCGTGTGCCAATTACCCGAGAAGACGGTGTCGTAGTTGCGCCAAGTCCAGTCGCGCACCACATGACTCGTGAGCGAGTCGGCGCGCCAGAACGAGTTGGCGAGCAGCAGCGCGAGTGACACCAGATAGACGACGAGCATCCACGCCAGCGGCGCGGAGAGCGTCAGTCCCCTTCGGCCCGTGGGGTGCCGGAAGAAGAACGACGAGGTCCGTCGACGGATGCTGCCACGCGAAGTCTCGGTCCTCGTCGCCACAGGGTCACAGAAGGTGACGGGTGGAGCGCGCCTGCCGGCGCGCCCCACCCTCCGGTCGGTCTACCGACTGCTCAGCCGCCCGCCTGGATCTCGAGCCACTTTTCGGACCACGCGTTGTAGTCCATACAATCGGTGCTGCCATTGCCACAGTCCGTTTGCGGCGTCTTCCACAACGCGATGCTCGACAGGAAGGTGTCGTCGCCGCAGTGATAGATCTTCGCTGCACTGCCGAGGTCCCTGTTCAACTGCGGACACGACTGCGTGTTCGACGGTGTCGCCCCGTAGAACTCCGCCACCTGCGTCTGCACGTCGGGCTGCAGCGTGTACTGCATCCACATCAGCATGCAGTTCGGATCGGGGGCGTGCGACGACATCATCCACGTGTCGGCCCAGCCGGTCACGCCCTCCTTCGGGATGACGGATTGCACCGGCACCTTGTTGTCGATCTGGATGTACTGCTGATTGACCGGCCACGCCGTCCCGATGGTCATGTCACCGGAAGCGAACCCCTTGATCTCGTCGGTATAGGCGGACCAGTACTTCCCGATCAGGCCGTACTGGGTCTTGAGCAGGTTCACGGCCGCGTCGAGCTGATCCGAGGTCAACTCATACGGATCGGTGATGCCCAGATCGGGCTGGGTCGCCTTCAAGTACAGCGCGGCGTCCGCGATGTAGATCGGGCTGTTGTACGCGGTGACGTTGCCCGCGTAGGGAGAGTTCGCATCGAACACGGGGGCCCAACTGTCCGGCGCAGGCTTGACGACGTCGGTGTTGAACAACAGGAAGTTCGGGCCCCACATGTACGGCACCCCGTAGTGCACGCCGTCGACCGTGTTGTGCGGTGGCGACTGCAGCGACGGCATGACATCGGCGTAGTCGGGGAACATGCTGACATCGATCGGTGCAACATCGCCGCCCGCGATCAACCGGTTGCTCGCGTCACCGGACGCGGACACACCGTCGTAGATGGTGCCGCCGCCCTGCTTCATCAGGTTGACCATGTCGCTGGAGTCGATGCCTTCCTTCACATCGACCTGGCAACCGGTCTGCTGCTCGAACGGTTTCACCCAGTCGTCCTCGGCGTAGCCTGCCCACACGATCAGGCTCAGATGCCCTTCACCCGGGCCGATCGACGCCGGTCCCGTCGTGCCGCCGGACGCGCTCGAGCTGGAGCTGCTGGAGTTGCTGCACGCAACCGCCACCATCCCCATCACCGCGGCCAGGGCGAGCAGTCGCATCGCTTTCGTCATACGGTCGCCTCCTCTTGGTCATTGGGTCCTTCGGCGCCGCTCGGCGCCTCCACCTGCCGGTTGTTGTGCCGGCTCCACACCAGTCGCACGGCACGGCCGCGCACCTGCAGGGCTTCCATCGAACTCGTTTCGAGATTCTGCTCCATCAGCGTGAGCGTGCCTCCCAGGTCGAGCTCCACGATGTAGCGGGTCACCGCACCCAGGTATACGACCTCCCGGACGTGTCCGGTTGCCGTGCAGCGGTCTTCTTCCACGGTGGCGCCCATCTCCACCATCGCGATCTTCTCGGGGCGGATCGTGAACGCGTGGGGGTCGCCCGTGACCTGCTGGGCGGCATCGCCGGACAGCACGTTGGAGACGCCCACGAATCCGGCCACGAAACCGGTTGCCGGGCGTTCGTACACTTCGGCCGGCGAGCCGAGCTGTTCGATCCGGCCTTGGTTGAACACCGCGAGCCGGTCGCTCATCGTCAGCGCTTCCTCCTGGTCGTGGGTCACGTAGATGAACGTGATCCCGACCTCCTGCTGGATGTGCTTCAGCTCGATCTGCATCTGGTGGCGTAGCTTGAGATCGAGCGCGCCCAACGGCTCGTCGAGCAGCAACACCTTCGGTCGCATCACGAGGGCGCGGGCGAGCGCCACGCGCTGGCGTTGACCGCCCGACAGCTCCGCAGGCTTGCGGTCCGCGTACCCGGAGAGCCTGACCATCTCGAGCGCATCGACCACCCGTTGGCGGCGTTCGCCGCGGCCCACCTTGCGCACCATCAGACCGTACGTGACGTTCTGCCCCACGGTCATGTGGGGAAACAGCGCGTAGTCCTGGAAGACCGTGTTCACGTCGCGGTCATAGGGCGCGAGCCGGGCGACGTCTTGCCCCTCCAGGTAGATCCGGCCCGCGGTCGGGTTCTCGAATCCGGCGATCATCCGCAGGCACGTCGTCTTGCCCGAGCCCGAGGGCCCCAACATCGAGAAGAACTCGCCTTCCCGCACGTCGAGGTCCACCCCGTCGACGGCGAGAACCTCACCGAAACGCTTCACGACACCTTCCAGGCGCACCGCGACGCCCTCGGGGGGTGTGCCGGGCGCCATGGGCTCAGTGGGAACGACCTGGACCAAGGCACTCCTTCTCACGAGGGCTCAACGGACAGGCGCTCAGTCTGACCGGGCCCGGTGCCACCTGCAACACGGCGGCCTACGAGCCGGTGGCGAGGAGCTCTGCGGCGATCCGACCGGCGATCGCCGGACCCTCATAGATCAACCCGGTATAGATCTGCACGGTCGTGGCGCCGGCCGACAGGCATGCGCGCGCGTCGGCGGCCGTGAAGATGCCGCCGCTGGCATTGACGGGCAGGGACCCGCCGATGGCCTCGAGCACTGCGGCGACCAGCGCCGGAGTTCTAGGCGTCAGCGGCCCCCCGGAGAGACCACCGCTCCCCGTGGACATGCGCGTGTCCCGCACCGGGATCGTGTTGGCACACGTGATGCCCGCGGCTCCCGCCTGCTGGGCGGCACGTGCCATCGCCAGCACGCCTTCGCGCGCCTCGTCGGTCGCGAACGGCGGGATCTTCACGAACACGGGCACGGGTGAGCTGGCCCCTATCGCGGTCATCACGGTCCCCACATGTTCGGCCCCATGGGCCCACCCCGCGTTCGGCGAGCTCGCGTTCAGCTCGATCGCATCCACATGCGGAGCGACCAGATCGAGGGCGGCGCAAACGTCGTCCACCATCTCGTCTGCAAGCGACACCCATCGTGACGTCGTCCGGGGCGTCCGCGCGAGCGTAGCCGCAACCGCCTTCGCTCCCGGGTTCGGCAGCCCCATGGCGTTCACGATCGCCCGGGTCATCGGGTCGCGCACGATCCGCGGCTTGGCGTTGCCGGCTCGCGGCGCGAGCGTGATCGTCCCCCCGACCACGTAGCCGAAGCCGAGCTTGCCGAGCGCGCCGAAGCGCTCGCACGCCTTGTCGAAGCCGCTGGCCAACCCGATCGGGTTGGCCAGCGGAACACCGGCCACGGTGGTTGCCAGAGCAGGATCGGCCACCGCGTGGCCGATCCTGCTCCATGGCAGCGGGAGGGCCAGCGTCGCCAGCGCCACCCGGTGGGAACGCTCGGGGTCCATCGTGAAGAAGAGCCGGCGTCCGAACGTGTCGTACCAGCCGCGGCGTTCACGGGATCGCTGGGTCCTTGGCATCGTGGTTCCGATTATGCTCACCCGCCGTGAGCGATGACCTGATCCGGCGCATGGTGGAAGCCTCCGAGCTCCACGGCGAGTTCGTGCTTTCGTCCGGAAAGACCTCCACGGTCTATTTCGATAAATTCCGGTTTCTGACCGACGCAGACTTACTACGCGACGTGGCCCACGCGGTCGCGGCCCTGCTCGCCCCGGGCACCGAGCTGCTCGGGGCCCCCGAGGGCGCCGCGATGCTCTTGGTGGCGGCCGTGTCGCTGGAGACCGGCCTGCCCACGAGCCTCGTGCGCAAGCAGGCGAAGGAGTACGGGACGAAGGCGCAGGTCGAGGGGCTCGTGGCAGAGGGCGCCGTCACCACGCTGATCGAGGACGTGAGCACGACGGGTCACCAGGTACGGCGCGCGGCCGAGGTGCTCGCCGCCGCGGGGGCGGACATCCGTCGGATCGTGCTCGCGATCGATCGCGGAGGCGCCGACCATCTGCGCACCGCGGGCTACGACGTTGGCGCCGTCGCGGTGCTCCGCCCGACGGACTGAGCCCGCCTCAGACGCGGTCGCAGCGCCAGATACGCAGCTGCCACAGCCAGCGGCTGCCGCGCTGCCGGAAGCTCACCAAACCGTCCTTGACCATCTGCGTGGCGGCCTTGGATTTCGCGATCAGCTCGGGCAGCGGAAACTCCCGCTCCATCACCGAGCGCATGTGATCGCCGAAGACCTCGTGGGCCGCGTCCAGGATCGGCTTCTCGTACTGGATCGTTCCCGTCGGAAGGTACAGACGCCCGCCGTGGGCCAGGGTCTCGCCGATCGAGCGGACGAACTTGGTCGGCAGCTCTGCCCCGGTCGGACCACCCGAGGGAACCTCGACGAACCAGCCGGACTCCGCGGCGATGTCGTCGGGGATGCCCGAAACGTCGCCGATCAAGACGTTGGCCGACACGTCGCGCACCGGTTCGAGCAGGTCGCCCTGCCGGAACTCGCAGACGTTCTCTAGGCCCAGACGTTTCGCGTTCTCACGGGCGGCCTCGACCGCGCGCTGCGAGAGGTCGACGCCGTAGACCTTGGCGGCGCCCAGCTTGGCCGCAACGAACGCCAGGACGCCGCTGCCGCAGCCGACGTCGATCACCGTGTCGCCGGGCTCGATCTCGATCGCCTCGGCCAGGGTCTTGCTCGTGGCGGTGGGGCTGAAGACCCCGGGGCCCAACTGGAGCGAGAACGGGCCGGTGCGACCCTTCCACTCGATCTCGAGCGACTGACTGGCCATGGCATCTCCGTATGCGCGCCGCACGGCGGTCCGGGCGGCTATCGGGATAAGGCTACACGGCGGGTGGGTCTGCCGTCGTCTCAGGCCCGGGGACCAACGACCCGTCCGCGACGGCATCCGCGGCGGCTTCCAGGTGGCGAGCCAGGGCGACGGTGTCGATACCGCGGATGCCGGATGGATAGACGCCCACGCGAGAAGCGCCGCGCCGAAGCAGCGTGATCGCCCCATGAGCGTTGCCCCGCATCAGATGAACGTAGCCTGCGCCCATCTGGGATAGGCCCTTGAACAGCTCTTCTTCACCCGTGCCCTTCGCCTGCTTCCAGGCGGTCTCCCATGCCTCGTGTGCCCCGAAGTAGTTGCGTGCCGCCAGGAAGCCGCGCGCCGCCTCGTCGTTGTCCTGCAGGCTCATCGCGTCGAAATCGGGCAGATGCAGCCTCGAAGCCTCGCCCCACGCCAGCGGGCGCCCGAGCTCGTCGCGTGGCCGCTCGGGTTTCTGGCGGGCCTCCGACGGTGCCCCGGTCTTGCCGGTGGCTTCCTGTGGCATGAAAGCGATGCTAGCCGCTCGACGCTACTCGGTCGGTTCGATCGGCTCGGAGAGCACCTCGAGCGCCTCGCGCAGGACGTCGTAGCTTCGGTCGCCCAGCTGGCGGCGGGTTCGCTGCTCGAGACCCTGGATCGCGCGGCGACACTCGGCCGCCGCCCGGCGGCCGCTGGCCGTGAGCCGCACCAGCTTGGCGCGAGCGTCGGCCGGGTCCGGCACACGCCGCACGTAGCCGCGTCCCTCCAGGTCATCGACCATCGACATCATCGCCTGCTTGGTCAGGCGGGTCTGCTCGGCCAGATCGGTCAGCCGAGAGCCCGAGCGCCGGTCTACAGACAGGAACAGGGCGGCGTGGCCCGGGCGAAGGTCGGGATAGCCTCGTTCGGCCAGGTCAGCGTCCAGTTCGGAGGCCAGGGAGCGGCGAGCCTCCAGCAGCAGTCGGGTGATGTCGGTCACTGGCGGCATCTTGCCGTGGCGACCAGGCATGGTCAATGACATTGACCATCCGAGGCCCCGCGGGTGGGTAGCCTCATCGGCCATGGAGATCCGCGAGGCGACCGAGGCCGAGCACGCAGAGACCGGGCGTATCACGGCCGAGGCGTACCGCGGGCTGGTGCGCGACCAGATGTATCTGTCCCGGATCGCCGACGTCGCCGACCGTGCGGCGCGAACCATGATCCTCGTGGCGATCGAGGATGGGGCGATCGTCGGAAGCCTCACCCTGGAGCTCAGCCAGCGGGTCGATGCGAATGACGATCCGCTGCAGGAGCATCTCGCCCATATCCGCATGCTCGGGGTGGCGCCCGGGGCCCAGGGACGCGGCCTCGGTCGAGCGCTGATGCACGTGGCCGAGGTTCGCGCAAGAGACGCCGGGAAGACCGAGATGACCTTGCACACAACACAGTGGATGACCGCGGCACGAGCGATGTACGAGGCGCTCGGGTACCGACGGATGCCCGACGAAGTTCTTCCCGACGGGTTCGTTTTGCTCGGCTACCGCAAGGAGCTCGGCGCCGGCTCCGTCTGATCGCGGAACTGCTGCTCGTACAGCTGGGCGTACAGCCCCCCGAGCGCCAGCAGCTCTTCGTGGCGGCCCTGCTCGACGATCTGCCCGCGGTTGAGGACGAAGATCACGTCGGCGGCTAGGATCGTCGAAAGCCGGTGTGCGATCGCGATCGTCGTGCGACCCTGCATCAGGGGCTCGAGGGCGGCTTGCACCAGCCGCTCGCTGGTCGTGTCGAGCGACGACGTCGCCTCGTCCAGGATCAGGATCTTCGGATCCTTCAAGATCACCCGCGCGATCGCCAGGCGCTGCTTCTCCCCGCCCGACAGCTTGTAGCCTCGCTCGCCAACGACCGTGTCGTAGCCCTCGGCCAGTTCGACGATCCGGTCGTGGATGTTGGCCGCGCGCGCCGAGGCTTCGAGCTCCTCCTGGGTCGCATCGGGACGCCCGTAGAGCAGGTTTCGCCGGATCGTGTCGTGGAACAGATAGGTCTCCTGGGTGACGATGCCGATCGCGTCGGCGATCGAGGCCAACGTCGTGGACCGCACGTTGCGACCGTCGATGCGCACCGCGCCCTCGTCGACGTCATACATCCGGGGCACGAGGTAGGTGATCGTCGTCTTTCCCGCGCCGCTTGGTCCGACGAGGGCGGCGAGCTGCCCGGGTTCGATCCGAAGCGACACGTCGTCCAGTGTCCACTCGCGATCGTCGAGCTGACCCTCCTCAGGCGCTTCCGACGCGTCGTAGTGGAACCGGACGTGCTCAAGCTCGACGGCGCCCCGGGTGTTCACAAGTGCCTCGGCGTTGGGCGCATCCGTGATGTCGTGGTGCAGGTCGAGGTATTCGAAGATCCGGTCGAACAGCGCGAGCGAGGACTGCACCTCGGTCGAGACCTGCAACATCGAGCCGATCGGGAAGAACAGCCGTGACTGCAGTGTCGTGAACGCCACGAGGTAGCCCGCGGACAGCGACGTGTTGCCGTGGTTCAGCATCACGCCCGCAACGAGATACACGAGCGCCGGTGTGATCGAGAAGAACGTGCCGACGACGGCGAAGAACGACCGGCCGATCATCGTCTGGCGGATCTGCAGCCCGGTCAGCCGTTCGTTCTCCTTGCTGAACCTTCCGATCTCATAGAGCTGGCGACCAAACGCCTTGGACAGCAGGATTCCGCTGACGCTGAGCGTCTCCTCGGTCACCGAGGTCATGTCGGCCATCGTCTGCTGGGTACTGGAGGCGACCTCGCGCCTGGCTCGGCCGACCTTGACCGTGAGCCATAGGAACACCGGCAACAGACACAGCGACAGCAGCGTGAGCGGGATAGACAGGATGGCCATGGCGATCAAGGTGGAGATGATCACCACGATGTTGGACAGCACCGAGGAGGCCGTATCGGTCACGACCGTCGACACCCCGCCCACATCGTTGGCGAGCCTCGACTGGATCTCGCCGGTGCGCGTGCCCGTGAAGAACCGCAACGGCATGTGCTGCAGGTGGGTGTACAGGGCATTGCGGAGGTCCTGCATCACGCGGAGCCCGACGAGGTTCGCCTGGTAGGTCTGGGCGATCCCGAGCGCGCCGGTGATGATCGGGATGATCACCATCAACGCGACCCCGATATAGACCACGTCGATCTGCGGGCAGGACGCGCCACCGTTGCACGTTCCGGGCGGGTTGCCGAACAACCCCTGGTTGAAGATCCAGGCGATCAGCAGCGGGTTGACCACGCCCAGCCCCGACGTGATGACGATCAGGAACCCGACAAGCCCGACCTTGCGCTTGTACGGGCGGAAGGTGGCCACGACGCGGCGGACCGTATCGCGGTCGATCGGGCGCTTGTCCTCCTCACGAGGAACGGCGTAGAACCTGCTGTGTCTGCCCACGCTTCGAAGATACGCCCCGCAGGCCCCAACGGAGGCGTCGGATTACTCGGCGAAGCAGGGGAACTTGTCCTCCACCGAGCTGACGGCGTCCACGTTGTCGGCGAACCAGTTGTCGGATCCGGCGCCGCCAACGATCGTGTCGTGGCCGCCGCCGTCGTAGGTCGCGAGGCATTCGTCGTTGCCGTCGCCGCCGTTGATGTAGTCCCAGCCGCGGAAGTCGGTGAACGCGTCGCCGTCAGGGCCGCCGTACCAGTGATCGTTGCCCTGGCCGCCAAGGTTGTAGTCGCGACCTTCGCCACCCGAGATCCGGTCGGCGCCCGGCCCATCGGCGAAATAGTCCCCGCCCGTGCCGCCCGACAGCTGGTCGTTGCCGTTGCCGCCCCAGATGTCGTCGGCACCATCGCCGCCGAAGATCTGGTCGGCGCCGCCCTTGCCGTAGAGACGGTCCGCGCCACCCTTTCCGCAGATGACATCGTTGCCACCGGTGCCGACCAGCTTGTCGTTGCCGTTGGTCCCCGTGATCGTGCACAGCCCCCTGGATGGCATCGTGGCATCGGCAACCAGACCGGTGGACACGAGCACCAGCGGGACCACGGCCAGTGTGAGCAGGTTCCGAGCGCGCATGAGGTCCTCCTCGAGTGGGATGGCGATGAGCATAGCCCCGCCCCGGGGCGGATCCGCTCAGCCGGCGAGCGAGATGGCGCGACGCAGGGACGCGTCGAGCATGTCGGGCGTGAGCTTGCCCGTGAACGTGTTCTGCTGGCTCGGATGGAAGCAGCCGACGAGCGTGTAGGAACTGGCGATCGCCTCGGCAGCGTGCCCGAACCGGGGCTTCGGAGACGCAGTCGCCAAGCCACCAGCGGCGATCGCGCGAAGCGCCCCGTCCCACGCATATGCGCCGAGAGCGACGATCACGCGCAGGTCGGTGAGCGCGGCGAGCTCTTGCGTGAGGAAGGGAAGGCACCGGTCTCGCTCCTGGGGGGTCGGCTTGTTGGCCGGCGGGGCGCAACGGTTCACCGCGGTGACGTACGCGTCGGTCAGGACCAGGCCGTCGCCGCGTGCGATCGACGTGGCCTGGTTCGCAAGCCCGCAGCGATACAGCGATGCGAACAGGAAGTCGCCGCTGCCATCGCCCGTGAAGATCCGTCCGGTCCGGTTCCCGCCGTGCGCGGCGGGGGCAAGGCCGAGGATCGCGATCCGCGCCGCCGGATCCCCGAACCCGGGGATCGGCTTGCCCCAGTACTCCTCGTCGGCGAAGCGCGCGACCTTGTCGCGGGCGACCTGCTCACGCCATCGGACCAGGCGGGGGCACGCCCGGCACGCGATGATCCGTTCGTTGATCCGATCGAGCTCGTGCATGGCCTGAGCATAGGAAGAGGGCGGGGCATCCGCCCCGCCCTCTTCACCGACCGGTCGCCTCGACTAAAGCGATCCGCTGCCGATGTTCACCCACACGTCGTAGTAGCCGTAGTTCGACTTGTAGGCGTTGTACTGGGCGAAGACCTTCACCCCGGACGTACCCGGGATGACGACCAACGACGCTTCGTCGTTCAACATCGCGGTTCTCGACGAAGCGGCCACGACCGCTGGAGCGCTCCAGGTCGTGCCGGTGGCCGACGTCGCGGCGAGCTCATCGAACTTCGCCTTGGCGCTGCCGTAGTTGCAGGGGTTCGTGATGCCCGTGTCGCGGCACCCGGCCCACATGGCGACGAATCCGCCGCCCGGCGCAGGCTCGACCGCGGTCGAGTACCCGCCTGTGTAGGTGGCGTTGTTCGTGAAGATCGTCTTGGCCGCCGCGAACGACGTGCCGTTGAACGTCACGAACCGCTGTGCCGTGTCGGTGTTGTATGCCACGGTCACGACACCGGTGTTCAACGGCGAAGCGGACGCGATCGGGTAGCCGTTCTGGGCCACCGAGATCTTGTCTGCCAACGTCGAGGTGGCATGCCAGTTGCCCAGGGTCGCCGCCGCGGTGGCGCTGCCGTTGAGGTCGATGCCGCGGGCCTTGAGCGTGCCGGTGTCATCGGCGATCCACGTGACGGCGATCAGGTCGTCGGTGGCGGCGATGTTGGCGAACCCGGAGAACCCGTAGCCGGCACCCGACTGGGTCGCCGCGGTCGTGCCGAGGGTGATCGGCGCCGACCAGGCGCCCCCGTTGCTCGACTCACGGAACAGCACGTTGCCGGACTTCGAGTCGACCCAGGCCGCGTAGGCGTTGGTCGGGCCGCCGGAGGTCTTCGCGGCGGCGACGATCGGGTAGTCGACCTTGCCCTTTGCCGAGCTCAGCTTCTGGATGCCGGACCACGTGCCCCCGTTGTTCGAGCTCACGTTGACCTGCACCTGACGGGCCGCGCCCGCCGGGTCATAGGAGCTGTACCCGGTGAACCAGCCGATGATCACTGTGGAGCCGGCCGCGGCGAGGCTCGATCCCTCGGCATGCTGAGCACCCGACACCTTCGTGGGGCTCGTCCACGACGTGCCGTTCTTGCTCGAGGTGTACTTGATCGCCTCGGGCAGGCTCGCGTCCGAGACGAAGGCCTCGTGCAGCTTGAAGTTCGTGGTTCCAGGCGTGCCCGTAAAGTCGAGAGAGTTGCTGTAGTTCCAGGCGTAGTTGCCCGGCAAGGCTACCCTCGAGCCCCAGGTCACGGCCGCAAACGCGACGTTCGCACTGGCAAGGACCAACACCACGGCGAGTGCGACAGATCTGCGCAGCGTCCTTCTCATCGACCCCTCCTCCCCCAAATGGGAACCTCGGTGAGGCCACCTCACCGTCGGTGGTCGTAGCCAATACGAACTACTCCCTATGGGTCAAGGGCTGAGTGGATGTTTTTCCGAACGAACTAGTTCGGATGCACGGGTCGCCGCCGGAGAGATCGGAAGCGCTCTTCGGCCGCGGCGAAGGGCTCAAGGGGGTCCATCAACTGCTCCACCGTGC
>JBDUBL010000007.1:0-44634 GCA_040004125.1 Actinomycetota bacterium
GGTCGGGAGCCGAGATCTACAGCATCAAGCGCGACGGAACCGGTCTCCGCAAGCTAACCAGCGCCAGCGGCTCCGCGCTAACTCCCGACTGGTCACCGAAGGGTCGCACGATCTTGTTCGCGGACGATGTCAACGAGGGCACCGCCTCGAACCTCGCGATCATGCATTCAAACGGGAGCCATTTCCGTGATCTCACGAACTCGGGCTACCGCGAACAACCTGACTTCATCCCCGGGAGCCGCCACATCGTCTTCGAATGCGACTGCGGGAAGGGGGGGTTGTTCGTAAGCCGCGACGACGGGACCAACGAGCGGCGCCTTACGAAGAGCCCGTTCAAATACACCGCCGACACCGGTCCGGCCGTCTCGCCGGATGGAAGGACCGTGAGTTTCGTCCGTGCGAAGAAGCTCGAGATCCTACAGGGGATATTCGCGATCAACGTGAACGGCGGCGGCCTGCGGATGATCGTTCCCTACTCGTTCGAGGTGGCCCTGAAGAACGACTGGGCCCCTCGCGGGAACCACATCCTCTTTACGGTTTATGGCGATGCTCCCGATGGCCACTCCTCAAACGTCGCCACCATCAGACCCGATGGGACGCACATGCGGATCCTCACGCACATTGACCGACCGGGCGTCGGCGCACTCTCCGGGACCTACTCCCCAGACGGACGATGGATTGCGTTCAGGATCGAGAACGACAACAACGGAACCTACAGGCTCATGAAGATGCGTCCCGATGGGACCGACCGCACCCTGATCGCATCGCTGCCGGGCGCACCACGAGGCATCGACTGGGGTCCGCAACCGTAGCCGACCCCACGTGGGCCACTCTCGCTGAGGTCGGCGGGGACCTGGATGCCTCAGCCGATGCCTGCGGCGATTCCGCCCATCGGTGAGAGCAGTTCAGGGTCGTCGGCGAGCAGGCGTTCGCGTCGCTCGGCCCCGGGCGGGTGCCTCCTCGGGCTCGCCCGACCGACTGAGGCCGCGTCCGTCTGAAGCAAGCATGCGAGATTCTTGAGCGGCTCCAAGCGCCCCGACGCTTGTCGAGACCTCGCGCCGCAGCAGGCGATCGCGCTGAACTCGCAGGCTGCTCCTGACAGCCAACCTGACAGCCGAGCCGATGGACGCCCGTGGACGTCAGTGGACGATAGTGGAATCCTTGACCGCCCTGTCCGACCCCGTGGCCGTACATGGACGGCCCTGGACGACCTCTCATGGACTATTAATCCGTAGGTTGAGAGTTCGAGTCTCTCCCCCGGAGCCCACCCCTTCGTGCGGCCGACGCTCGTGAGGTTCAGGCGAAGCCCTATCCGGCTCAGGCCTCCATGCTGGCGCCCTTCGAGCAAGTCCCTCGGCGTCGTTGATCAGGTCGAGCTCACCGGGCGATCGGCCTTCGATGGTGAGAAGCGCCTCCGACTCAGGCACCTTTGGTGGACAGAGTCCACACGGCCGGGTTCAGGCCGTCGAGGACGGTCAGCACTTGCCCGGTTGCCCGGCGGTCGTAGGCGAGAGGAAGCGGACGTCGGCCTACATCGTTCCTCGAGGTTGTGGGTTCGAGGCCGCCGAAGCTTCCTGGCAACAAACGTTCCTTGCTGGTCAGAGACCGGTTGCAGCCGTGAAGCGGGAGCGCGGCTTCGGGTATGAAGGGGCATGCACGCGGTGAACAAGACGGCCAAAACGGCGACAGAGGTCTCGGACGCTGACCTCATCCGGGAATCGGTTTCGGACCCGAAGGTCTTCGGATCCCTGTTCGACCGGCACGTCGACGTGATCCATGGCTACATCAGCCGCCGCGTCGGGGCGCCGCTCGCCGAGGAGTTAACAGCCGAGACCTTCGCCCGCGCGTTCGCGAGGCGGGAGTCGTTCGTCGCGCTTCACGACGGTGCGAGTCCGTGGCTCTTCGGGATCGCCACCAACCTCGTGCACAACGCCAGGCGAGCTGAGCGCCGACAGCTGTTGGCATATGGGAAGGCCGCCGCCGTCTCGGGCGATCAACCCAACGAGTTCGACCAGGCAGAGGCACGGGTCGACGCGCTCCGGGCGGCCCCACGACTGGTCGCCGCCCTGTTGGTGTTGGATCCGGGTGACCGCGACGCGCTCCTGCTCTTCGCGTGGCAGGACCTGTCCTACAAAGAAGTGGGAGTCGCACTCGGGATCCCAACCGGGACCGTGGCGTCGCGGATCAACCGCTCCCGGCGCCGGTTGCGGGCGTCACTGGGAACCGACGCAGTACCCGATGCGGAAGGAACGGTGTGACATGGATGACCTCGAACTGCTGAAGGGCCTGCCGGGCCGAATCGGACCACCCGATGTCGAGACGAAAGAGCGGATGCGCGCCGTCGTGGAGGCGCGGAGCGCTGTCTCTCGGGTCCGACGTCCTCGGCGCGCGGCAACGGTCGGCACGCTCGGGATCGCTGCCGTGATCGCAGCAGCGAGCCTCGCCGCTGCGATCGCCGTCCACCCCTGGACGGTCGATGACCCGATCGCCCTCCAGGGCATCGCCGATCCGGGGGGGCCGATCTCGAGCAAAGCCGACCTCGAGGCGGTCGTCGCCGAGTTCACGCCGGCGATCCGTCTTCCCGACGGAGGATCCTTCGAGGTCTGGGTTCAGCGCCAGGAGTCCATTCCGGAGGAAGCCGGCGGGTCGGCTTCCTCGATGATCGGGTCGGGGCTCAATCGCGGCATCGTGGTGCACGGCATGGTGTTCGTCGCACAGTGTCAGTGGGGCCAGCGGTGGTTGGACGCATCCTCTGGAGGAGATCAGACGGGAACCGCGCAAGCGCTGCGGGTCGTTGCGGGGATCAACGATTGGTTCCGGTCGAATGCACCGGATGACGATTTTGGCACGAGCTATCTCCTCGATGCCATGAGGAACGGTGATCCTGTCGGCGTCCAGTCGGAAGAGAACATCTGCGGGTACACGGGCTCGTGGGGATCGACCCCTGCTCAGCAGGACACCGCCGCCCAGGGACGTCTCACCTTCGCCGCCGAGACCGCGCAGCGATACCTTCGAAACGACGGCGACACCGACACATTCAGTCTTGCAGCGGCCGGGAACTTGGCGCCGGACATCGATTGGACGAACTCCCATCTACAGCCGGCGCCCGCCAGCCCGGGGGCCGTCTTCATCGGACCTTCGTCGGGAGAGGGCGTGACCCTTGTCGCGGCGAGTGAGACAGGGACGCAGTTCTGTGCGGTCGTGACCGTTGCGGAGGTCCAGCGTGGAACGACGACCAACGACCTTTCCACGGTCGAGAACGCCGACGGGACGGCGGTGAACGCGACGGTGCATGGGCCGATCACTTGCAACCCCGAGGGTTGGTGAGCGCGAGCAGGGCAGCTTGATCCGCGTGCGCAGCTAGAGCTGCTGGGCGAGGTCGATCGCACCTTGCCCACGGTCGCGGGCAACCTTGCCGATTCGGCACACGTAGCCGTGGGTAAGGATGGGTTTACCCGACCAGCAACGGTGCCGGAGCTTCCAGCGTTGATCCGATGGGTGCAGCCGGCCGGGACCGATGTAGACACCGACAGGTTCTGCGGTCTCCGGGTTCGCACGGACGACAGGATCCTCCCCGAAGTAGAAGACCTCGAAAAGCCTTGCCTGGCACCGGCGCCCCCGAAGACTGGGCCGCCCGCATCGGATGGTCACCGCTCCCGGTAGCTCGATGTCCGAGGACACTGCTATCGCCACGGGCGCGAAAATAACACGACTGTAGTTAGAAGACCAGGGGTGTCTCAAAGCTTGCTAGCCTCGACAGATGTCAGCCTCTCCCTCGGCTCGCGTCGTCAGCGTCAACGTCGCCCGGGTGCGACCCAATCCGTATAAGGAAGCGACGACGACCGGGATCGACAAGCGTCCGACGAGCCATCCGGTCGGCGTCCGCGCGCCCGGTTCGAAGGCTGACGGACTCGGGAGCGGTCTGGTCGGCGACGTAATCGGGGATCGCGCGAATCATGGCGGGGAGGACCAGGCGGTATACGCGTACGCGCGTGAAGACCTCGATCACTGGGCGGGCATCCTCGGACGCACGCTTGCCCCCGGGTCGTTCGGGGAGAACCTGACGACCGAAGGCATCGACATCAACGGAGCGCTCATCGGCGAACGCTGGATCGTGGGGGACGGGGTCGAACTGCAGATCACCGATCCGCGAATCCCGTGCTCGACGTTCCGAGGATGGATCGGTGAGCCCGGCTGGCTCGCGACCTTCACTGCGGCTGCGATCCCCGGGTCGTATCTGCGTGTGATCACGCCGGGCTCCGTGTCGGCCGGCGACCAGATCACCGTGTCGCATCGGCCCGATCACGCCGTCACAGTCGCCATCGTCTTCCGCGCGCTCACTCGCGAGCCGAAGCTGCTGCCCTCGATCCTGGCCGCCGCCGACCTTCCCGAGGAGACACGAGCGATGGCAGCCGAAGGCCGGACCTTCTCGATCTCCTAAGAGGTTGGTCGTTCGAACTACTCCTTTCGCCTGACTCGCGTCTTAGGACTTGTGCGAGTAAGCTACTGCAAATGCTCTAGGGCGCATCTGGCCGGAGGGAGTCCTAACGGTGGTTGTTCTTCGGAGAACATACGGCGCAGGAACACGAGGCGTGGCGCGATCGAGCGTGCTCCGTTTCGTGCTTGCGACCGCGCTCGTGGCGGTCTCGGCGGTCGTTGCGACGCAGCTGCCGGTGAGTGCGGCGACCACCTCGACCTTCATCACCACCGCCGACGCCCAGGTCCAACAGGCCAACGCTTCCACTAACTACGGCACGTCCACGACGCTTCGCGTCGACGGAGGCACCGACCCCGCGGTCGAGACCTACCTGCGCTTCGGGGTCTCGGGTCTGTCCGGCACGATCCAGAACGCGAAGCTGCGTCTGTGGGTCGGCACCGACGGCACCGCCAACGGCCCTGCCGTGTACACCACCGCGGATAATGTCTGGGGCGAGACGACCCTCACGTGGACCAACCGGCCCACGCGCACGACGACGCCGACCGACGACAAGGGCACGGTGCCGACCAACGCCTGGCTCGAGTTCGACGTCACCTCGCTCGTCACAGGCAACGCCGCCTATAACTTCGTGCTTGCCGGCACCTCGACCGACGGCGTCAACTTCGACTCCCGCGAGGCTGTGAACAAGCCTCAGCTGGTCATCACGACTTCTGCCACCGGTGACACGATCGCGCCGAGCATCCCGACCGGACTCAGCGCGACACCTGTGTCCGGCACGCGGATCGATCTCGCCTGGACCGCATCGACCGACAACGTCGCCGTGACCAACTACGAGATCTATCGCAACGGGGCTTCTCTGGCCGTGGTGGGCAACGTGACCTCCTACTCGGACACCTCGGTGCTGCCCGCGACGGGCTACAGCTACCAGGTTCGTGCACTGGATGCCGTCCCGAATGCATCGGGGCTCTCGACCCCGCCGGTAACGGCGACGACACCGGCCGGACCGACCACCTCGACCTTCATCACCACCGCCGACGCCCAGGTCCAACAGGCCAACGCTTCCACTAACTACGGCACGTCCACGACGCTTCGCGTCGACGGAGGCACCGACCCCGCGGTCGAGACCTACCTGCGCTTCGGGGTCTCGGGTCTGTCCGGCACGATCCAGAACGCGAAGCTGCGTCTGTGGGTCGGCACCGACGGCACCGCCAACGGCCCTGCCGTGTACACCACCGCGGATAATGTCTGGGGCGAGACGACCCTCACGTGGACCAACCGGCCCACGCGCACGACGACGCCGACCGACGACAAGGGCACGGTGCCGACCAACGCCTGGCTCGAGTTCGACGTCACCTCGCTCGTCACAGGCAACGCCGCCTATAACTTCGTGCTTGCCGGCACCTCGACCGACGGCGTCAACTTCGACTCCCGCGAGGCTGTGAACAAGCCTCAGCTGGTCATCACGACTTCTGCCACCGGTGACACGATCGCGCCGAGCATCCCGACCGGACTCAGCGCGACACCTGTGTCCGGCACGCGGATCGATCTCGCCTGGACCGCATCGACCGACAACGTCGCCGTGACCAACTACGAGATCTTTCGCGACGGTTCGTTGTTCACCACGGTCGCCAACGTGACGACGTACGCCGATCTCAACCTCAGCCCGTCGACGAGCTACAGCTATCAGGTGAAGGCTCGCGACGCCGCCAACAACCGTTCGGGATTGTCGAACACCGCCGGCACGACGACATTGGCCGACACGACCAAACCGAGTCAGCCGACGCTGACCGCGACCGTCATAGGAGCCCATGAGGTTGACCTGTCCTGGACGGCGTCCACAGACGACGTCGGGGTGACCAACTACGAGATCTACCGCAACGGCACGTTGCTCACCAGGATCGGCAACGTCACGACGTTTGCGGACACGACGACCGCGGCGTCGAGTCCCTACCAGTACTTCGTACGGGCCCTCGACGCGGTTCCGAACGCCTCGGACCCGAGCAACACCGAGTCGGTCACGACGCCCGGCGGGGTGCTGAGCGGTCCCACGGGGCTCACGGCCACGCCGGTGTCCGGCACGCGGATCGACCTCGCGTGGACGGCGTCCACGGACAGCGCGGTCACCGGCTACGAGATCTTCCGCGGGGGGGTCTCCCTCACGTCGGTCGGCAACGTGACCGCGTACTCCGACTTAGGCGTCACCAATGGAACCCAGTACACCTACAAGGTGCGAGCGTTCGACGTGGGCAGCAACCTGTCGGGGTTCTCCAACACCGCGACTGCGACCACGCCCGACACGCAGAACCCGTCGCCGCCGACGAACCTCTCGGCAACGGCTGTCAGTGGCACCCGGATCGACCTCGCCTGGACCGCCGGCACGGACAACGTCGGCGTCACCGGGTACGACATCGTGCGGGGCGGCGCGGTCATCGCAACCATCGGGAACCTCACGACCTACTCTGACACCTCGGTGATGGCGGGCGTGACCTACAGCTATCAGGTGCGGGCGATCGACGCGGCCGGGCACCGCTCGGCGGACTCGAACACCGCGACGGCCCCGACGTCGGACCTCCAGGCGCCGAGCCAGCCGACCAACCTGCTCGCGACCGCGGTTGCGTACAACCGGATCGACCTGTCGTGGACGGCCTCGACCGACAACGTCGCGGTGACGAACTACGAGATCCTCCGAGGCGGCGTGGTCCTGACGACTGTGGGCGCGGTCACCTCGTACACCGATCTGTCGGCCGCCCCCGGTCTCACATACGCGTACCAGGTTCGGGCGAAGGATCTCGCCGGCAATACGTCGGCGCCGTCGAACACGTCCAGCGCCACCACGCCGCAACAGGTTGTGACACTGCTGCCGACGGCCGATGCACAGGTCCAAGAGGCGGCTGCGACCAGCAACTTCGGAACCACGACAGCGTTGCGGGTCGACGGTGGCACCGATCCCGACGTCGAGTCGAACCTGCTGTTCACCGCCTCGGGGCTCGCCGGCACGCTGCGCAGCGCGAAGCTACGGATCTGGGCGACCAGCGGAACCGCCGACGGACCGGCGGTGTACACGACCGCGACCTCTTGGA
Source organism: Actinomycetota bacterium (assembly GCA_040004125.1). Taxonomy (GTDB): domain Bacteria; phylum Actinomycetota; class UBA4738; order UBA4738; family HRBIN12; genus AC-51. The sequence continues at coordinate 7,519 of JBDUBL010000007.1, forward strand.
CGGAGACCGGGATCACATGGGCGTCCCGGCCCGCTCGCACGAGCGGACCCACGGACGACAAGGCCGGCATCAACACCGGTACCTGGGTCGAGTACGACGTCAGCTCGCTGATGACGGGAAACGGCACCTGGGCTTACGTCCTGGCGGGTCTTTCCACCGACGGCGTCGACTTCAACTCGCGTGAGGGCACGAACAAGCCGCAGCTTGTCATCACCATGGGAGCGCCGGACACGTCGAGCCCGACGGCGCCGACCGGCCTGGCCGCGACCGCGGGCAGCCCGACGCAGGTGGATCTCACCTGGACGGCCTCGACCGACGATGTCGGCGTGACCGCCTACGACGTGTATCGGGGCGGCACGCAGATCGCGAGCCTCGGCGCTGTGACGGCCTACAGCGACACGTCAGCCAAGGCCAGTACGACCTACAACTACACGGTGAAGGCACGTGACCAGGCCGGCAACGTCTCGGGTGTCAGCAACACGGCGACGATCACGACGCCGTCGGGCGGCGGCACCACCTCGGTCATCGCCGCCGCCGGCGATATCGCGTGCGCGAATACCGATGCGTCCTTCAACGGCGGGGCGGGCACGTCGACCGCCTGCCATGAGCTCTACACCTCGAACCTGCTGGTCAGCGGGGGCTACGCGGCGGTCCTGCCTCTGGGGGACAACCAATACAACAGCGGCTCGCTGTCGCAGTTCAACGCCGTATACGCACCGACCTGGGGTCGGGTCAAGACGATCACGCACCCAGTAATCGGGAATCACGAGTACGGCACCCCGAACGGATCCGGGTACTTCACGTACTTCGGATCCTCGGCAGGGGATCCTGCCAAGGGGTACTACAGCTATGACATCGGCTCCTGGCACGTTATCGCGCTCAACTCGAACTGCACGATCGTGGCCTGCACCACCGGCTCGGCGCAAGAGCAATGGTTGCGCGCCGACCTCTCCGCCCATCCCGCAGTGTGCACGCTCGCCTACTCCCATCATGCCCGTTGGTCCTCCGGGCACGACGGCGATAATGTATTCATGCAGCCGCTGTGGCAGGCGCTCTTCGATGGGGGAGCCGACGTCATGCTCTCCGGGCACAGCCACAACTACGAGCGGTTCGCGCCGCAGAACGCAGGCGGCGCGCTGGACAACACGCGCGGCATCCGGCAATTCGTGGTCGGGACCGGCGGCGCCTTCTTCACGGGCGTGGGGACCGCGCACGCGAACAGCCAGGTGCGCAACAACACCACGTTCGGCATCCTAAAGATGACGCTGCGGTCAAGTAGCTACGACTGGCAGTTCCTGCCCGACGGTAGCAGCGGTACCTTCACGGACTCCGGGTCCACCAGCTGTCACTGAGTCGCCGAGTTCAGATCAGCGGTCGGTCGCTGACTACGATGCCATCGGCATCGGCGTAGACGAACATGCCGGGGGCGATGCGCACCCCACCGATCTCGAGCGGGCCACCGCGCATGCCGCCCCCGAGCTTGCCGCTCCTGCGCGGGTGCGCGCCGATCGCCTTCATGCCGATCGGGATCGTGACGAGTCTCGCGACATCACGGACGCACCCGTGCACGATCAGGCCGGCCCAGCCATGCGTCAGCGCCAATGTGGCGAGCTGATCGCCGAGCAGAGCGCAGGCGAGCGATCCGCCGCCATCCACCACGAGTACGCTGCCCGCGCCGTCTTCCTCGAGGGCCTGGCGGACCAGGACGTTGTCGTCGGCAACGCTGATCGTCTCGACCGGTCCGGCGAACGTCCGATCCCCGCCGAAGTCACGGAAGATGGCTGGCAGCACAGCGACTTCGGTGCCGTGCGCATCGCATAGATCGGTGGTCGCGAACGACGGCATGTGCCGCAGCATACGGCGTTGGACCATCCGACCTAGGTCTTGCGGCCCGGCAGGAGTCGCCCTCTGGGCCTACACGCGCGGGCGGGCGGGGGGTACCCTCGGTAGGAGATGTCCACCCCCACGCAACCGCCCGTGTCGCCGATCGACCCGACGTCGCCATCCGCCCGCGTCGAGGAGCTGCGCGAGCGTCTGCGGCCGCGTGCGATGGCGCCCGGCGCCAGTACGCCGGCGGGGGAGCGGTTCGCGTTGGAGCGTATCCAAGCCCTCGAGCTTCAGCTATCGTCCGCCCACCAGCGCGAGCGCGATCTGACCGAGCTCGCGGTGCGCGACGGGAACCGGATCGCCTCGCTCGAGGCTCATGTCAACGAGTTGGCCGATCTGGCCGCACGGGCCGAGGCTGCCGAACGCGCCTTGTTCGAAACGCAAATGCGCGCCGAGTCCGCAATCCGCCAAGCCGAGCTGATGGACGGGGAACTGCTGTCCTCGCGCGCGGAGGTCGATCGTCTGCGGGCTCGCGTCGTGGAGTTGGAAGCGAGCTTGCGTCGTGCGCTCGCCGAAGTGGGCGCGGCAACTGTGAACCGGGCACGTGGCGACCTCGAGACCGCTGGGCGCGAGACCGAGCGGATGGAAGAGTCCGCACAGCGATCGTTGGAACTGGCGGATCGCCTTCGATTGAAGGTGGTGGATCTCGAATCGAGCCTGCGCGCGATCATGCGCGAGGTCGGCGACGCCACGTCCGCAAAGCTTCGCGCGGAGCAGGCGGAGGCCGATCTCGAGGCCGCGCGTCGCGACGCCCTCAACTACGTTGCTGCCGGTGACTCCCACACCGCCGAGGCGGAGGGCCGGCTTGCCGATCTGGAGGCGCGCCTCGCCTCGCTCGACGAGCGTATCTCGGGTCTCAGCGAGTCGATGCAGGGGTCGATCGAGGACGCCGCCCCCGAAAATGACACGGTCATCGACCTGCGTGAGCCAGAGGCCGCCGAGCCGCTGCCACCGGCCTCGCGCTGGTCGGAGTGGCGCACCACCTAGCCCCGCTGTCTGGGAGCATCGATCCCGGGAGCCGCGCACGCGGCACCGGGGAGGATGACACGCACCATGGGGACCGAAGCGCCCGTCGGCGTGCTCGTGATGGCCTACGGCACGGCCAGCGGCCCAGATGACATCGAGCGGTATTACACAGATATCCGCGGCGGTCACGCGCCGAGCCTCGAGCACCTTGCGGAGCTCAAAGGTCGCTACGCCGCGATCGGCAACATCTTCCCGTTGCTGGACACGACCCGAGCCCAGGCCGACGGGCTCGTCGAGCGGCTGAATGCCGACGAGAGGGGGACCTACCTCGCGTATCTGGGGATGAAGCACTCGCCGCCGTTCGTTCCCGACGCCGTTGCGCAGATGGCTGCCGACGGCATCACGCGAGCGATCGGCGTCGTGATGGCGCCCCACTGGTCCGGCATGTCGGTGGAAACCTACGTACAGCGCGCGCTCGGGGCGATCGAGGCACAGGGCACCGAGATGACGATGACCTTCGTGCGTTCGTTCCACGATCACCCTTCGTTCATCGCGTGGGTGGCCGACCGGCTCCGCACCACACTTGCGACGCTCGATGACGCCGCGCGCGCCCGTCCCACCGTGTTGTTCACCGCGCACTCGTTGCCGGTCCGCACGCTCTCCGACGGCAGCCAACGGTGCAAGACCTGTGACTGCGACCGCTCCTGTCGCTACCGCGACGGCCTGCAGGCGACCGGGGACCTCGTCGCGGCCGAGGTCGGTCTCCAGGACCACCGCATCGCGTGGCAGTCGGTGGGGCGCACGGCCGATCCGTGGTGGGGACCGGGGATCGACGAGATGATCCCGCGACTGGCCGCCGAGGGCCGCACGGCCGTCGTCGTCTGCTGCGCCGGCTTCGTTGCCGACCATCTCGAGACGCTCTACGACCTCGACATCGAGGCCCGTCGGGAGGCCGCCGCAGCAGGGATCTCGTTCGCACGGACACCGATGCCCAACGCCGATCCCTCGTTCTGCGACATGCTCGCCGAGGTTGTGCGGGAGCATCGTGCGGGTGTGCCGTCGTGAAGCTCATCACGTGGAACGTGAACTCCATCCGGCAGCGGCTGCCGCGGTTCCTGGCGTTGCTCGAACGCCACGAGCCCGACGTGGTCTGTCTCCAGGAGACCAAGGTCGAAGACGGTGTCTTCCCCACGATGGAGATCGCCGCCGCCGGCTACGAGTGCGCCACGTTCGGTCAGCGTGCGTACAACGGCGTGGCGATCGTGTCGCGCGTGGGCCTTGCGGACGTCCGGACCGGGTTCGACGGGGATCCGCTTCCCGAGCAATCGCGCGTGATCTCGGCTCGCACAGGCGATATCCAAACCGTGTGCGTGTACGTCGTGAACGGCAAGGCGGTACTGGACCCGGCCTATGCGTTGAAGCTCGCCTGGCTCGACGCTCTTGGAACGTGGCTGCAGGCGACGTGCGATCCTGCCGCACCGCTGGTGGTGGCGGGTGACTTCAACGTCGCGCTCGACGATCGCGATGTCTGGGACGCCGAGCTGTGGCGAGACAAGAACCTGGCAAGTACCCCCGAGCGTGATCGATTGCGATCGTTGCTGGCGTGGGGGCTGACCGATCTCGGCCGTGCCGCGGCAGGCGACGTGCCGGGGCCGTTCTCCTTCTGGGACTACACCGCCGGCGCCTTCCACAAGGGGTGGGGGCTCCGGATCGATCTGGCGCTCGGCACGGCGTCGGTGGCGGCACGGGTGGCAGACGTCGCGATCGAGCGCGACGAACGCAAGCCCACATTCGGGGAGGGAAAGCCGAGCGACCACGCCCCGGTGATCGTGACGCTGCGATGAACCTGCTGGTCGATCCCTCCTGGTTGGCGGAGCACCTCGACGAGGTTGTGGTGGTCGATGTGCGATGGTCGATCGGCGGCGGCACCGCCGAAGCGACCCGTTCCTTCGAGGCGGGCCATATCCCTGGAGCGGTGTTCCTCGATGTCGATCGCGATCTCGCCGGCGACCCGGCGACCGGCCCCGGGCGCCACCCGCTTCCCAGTCCCGACACGTTCGCGCGAACGCTCGGTGCCGTTGGGATGGGCGCCGACGTTCCGATCGTTGCCTACGATAACGCCGGAGGCTCGTTGGCCGCGCGGCTTTGGTGGATGCTCGACGCCATCAGCCGGCGGGTCGCGCTGCTCGACGGCGGCCTCGGGGCGTGGCCGGGTTCGATCGAGACCGGGTTGGGCGTTCCCCGCGCGCCGGTCGCGGTCAAGCCGCGGCCGTGGCCCGGCGATCGGCTCGTCGACGCGGGCGGCGTCGCGGCGGCGCTGCTGGCAGGAACGCCCGTCATGGACGCGCGTGCGCCGGAGCGCTACCGGGGCGAGGTCGAGCCGCTCGATCCGGTGGCGGGGCATGTGCCTGGAGCCCGAAGTGTGCCGTGGGCGGGCAACCTGGGCGCCGACGGCCGCTTCCAGACGCGCGATGACCTGCGCGACCGCTACCGGGCTCTCGGCGTCGAGACAGGAGCGGAGGCGATCGCGCAATGCGGCAGTGGGATCACCGCGTGCCACGATCTCTTCGCGATGCGCCTCGCCGGCCTCGCCGACGCCCGGCTCTACGTCGGGTCGTGGTCGGACTGGGTGCGCGACCCGACACACGCGGTCGCGGCGGGTCCGGAGCCCGGCCCCTAGACCATGTGCTCGGGCACCACGGTCGCGTCGTACTCGGCCTCGGTGAGGTAGCCGAGCGCCAGGGCCGCTTCCTTCAGGGTGGTGCCCTCGTGGTGTGCCTTCTTCGCGATCTCGGCGGCACGGTCATATCCGATCGAGGGCGTCAGCGCGGTCACGAGCATCAGCGAGCGGTGCACCAGCTCCTCGATGCGCCGACGATCGGGCTCCAGGCCCTCGATGCAGAAGACGCGGAAGTTCCGGCAGCTGTCGGCCATCAGCACGGCGGAGTGCAGGAGGTTCTTGATCATCACGGGCTTGAAGACGTTCAGCTCGAAATTGCCCTGGGAGCCGGCGAATTTGACCGCGGTGTCGTTGCCCAGCACCTGACAGGCGACCATCGTCATCGCCTCGGACTGGGTCGGGTTTACCTTGCCCGGCATGATCGAGGAACCCGGTTCGTTCTCGGGCAGTACGAGTTCCCCGATGCCGGCGCGCGGCCCCGAGCCAAGCCAACGGATGTCGTTGGCGATCTTCATCAGCGAGGCGGCCAGGGTAACCAGGGCGCCGCTCATGAACACGATCCCGTCATGGGCGGCGAGCGCCGCGAACGGGTTGTGTGCAGCGACGAAGGGCAAGCCCGTGATGTCGGCGATCTTGCGGGCACACGCCTCGCCGAACCCGGCCGGGGCGTTCAGGCCCGTGCCTACGGCGGTGCCGCCGATGGCGAGCTCGTAGAGACCGGGCAGCGCGTGATCGATCCGGGCGATGTCGGCCTCGAGCTGCGCCACATAGCCGGAGAACTCCTGACCGAGGGTGAGCGGCACGGCATCCTGCAGATGGGTGCGACCGATCTTGACGATGCCCACGTAGTCCGAGGCCTTGGTGTCGAGGGCGTCACGAAGCGAGCGCACTTGCGGCAGCAGACGCTCGACGATCACCATCGCGCCCGCGATGTGCATCGCCGTGGGGAAGGTGTCGTTGGATGACTGCGACAGGTTGACGTGGTCGTTCGGATGCACCGGGGACTTGGAGCCGAGCACGCCGCCCGCCATCTCGATGGCCCGGTTCGAGATCACCTCGTTGCCGTTCATGTTGGACTGGGTTCCGGACCCCGTCTGCCACACATAGAGGGGGAAGTGATCGTCCAGCGAGCCGGCGATCACCTCGTCGGCAGCCGACACGATCAGATCGCCGAGTACGGCGTCAAGCTTCCCGAGGTCCACGTTTGCCTGTGCCGCAGCCTTCTTGAGGATGCCGATCGCATGGATGACCTCGAGGGGCATCCGGTCCACCCCCGGCCAGCCGATCGAGAAGTGGTGGATCGAGCGCTCGGTCTGGGCGCCCCAGTATCTGGAAGCGTCGACCTCGATGGGGCCCATCGAGTCCGTCTCGGTGCGGTGCTCGGTCATCGCGGGGTCCTTATGGTGAGGGGTGTCCCCGCCATCGTAGCCAGCGGGCAGGGAGATCGGACGCGTAGACTCCGCCGCCATGGAGGTCGACCGGGCGTCGAGCGGCGCGTACGATCACGGTGACGCCGACCGGTTCAGCGGCTTGGTGTCGCTGCGAAGCACCCTTCGTGCCGACGACGGCACGAACATCGGCGCCGTGCATTTCGCGCCGGGCGCGCGGACGCACTGGCACCACCACCCGGGTGGACAGTTCCTCTACGGTGTCACCGGGCGAGGCCGGGTGCGCAGTCGGGGCGAGCCGGCCACGTGTTGCAGGCCGGCGACGTGATCCACGTTGCGGCGGGGGAGTGGCACTTCCACGGCGGCACGCCGGAGAGCCCGATGGTCCACTTGGCGATCAACGGTGGCGGCGATGCGATCTGGGGCGAGCCGGTCACCGACGCGGACTATGCCGAAGGGTTCTGAGGAAGGGGCACGATGACGGGCGGCACGTTCACGACGAGGATCCAGGCTCCGCCGAAGACCGTTTGGGCGTTGGTGGCCGACCTCGGCACGCATCCGTCCTGGTCACCCAAGCCCTACACGATTGAATGGATCTCCGGCGAGCCGAACCGGGTGGGATCGAAGTTCCGCTCGGTGGGATGGATCCCCGGTGACAAGCGGCATATGAACGAGGGTGAGATCACCGAGCGCGTCGAGCCGACGAGGTTCGCTTTGCGGTCCCAGGACGACGGCTGGTTCATCAACGCATTCGATCTGACACCCGTGGGCGATGGCGCCACCGAGGTCGCGTTTACGATCACCTTCCCGACGATGAAGGGCATGAAGGCGCTCGCAGCGCCAGTGGCCTTCCCTCTGGTCGGCAAACCGGATATCCGCAAACGGTTGGACCTGCTCAAGGAGAAGGCCGAACGCGGTTCGTGATACGCGACAGAGGTCGAGCCAGCCCTGTCGCTCCGTCGCTACTTCGTCAGCTTCCGCGGCCCGAGCACAGGTCGTAGCCGACCAGGCACGAGGCTCCTGGGGTCCAACGCCTTCACTCGGGCCACGACCGTCGTCGCGCACGTGTGAGAATGTGAGCCGTCCGGGGCGGTAGCTCAATTGGTCAGAGCGGCAGACTCATAATCTGTTGGTTCCAGGTTCAAGTCCTGGCCGCCCCACCGGAGATCGTCGCACACTCGAAGGCAGATCTAGGCGGCGACGGACACCGACATCGCGGCGGACCAGCCGGAGCCCGCCGAACTCCCGAGACGCTGCAGCCGAGCACGGAACTGATAGGTGCCGGTGCCGTTTAGCGGCATCCAGCTGGCCGAGGGCGTCAGCGTGTCGTTCGGAGGTTGACCCAGGTCGATGATCCCGGCCGCTTGACCTGCACGTCGAACCCGAATCCGCTCGGCGGCACGGCCGTGGCTCATGACAGCGTGAACACAGTGGTCGTCCTCCCGCTGGTCGGCGTCGCGGTCATCCCGGCCTTTACGATTCCGGTCATCGTGGGGGTGATCGTGCATCGGTATGTGTAGGACCTTGCCCCGGGGACCGTGACACCGTTGAGCGCGCCGGGCGTCTTCGGCCCGGAGTCGAGCAGACCCATGCCGGAGGCATCGGTGACCGTGTGAGTGCTCGACCCTGCGAACGAGAACAGCTGCGTCGGGCCCGGCATCACGTATCTGGTGGACGGTGTGAAAGCTCCATCGGTCACGATCACGTCGTTCGGCAGATCCACACTCCAGCGCCATCGCGTCGTCCCGGTGATCTGCCCTCCGCCAGCGTCGACGCCCCACGCCTCAAGCACATGCCCGACGCCGCCGAGCCCAGACAAGTGCACGCCGCCACCGTCGCAAACAACCGGTACGCCGCCGTCGAGTCGGCACCGGATGCCGGCCGCTGCCGGTGCGGCGAATGTCAGGTCTGCCTCGGATGTGGTCGTCGACGGCGCGGGCCCGGAGGTGAATCACACCGCTGGCGGCGGCGAGTAGTACGGGTCGGCGCCCATCTGGCGGAACGACGCGAGCGAGCTCGGCGAACTGTCCACCTGCCGTGGACAGGCGATGTTCTCGTTGTAGTACATGGAGCCCCGGATGTCCGGCCAGCGCATCATCTGGGTCGAGGCCTGATCGATCCATGCCGCCTTCCGCCCGACGACGTTCGGGTCCTCGTTGGAGCCCCACTCCGCGACGACCATAGGCTTGGCATGCGCCGCGCCGAAGGTGTGGAACGCCTGGAAAACCTGCTCGAAGCTCTTCCACGTGGCTGTCGGCCGGGTCGGGCAGAACGCCCAGTTGTATCCGTCCGACGCCACCACGTCGACGGCGTCGTCCCCCGGGTAGTAGGCGTTCGCGCTGGACGTGCCGAAGCTCGAAGCCGACATCGTCCACGCATACACGACGTTGGTCAGCCCGTCGGCTTGGAAGCGGTCGCGGACGTGCCGGTAGGCCGCGATGAAGTCGGCGGGCGTCCCTGCTGGGTCGCCCTCCGGCTCATGGTGGAACTGAAGATGACCGGTGCGCCGAAGACGGCCAGGTCCGCCGCCCGGGCGTCGATCGTGGAGTCCCAGGCGCCGCTCGCGATCGAGGACCATGATGTCCATGTCTTATCGGCGTTGCGGCTGTTCCAGCTGATGAACAGGGTGCGCCCTTGGTCGCGAGACCAGGCATCGTCGGGGGTCGGCCACACGTCGTTCCACGAGTCGTACTCGCGGTCTAGCGACATCGTGCGCCCGACCATCGCCTCGAATGCAGTCTCGGAGCTCCGGCGGTCGGTGACTGCGGCGTCGAAACCGACCCTCGCCCCGAACAGCGCGCTGCAGGACGGCAGCGGGGGCGGAGGCGCGGCCGACCGCGCCGATCCGGCCCAGACCATGAGCGTCGCGCCCAGCGCGAACGAGACTGCGACAGCACCGAATCGTCGAGACACCCGCAGCTGCGACCCCTTCCCCTGGCGCGGATGGCAGACGTCGTTCCCGACGAACGCAACGGGTCCCTGGGGGGTGGCCGGGGGCTCCCAGCGGTCGGATAGGGTGAGCCGCGACCAAGAGGAGGGCTTGATGGACGGAACGCCGGAACGGGCTGCGGCGTCGGTTCGAGGCGTCCGCGGACGGCGACGGCGACCCTCGGGGGAACCGCCGCCGCTGCCGAGGCCGGTGTGGTGGCGCGCGACGGCGATCGCGTTGGCCGTCACGGTCGTGCTTGGTTTGGTGATCCGCGCGTTGTACGCCGGACAGACACCCGACGCCAGCACGTTGAACGCGCTCCTCGGCTCGGGTTCGGGGCTCATGGTCTCGATCGCGAAGTCGCTCGCGTGGTTCGCCACGTCGACGGGCATCATCGTCTTGCGGGTGGTGCTCGGCCTCGTGCTGATCTTCTTCCGACGGTGGCGCCACCTAGCGGTGACACTCGGGGCACTCGTGCTCATGGATCTGCTGTGGAACTGGGTGAAGTTCCCTCTTCCCATGCCCACCGGCACCGTGCTCGTCGCACCGCAGGGGGGCGTGTACTTCTTCCCGGCCTCGGGCATGGCCTCGTGCGCGGTCACCCTGGGTGCGATGGTCGCGAGCCTCGCGCCCGCCGGTAGCAGGCGCCGTCGCGCAGGGGCGATCGCGGTGGCGTTCGCGATCCTCGTCGCCATCGCCCGCGTGTTCCTCGGCGCCGCCTACCCTATGTCCGCGCTCTACGCGGTCGTGCTCGGGTTCACCGTCGCGTTCTCGGTCTTCGGCCTCTTCGCGCCCGACGAGTCGTTCCCCGTGTCGTACACGCGCGGCGGCAATGCCGCGCACCTGGATCTGGCGGGCGCGCGCACGGCCGCGGTGGTCGCAGCGATGCAGGCGCAGCTCGGGCTCGTGGTCACCGAGGTGAAAAGCTTCGGGGAGGAAGGATCGGGCGGATCGACGCCGCTGTTGATGACGCTCGAGGACGGCCGCCGGGTGTTCGGCAAGATCCTGGCCACCAGTCATGTTCGGGCCGACCGTTGGTACCGGATCGGCCGCACGATCCTGTACGGGCGTCTCGAGGATGAGACGACGTTCACCTCGGTGCGCAAGCTGATCGAGTACGAGGATTACGCGATCCGAGTGCTCGACGACGAGGGCTTCACCGTCGCGCATACCTACGGTGTCGTCGAGTTGACGCCAGACCGGGAATACTTGCTCGTCACGCAGTTCTTCGAGGGCGCCAAGACCCTCGGCCACGCGGAGGTCGATGACCAGGTGATCGACGACGGCGTCGAGCTCGTTCGACGCCTCTGGGATGTCGGGCTCTCACACCGAGACATCAAGCCGGCGAACCTACTGGTCGTCGACGGACACCTCCAAGTGATCGACGTCTCCGGGCTGGAGATCCGCCCGTCGGCATGGCGACAGGCCGTGGACCTGGCGAACATGCTGCTCGTCCTTTCGCTCCGCACCGACCCTGACCGGGTGTACGGACGAGCGCTGACCTCGTTCTCCCCGGAGGAGATCGGCGAGGCCTTCGCCGCCACGCGGGGTCTCGCGATCCCGACGGAACTCCAGCGCTACCTGAAAGAGGACCCTCGCGACCTCATCGGTCGGTTCCAGGAACTGGCTGTGCGGTACCCGCCGATCTCGATCCAACGCTGGAGCGTGCGCCGGGTCGGGCTAGCGGCCGGCGCGTTGGCAGCCGTGCTGATCGGGTTGGTCTGGGCGGTCACCTCGTTCTTCGGCGTGCTGGGCTGAGCGGGCCGTTCATCTGAGCGCGGCCACCGCCGCCATCTCATCGGGGGTCAGGCGCCAGCCGGCCGCGGCAACGTTTGCCTCGATCTGGTCCGGTCTGGTCGCTCCCGTGATCACGGAGGCGACCGACCTTTGGGACAGCAGCCACCCGATCGCCAGCTCCAGCAGCGTACGCCCATGCTCTTGGGCGAAGCGCGCATAGGCGTCGACCTTATCGAACTCCTCGTCGCTGACGGCTTCGCGATAGAAGGCGAGCCTCGTGCCCGCAGGCGGCGGCTCACCCCGCCGGTACTTGCCGGTGAGTATGCCGCTCGCGAGCGGGAAGTACGGGATGTAGCCGAGCCCGAGCTCGGTGGCACCGACCAACCCATCGACCTCATCGGATCGCTCCAACAGGCTGAGCTCGTTCTGGACGCTGACGAACCGGGCGGCGCCCTCGCCAACGGCCGCGGCCGCCTCGCGTTGTTGTGCCGCGGTGAAATTCGAACACCCGATCTCGCGCACGAGACCCGCACGAACGAGGTCATCGAGGGCGGCCAGGGTGTCGGCGATCGGGACGGCGGGGTCGGGCTGGTGTAGTTGGTAGAGATCGATGTGATCGGTGTGCAGGCGCGAGAGACTGTCCTGCACCGCCCTGCGCACGTAGTGGGGCGCGGCACCGACCTTGTCCGGCGCGACCTCCATGCCGAACTTCGTGGCGAGCACGATCCGGTCGCGCCGTTCCCCGAGGATCCTGCCCAGGAACGTCTCGCTTCGTGTCTCGCCATAGATGTCGGCCGTGTCGAGGAACGTCACCCCGGCGTCCAGCGTCGCGTCGATCACGCGCCTGGTGCCCTCCTCGTCGACCCGTCGCCCGAAGTTGTTGCAACCGAGCCCGAGGACGCTGACCTCGAGCGAGCCGATCGTGCTCGTGTCCATAGACGCGATGCTACTCGGGGCGCGACGGTCAGGCCGCGGCGCGGATCGCCGGCTCGCACGCGGTCGGCCCGGTGCCCACCGCGGCATCGTGCCAGGCCCGCAGGAAGGGCGCCATGATCGACGCGAGCACGTCTTGTTGACCGATGTCGGGGTGTACCCCGTCGCTCGACAAGGAGTTGGGCGGCACGAGGCGATCCCAATCCAACACGGTTCCGTTCGGGATCGATCCCATCGCCCCGACGATCGCCGCGTTGACGGCTGGCACGTCGACCGCGGGCCCGTGGGCGGTCAGCCAGACCAGCACGCGAGCGTCGCCTTGCGCAGCGATGATCCGCTGCGCGTTGGCGGCCGTGGCCGCGGCGTCGGCGTCGTTCACGCCGATCTCGATCACGACCGCGTCTGCGGTCGGGTCGGGCAACGACTCGGCCACACCGGCGGCGCCGTCGGAGCCCCGACCCACGAGCGCGTCGATCGCCAGAGTCCACGTCGGCAACGCGGCGACCACATCGGTCTGCCCACCGTCCAGGATCGAGTCGCCGATCATCCGCGCGGTCGTTGGATCGCTCACCTTGTTCCGGTTGGGGATCGCGAGCCAGCGTTTGATGCCGCCGTCGGCCTGCACCCAGAGGAACGCCGGATCGGCAGGGTTTTGGTACACGGCACCGAAGCCGGTCACGCCCATCGGAAATCCGGTCGGCGGGACGTCTGGAACGGGCACCGCGTACGTGCCGCCCAGGAAGCGCCGCACACCGTTGCCATCGTCGATCACCGCCACCGCGGGCATCGACGGGTCGCAGCGATACAGGAACGCCTGATCGAACGGGGCGCACGAGCCGTCGACGCGTCGCACGAGCGCGACAGCGATCGGCGAGGAAATGGGCGGTGGCACACAGGTGTCGCGTTCCGTCACCGGGACCGGCGAGGGCGCAGGGGTCAGCCCCGGCGACAGAGTGCCTTGGGCAGCCGCATAGTGGTCGCATGCAGCGAGCAGCAGGCACATGCCGGCCACTGTCGAGAGGAACCGTGCGTGAGAGCGTCGTGGCGTCGGCATCTGACCAGGGCATCCTAGCCGGGGCTGCCGAGGACGAGGTCGCCGGGCCAGAGGTTCACGTCGACGGTGCCGGGCTCTATCCCGAGGAATCGATGACCTTCCGTACGATGAGGAAACGGGCGACGATCCTGTCGCTGTTCCTCTGTATCCTGCGCGAGAGCAGCGTTGCCTTCGCCTGGTGGACCGCGGCGGTGCCGGCTGCGGCTACCCAAAGCCATGACCGCGATCGCCTTGAGAACGAACGATGTCTCGGCGAGATAGGGCCCTTCCATCCCAGGGGGTATCGGGGTAACCAGGGGTCCCTGATCGGCTAGCTGTCGAGAAGCGAAACCAGGTCGCCGAGCGTTGTGTCGCCCGCGGTCTCGACCGTCGCGTAGACCCCGAACGGGACGCCAGCCCGATCGGCCATCGGTGGCCGGAACGACGCGATCTGCTTGAGGGTGTTCCAATCGTGCACGCCGGTGCGAGGGTCCTGCGTGGTCACCACGCAGCGGGGGATCCGGCCGACGATCCGAAGCGTCGCGGCACCGAGACGGATCGGCCGACCGATCCACGTGTCCTCTTCGAACGGCGCACAGTCGTCGAGCTCGACGTTGATGCGGAACCGCAACGGATCGAGGTCGCCGGGATATCCGCCCCGCCGACCGAGGTCGGCGACCGAGGCGCTCGAGATCATGGTCAGCGGGAACACGTCGGGCCCGTCACCGTCGCGATCGGTCCGGATCAACGACACGGGCTGGCCGACGAACGCCGAGAACGCGGCCGCGAACGGGCCCTCCACATGGTGGCCGGGGACCGCGCGACCGTAGAAGTCCGTCTGGCAAGCGGCACCGAGAGCATCGCCGGAACCTTCCACGGTGGATCGATCCGGGAAGCGACACGCGAGCATGTCCGAAACGGCGTCGAAGGTCGATTCGACTCGCACGAGAGGGCCGAACACCGAACCGCTGAACAATCGGCCTCGGGCATCGATCAGATGGAAGCGTCGGTTCCCGCGTACGCCTTCGTCCGAGAGGGATACGCGCTCGACCTGCTGCAACGCAGTCCCTTTGATGGGTGTGACGTTGAGCCGGGCGAGGGTGGCCATCCCGAGAAACTACCGGATGGCGGATCGACCTCGATCCCCTTTCTGGCCTATGATTCGGTACCTGGGATCAGGCACCCGAAGGGAAGAACGATGGAGTCGGCCGGTCATCCATACGATGCGATGCCGCACCAAGCGGTCGTGTCGAACCTGCTCGATCTGCAGGCTCGTCTGCGAGGCGATCCTGCCTCGATGATCGTGCCGAGGGTCCGGCCCCCCGTTCCATCCGCTCCGGTCCTCGTGAGCCACGACGACGTTGCCGTCACCGAGACGCCCGATGTGTCGCAGCCGGACGAGCCGGTGGATCGCCTGCTCGTCGAAACCGACGACGCGGAAGAACGGATCGACGCGCTTCGGCGCCGTCTGCAGTATCTGGAGCTCGAGATCGACGCGTACGCGAGCGCGGCGCCTGCGATCCCCGTCCAGGACGAGCGAGCGATCGGCGAGGGCAACGTGACCGATCTGCAGCATGCCGTGGAGCGTCGGGCCACGCAGGACTGAGGCGGCTCCGGGCCTCGCTGCCGTGCGTGGTACGGTCGCGAGATGACTCCTGCGCTGCACGAAAAGGTGGCGCTGCTCGCGTTCCTCGTGGGCACGTGGCGTGGTGAAGGCAGCGGCGGGTTCCCTGGGATCGAGCCGTTCGCCTACCGCGAGGAGCTCGTCTTCGAGCACGTTGGCGAGCCCTTCTTGCTCTACCGGCAGGAGAGTTGGAGTCTGCCCGACGGCGCCCCGTTGCACTTCGAGCGCGGCTTCCTGCGTCCGGGGCAGGAGCCGGCGTCGCTCGAGCTGTGCTTGGCGCACCCGCTCGGGCTGACCGAGGTGGCGCACGGGACGCTCGACACGACGTCGATCGAACTCACCGCGACCACGGACGGTATCGGACGTGCGGCGACCGGCTCGGATGTCACAGGACTGATCCGTCGCTATCGCCTCGAAGATGACGCGCTTATGTACCAAGTCGACATGGCGACCGCGGCGACGCCGATGACGCGGCACCTCGACGGGAAACTCCGGAGGCTGCTGTGAATAGCGGCGAGCGCCCGAGCCCGAAGCGGTTGTGGCTTTTCGTCTGCCTGGCGGGGCTCCTTGGCGGCGCCGTCTTGGCCGCGACCGACCGGCCCACCGCGGCCGACGCCGTATGGGCTGCCACCACGATCCTGGGCGGTGTGCCCGTGTTCGTCGGCGTGATCCGCTCGATCCTTCGCCGCGAGGCGGGCGTCGATGCGATCGCGATCCTTGCGATCATCGGTTGTCTCGCGCTGCAGGAGTACTTCGCCGGAGCCGTGCTCGCGGTGATGCTGGCCAGTGGCCAGGCGCTGGAGGACTACGCGGATCGGCGCGCCCACCGGGAGCTGTCAGCGCTGCTCGCCCGGGCACCGAGCAACGTGCACCGCTACGAGGACGGCGCGCTGCAGACCCGCGACATCGATCAGGTCGTACTTGGCGACCGGCTCTTCGTGAAGACCGGCGAGGTCGTGCCGGTCGACGGCGTGATCGAAGGCGACGCGGTGCTGGATGAATCGGCGCTGACGGGCGAGTCCCGACCGGTGGAACGCCCCAACGGCGATCTCGTGCGGTCCGGCGCGGTCAACGCGGGTCCGGCCTTCGACCTCAAGGCGACGGCGACGGCCGCGGACTCCACCTACGCCGGCATCGTGCGGCTGGTCGAGGCCGCCGAGAAGGAAAAGGCGCCGGCGGTCCGTCTTGCCGACCGGTACGCGGCGTGGTTCATCCCGATCACGCTGGTGATCGCGGGTGGCGCCTGGGCGGCGACCGGCGACCCGCTGCGCGCCCTGTCCGTGCTCGTCGTCGCGACCCCGTGCCCCTTGATCCTGGCCGTGCCGATCGCGATCGTGGCCGGGGTGTCCCGCTCGGCGAAGCGCGGCATCATCGTGAAGGGCGGCGGGGCGCTCGAAACGCTGGCACAGGCAACGGTCCTGCTGTTCGATAAGACCGGTACGCTCACATCGGGCATCCCGCATCTCGCCGACATCGAGTCCTTCGGGACCGTGGACCCCGACGAGTTGCTGCGGCTCGCGGCCTCGCTGGATCAGGTGTCACCACATGTGCTTGCGACCGCGATCGTGCGGGCGGCGCGTGAGCGAGGCGGCGAGCTCACGTTCCCCGACGAGGTGGACGAGCGCTACGGCTCGGGGATCGCCGGTGTCGTCGAGGGCCGGAAGATCACGCTTGGCAAAGCAGGGTTCGTGGCGAGCAACGGGCCGTTGCCGTCGCGCGCGCGCGACGTGCGGCGTCGCACGATGCTCGACGGTTCCTCATGCGTCTTCGTCGGCGTCGACGGTGAGGTCGCGGGCGCCCTCGTGATCGACGATCCGATCCGGCCCGACACACCGCGCGTGATCCGGTCGCTGCGGCGGACCGGGATCCGGCGCGTCGTGATGGTGACCGGCGACCACCCCGCCGTGGCGGAGTCCGTCGGCGCCGCGCTCGGTGTCGA
The DNA here is from genome assembly GCA_040004125.1 of Actinomycetota bacterium. Lineage (GTDB taxonomy): Bacteria > Actinomycetota > UBA4738 > UBA4738 > HRBIN12 > AC-51. Next base: position 24,635 of record JBDUBL010000007.1, read on the forward strand.
CCGGATCCTGTCCGAACGGGCCCCAGACGAGAAGGTCGAGGCAGTCGCCGCGGAGCGCGGGGAAGGCATCGTGATGATGGTCGGCGACGGCCTGAACGACGCCCCGGCGCTTGCCGCGGCCGACGTCGGCGTCGCGATGGGAGCGCGCGGCGCGACGGCCTCCTCCGAGGCTGCCGACGTGGTGCTCGTGGTCGACCGTCTCGACCGGCTGGTCGACGCGATGCTGATCGCCCAACGGTCGCGGCGGATCGCGGTCCAAAGCGTGTTGCTCGGCATGGGCCTCGCGTTCGTCTTCATGGGCATGGGCGCGCTCGGGCTGTTCACGCCGGCCGTCGGTGCGTTGCTGCAGGAGGTGATCGACGTCGCAGCGATCTTGAACGCGTTGCGGGCGCTCGGCTCGGGTGCGAAGGCGCCCGTGTCCGGGCCGGGGACCGACGTCGCCGAGCGCTTCCGCAAAGAGCATGTCGAGTTCGCACCGGAACTGCAGCGGATCCGCACGGTGGCCGACCGACTCGAGACGCTGGCGGCCGAGGACCTGCGCAGCGAACTCGAAGCGGTCCGGGTCTTCCTGTGCGAGCGGCTTCCGCAGCACGAGGAAGAAGAAGAGGAGGCCGTGTATCCGGTCGTTGCGCGGCTGATGGGCGGGGAGGACCCGATGTCGAGCATGGCGCGCGCGCACGTCGAGATCTCTCACCTGGTGCGGGTCTACCGCCAGCTGCTCGAGGAGATGCCGCCCGCGGGACCCGATCGCGACGATCTGGTCGACCTGCGGCGCGTACTCTACGGGCTGCACGCGATCCTTCGCCTGCACTTCGCGCAGGAAGAAGAGGCCTACGCCTGGTTGTCGGCCGAGGAGTCCGTCTCGGTCTGATCCTCGAGCGTCGTCAGGTCGATGTGCCGCTCCGGCGGCTCCGCGGCGATCGTGACGTGGAACGACGCCCCGCCACCCGGGCGATCCTGCACCCACGCACGGCCGGCGTGGATCTCGGCGAACCGCGCGACGAGTGCCAGCCCCACGCCCGAGCCGGTCGCGGCGTTCGTGCCTTGGCGGAACGATTCGAAGATCCGTGCCTTTTCCTCCTCGGGCACCCCCGGGCCGTCGTCTTCGACCACGAGCTCGATGCCCGCGTCGAGGCGGGCGACCCGCACCCACACACGGGCGTCGCCGGGCGTGTGCTTCACGGTGTTGCCGAGCAGGTTCTCGACGATGCGCTCGAGCATGCCGGGATCGGCCTGCACGGTGATCGGGGCGACGTCGAGGGCAAGCCGTCGCTCCGCCACGAGATCGGAGTTCGCCACGATCTCGCGGACGAGCGCGCCGACGTCGACGGACTCGTAGTTCGGCTCGGCCACGCCCCGGTTCAGCCGTTCCAGGTCTAGGAAGTCGCCCACCATCCGGTCCAGGCGCCGGGCGTTCTGTGCGATCCGGTGCGCGAGATCGCGCGACTCGTCGTCCGACAGCGTGAGGTCCTCGCGCTCGAGGGTCACGGCCAGGCCGAGGATCGCGGCCAACGGGGTTCGCAGGTCATGCGACACCGCATGTAGGAAGGTGGTCTTCATCTCGTCTTCCGCGCGCAGCCGCTCGGCCTCGAGCCGCTCGGCCTCGAGCTCCCGCTGCAGCTCCTGCGTCTGGCGTTGGTCGGTCACGTCCAACAGCAGTCCCTGCCAGTAAACGAGGTTGCCGTCGTCGTTATGGATCGGGCGCGCCTGATCGTGGATCCAGATCTCGCGGCCGTCCTTCGTGATCACCCGGTAGGTGGAGGCATACGGGTCCGAGGCCCCCGACGTATCCAAGCGGTCGCGATCATCGGGGTGCACGATCGAGCGCCAGAGGTCGGGGTTGGCATACCACTCCTCGGGGCCGTAGCCCAGGATCGTCTCGGTCTGAGGGCTGATGTAGATGGTCCCGTTGCGATCGACCGGATCGATGTAGGCGATCGCCGGGAGCTGCTCGACAAGTGCGCGGTATCTGGCCTCGGCCTCGGCCAGACCCGACTCGGCCTCCTTGCGCGCGGTGATGTCCATCATCACGCCCTGCCAGAACGCGGGCTCGCCCGCGTCGGTTCGCTGCAGCACGGCCTCGTCGCGGAACCACACGACGCGTCCATCGCGCGCGATCATCCGGTACTCGATCAAGAACGGCTCGCCGGTGACCTCGGTATTGCGATTCTCCGCGTCGACACGATCGCGATCGTCGGGGTGGATCGAAGCCATCCAGACGCTCGAGTCCTCGACCCACTCGGCCGGCGTGATCCCGAGGATCCCTTCGACCTGGGAATTGATGTAGACGACCTGCATCGCGTCGCCGATGACCGCCTCCCGGTAGACGATCGCCGGGATCTGCTCGACGAGCGTCCGGTAGCGTTCCTCGGAGGCGTCTGCACGTTCTCTGGTCGCATGCTGATCGGTCACGTCGAACATGGCGCCCTGCCAGTACATCGGGTCGCCGGCGTCGTCGCGCACCACGACCGCCTCGTCGCGGAACCACCGCACCGAGCCGTCGCGCGCATACATGCGGTATTCAGCGCGGAACGGCTCGCCCGTGATCTCGATCTGCTCGTAGATGCCCCGGATCCGTTCGCGATCTGCGGGGTGGAACTGGCGTGCCCAGGCGATCGGGTCGCCCAGCCATTCCTCCTGGGTGAACCCGAGGAGGTCGGAGATCTGCGGGCTCACGTACAGCATGCGCCCGCCGCCTCCGCCGGCGATCAGTTCCTCCAGATACACGATCGCGGGCAGATGCTCAACGACGCCGCGGAACCACTCCTCGTCGGCCTGGCCTGGGACGGACGCCTCCACGAGGATGCCTTCGATCGACGTCACGACCCCGACCTCGCCGACGGTCGCGTGCCCGAGGTCGCGCACCCAGCGCCAGGAGCCGTCGATCGCACGGAGCCGATAGGTCTCGTCGAACGAGCCTCCGGTGGTGAGCGCCTGGGTGAACACGTCGACCATCCGGTCGCGGTCCTCGGGATGCAACAGAGACGTGCGGAATCCGGGATCCTGCAGCCAGGCCTCGGGCGCGTAGCCCAGCAACCGCCGAGAGCCCTCCGAGACGAACGAGAATGCCGCGGCCGCAGCATCGAAGACCCAGACGACGGCGTCCAGGCCGTTCACGAGATGCTGCATCTGGTGCGCATCCGATCCGGGGGGATCAACGGGAGGATGGGGCATGAGGCTTCGTGCGCAAGTGTCGCAGCCCGGCGGGGTCGCGCGCCAGACCCGAAGGGCCTAGGTCCGCTCAGCCGGCCGCAGCCGAACCGTCGGCCCGTGGATCGGAGCCAACCAGGAAGCCATCCTGGGTTCGCCGGATCAGATGGGCGTGCCCGAACGCATCCTCCTGAGTGAGCTCGAACGTACCCTCGGCGCGCAGGGCCTCCTCGGCGGCTGCGGGCACCCCGGGCTCGAGGCCGACCTGCGGGGGCCGGCGCCCCTCGTCGGCGCCGAGCACGACCCACCGAGGGGCGGCCACCGCGTCGGCCGGATGGGCGCCTGCGACGAACGTCTTCGTGATCGTGTGGAGGTTGATCTGTGGCTGCTGGTAGCCGCCCATGGTGCCGGCCACTCCGACGAGGCCGGCGGTGTCGTGCACCAGCACCGGCATCAGGGTGTGGAACGGTCGGGCGCCCGGCGCGAACCGGTTCGGGTGATCCCGCTCCAGCGTGAAGCACGCCCCCCGGTTCTGCGCCGCGATGCCGGTGACGGGCTCTAGGATGCCCGAGCCGAAGCCCCAGAACAGGCTCTGGATCAGCGACACCGCGTTGCCCTCGGCATCGGCGGTCACCAGTGCGATCGTGTCGCCGTCGGGCCGCCCGGGGACCGGTACGGGATCACGCGCGTCCTCCGCCAACGCGGCGAGGTGACCATCCTCGAGCAGCGACGACGGGTGCACGCGCATCCGGTCGGGATCGGCCAGATGACGGTCGCGATCCACGTTGGCGGCCACGATCACGCGAGCGATACGGCCGGCGGCCGCTCCGTCGAGATCCGGGTCGATGCCGAGGCGCTCCACCAGAGCGAGCATCTGTAGCAGGGCGAACCCCTGGGAGTTGGGCGGGACGACGCTCACATGCAGGTCGCGGAACGCGGCGCGCATCGGCGCGAGCACGCTCGCCGTATGCGCCGCGAGATCTTCGATCGTGATGGGCGAGCCGGCGGCGGAAAGACCCAACGCGTAGGCGCGACCCAACGCCCCGCCGTACAAGGCTGCGGGACCGTCATGGGCGAGTGTGCGCAGCGTTCGCGCGAGTGCAGGCTGCCGCACGGTGGCGCCGAGGACGGCTGCCCGCCCGCCGGGGAAGAAGACGTCGGCGAGGCCCGGGTCGGTGGCGAACGGCGCGTCGGGATCCAGCAGGGATCCGGCGAGCGAGCGGCTGACCGTGCTGCCGTCATCGGCAAGAGCGGAAGCGCTTTCGAAGGCGTCGGCCCATGGGAGAAGGGCCCCGGTCGTATGCAGCGCGTCCCAGCCCGCGACCGCGCCCGGAACCGTGATCGGCACGGGCCCCCGGATCGGCATCTCGCGCTCGCTCGCAAGGGCATCCGGGTTGGCGGCCGCGGGGGAGCGTCCGCTCGAGGAGATCGCGAGGGTCTCGCCGTCGGAGCGCTGCACAAGTGCGAACAGGTCGCCACCGACGCCGCACATGTGCGGGTAGACCACCGCGAGGGTCACGGCGGCGTGCAGCGCGGCATCGATCGCGGTGCCGCCGCGCTCGAAGGCCGCTGTTCCGGCATGGGTCGCGGCGGTGTGCGGGGTTGCGATGGCCCAGCTCGAGCCGTCGGCACGAAACGTCATGGCCGCAGTCTGTCACCTCCGTTCGCGGGTGGCTGGATAGGATGCCCGACGTGATCCGACGCGGATGCGTGATACTCGGGGCCGTCGTCGCTGTGGCTTGGCCGGGCGACGCGCTGGCGCAAACCGGTCAGGCGCAGCCTGCCGATCAGGTCGTGCTTTCCGGCGACGTCAACGTTGCCCGGGGCACGGTGGTCGGTGAGGTCGTCGTGTTTTCGGGCAGCGCGACGATCGACGGGGTGGCCGCGGGAGACGTGGTCGTGCTCGACGGGACGGTGACGATCGGGGGGCAGGTCGGCGGCGACGTGATCGCCTTCAACGGCCCTATCCGTCTGCTGTCGACGGCACAGGTGACCGGGGACGTGCTGGCGGGGGGCAACCTGATCGCGGCGGAGGGGTCGCAGGTCCACGGGGAGATCCGTCGTGACGTCGGCTTCACGATGGCCGGTCCGGTGGCGGTGCTCGGCGCCCTGCTCGTGAGCATCGCCTTGGCGGTGTCGATCCTGCTGGCGGGGCTGTTGGTGCTTCTGCTCGCTCCGCGCGGGGCCGAGCGCACGGCCGAGGCCGCGCAGGATGCGCCCTGGGCGACCGCCGGTTGGGGAGCGCTGCTGGCGGTCGGCGTCCCGATCGTCGCCGTCGCGGCGGCCGCGACGATCGTCGGCCTCCCGCTGGGGTTGGCGGTGCTACTCGGCCTGGGTCTGGTCGGGCTCGTCGGGCAGGCCGCGGTGACGTTCGTGATCGGACGGCTCGTCGTACGAGCGCCGCGTTCGCGCTTCGCGGCGTTGTTCGCAGGGTGGGGGATCGGTGCGGCGATCGGGCTCGTGCCGTTCCTCAACGTCGTGTGGTGGAGCCTCGGCGCGGTGTTCGGCGTGGGGGCGATCGTCGTGGCGGCATGGCGGTCCCGCCGCGGGTGGCGGGCCGAGGTGGGATCCTCGACCGAGCGCTTCGCCGACGTGCCGCTTGCGGAGGACTAGTGGCGGCGACGTTCTTGCTACTCGGCTCGGGGGAGTTCGAGCCTTGGAGCACCGACGTGGAGAGGATGGCGCTCGACCAGGCCGTGGGCGACGGCAGCGTCGCGGTCCTGCCGACTGCCAGCGCATCCGAGGGCGACGAGGTCTTCGATCGGTGGGGACGCATGGGCCTGGATCACTACGCCGAAGCCGGCGTGGCGGCGAAGCTGCTTGCGGTCAAGACGCGGGAGGACGCGTTTCGCGAGGACGTCGCGGTGCGAGCGGAGTCGGCCTCGATGATCTACTTCTCCGGCGGGAAGCCGAGCAAGCTCGCGGACGTGCTGCGGGATTCGCCGTTGCTGGCCGCCATCCGCCGCGGCATGGATCGCGGCGCGGTCTATGCCGGGTGCAGTGCCGGCGCGATGGTGGCCAGCCGCGAACGCAACGCCGAGGGGCGCGGCGGCACCTCGTGGTTGGTCGGGCTGGGGCTCGTTCCACACGTGTCGTTCGGTGTGCATTGGGATCGCGCGGCTCGTATCCCCGGCGTCCAGTGGTGGCTCACGTCGCGGCTGCCCGACGACACCTGGTTCGTCGGCATCGACGAGCGGACAGCCATCCTCGGCGACGGCCGACGATGGACGGTGCACGGGTCCCGAGGCGTGGCGGTCCGCCACGAAGGGGAGCTGACGCGCGTGGAGGCCGGCGGGGAGTTCTCGACCGGTTAGGCGAGCAGATAGCGTCGCGACATCGGCACCGTCGCGGTCGGTTCGCAGGCGAGTACCCGCCCGCCCAGAGTCACGGTGCCGTCGACCGGCGAGACCGCGAGGTCGCTCGGCGCCGCGGTGTTCCAGGCGAGCGCCTCGCGCGTGATCCCCCGTGTCTCGCGCACGGCCACCACGCGGCGCCGAGTCGTGGCGGCGAAGCCGGCGTCGAGCGCGGCCTGCGACACGAACGTGGTCGCGAGCCGCGCAGGTGCGTCACCGAGCCCGCCCCAGTCCGGGCCGTAGCGCGTGGGCTCGGCGCCGTGCACGCTTGCGTTGCCCTCGCCCATCGCGCTCCACGCCACGACCCCGCCTTTGATCACCATCAGCGGCTTTACGCCGAAGTGCGTCGGCCACCACAGCACGAGGTCGGCAAGATGCCCGGGCGCGAGCGAGCCGACCTCGCCGGCGATGCCGTGCACGATCGAGGGCTCGGTCGTGACCTTCGCCAAGTAGCGCAGGACGCGTTCGTTGTCATCGGACGCCTCGTCGCCGGCCCACCGCTTCATCGCGTCGGCCAGCTGGAACGTGCGCCGCAGCGTCTCGCCGATCCGGCCCATGCCCTGCGAGTCGGAGTTGACGATCTGGATCGCGCCGAGTTCGTGTAGCGGCCCCTCGGCGGCTATCGTCGCCGGGTGCACCAGCTCGCGCGCCGCGGCGACGTCTTCGGGCAGATACGGGTTCCCCTCATGCACGATCAGCTTCATGTCGAGTTGCTCGGCCGCTGTCGCCGGCCCGGAGGGGAGCGTCGGCGTCGTCGAGGAACAGAACACGTTTGGCTCCCGCACGAGGCCGATGGCATCGGGGATGTGGCCACCGCCGGAACCTTCCACGTGATACGCGTGGATCGTTCGCCCCGCGATCGCGGCGACGGTGCCCTCGAGCTCGGTCGACTCGTTGAGGCTGTCGGTGTGCAGGCAGACCGCGATGTCGTTGTCGTCTGCCGCGCGCAGGGTTGCGTCGATGATCTCGGGATAGGCGCCCCAATCCTCGTGGATCTTCAGGCCGACAGCGCCCGCCTCGATCGCAGGGTCGAGCCCGCCCGCGGCGTCGGTGCGCGCGCTCGGCTGCAGCCCGATGTTGACCGGCAGACGCTCGAAGGCCGCGTAGGTCGCGGCCATGCGATCGGGTGGCTCCTCGAACCCGGCGGTGATCAAGGTCGTCACGCCCGCCGACAGGGCGACCGGCACAAGCCGCGGCGACAACAGGTGCACGTGCGAGTCGACCACGGCCGGGGTGGCGATCAGCCCATGGCACGGGATCGGCCACGTGTTGGGGCCGATCGTCAGATCGACGCCGTCGGTGATGTCGGGGTTGCCCGCCCGCCCGATGCCCGCGATCCGCCCGTCCTTGATGCCGAGATCGCACTTCACGACGCCGAGTAGCGGGTCCACGACGATCACCGACCCGATCACGGCGTCGAGCTCGCTCACGGTCGTGGCCGCGTCGTGCTGGGTCATGCGCGAACGCCAGTTCTTCGCGTAGCCCCACAGCGCCTGATCGCCGGGCTCGGTCAGGTCTCGTTCGATGCGGATCCACAGGTCGGTGTCGGCCAGGCGCACCCGGTCGCCCGCGGTTGGGCCGTGACGCAGCGCATGATCCTCGCGCGAGAGCCGGTTAGGCATCGCGCGTGCCCCCGAGCGCGACGAGCGTCACCTCGCGAACCTCGCCCGGTGCCCAGCGAATCGAGTCGCCCGCCGGTAGGTCGAGCCGGAACCCACGCGCGGCCTCGCGGTCGAACGTCAGATGTGGGTTGGCGTCCCAGAACGGGAAATGGCTCGAGATGCGGATCGGCCGCTCGCCGGTGTTGGCGACCGTGAGGGCGCGTCGCTCGCGATCGGGCACGAGCGCCACGTCGCCCGCGGCGAAGCGCACCCTCGGCTCGCCGGGGCCGAACGGCTGCCGCAGCACGACCAAGCGCGTGCCCTCGTCGAGCAGCACCTCTAGTCGGATCTCCGGGATCAACGCGGCGACGCCGTCGAGCACCGGGGTCGCCGCGGCGATCGCGGTGCCGGCGTCCAGGACCTCCTGCCATGTGGCACCGGCGCGGGCGGCCAGGTGCATCTCGTCACACAGCAGCGCGATCACCTCGGGGGCGTTCAGCGCGAGCCCGCGGTCCAATGTCGCCCGTGCGAGTTGCGCGGCAGTGAAGATCCACAGCCGGTCGTCTTCGGTCGGGTTGAGCAGCACGGGCGCAGCATAGGCGAGCCCGGAAACCGGCGGGAACCGCATCGCGCCTCGGCGCGTCAAACGGCGATCAACCGGAACCCGCAAAGGGGGACCCGATGCATGCACGCACCGTGGCTCGGGCTGCCGTCGTCTCGGTGGTCGCCGCAACAGTCCTAATGGGGGGCGCCGTGAGCGCGTTCGCCTGCGGCGGCCTCGTCGCACCGAACGGCACGATCAGCTTGACGCGCACCACCACACTGGCCGCATACCACCGCGGCATCGAGCACTACCTGTTCTCGTTCAGCTATGCGGGCAAGGTCGACGGATCGCTGGGGTCCATCACGCCGCTGCCCGGCGTGCCGACCAAGATCATCAAGGGCGGTGATTGGACCCTGCAGCGCCTGAACCTCGAGGTGCATCCGGTACTGGAGGAGCGCGCGGCGGCGTTGGCCCCCACGACGGACCTTGTCGCAGGCGCCGAAGTCCTGATGCGCGCGAAGGTCGATTCGCTCGACATCACCGTGCTCAAGGGCGGTGCGGTCGCCGTGGGCAACTGGGCGCGCGAGCACGGTTTCTTCCTGCCGCCCGATGCGCCCGAGGTGCTCGCGTTCTACGCCGATCGGAGCCCGATCTTCATGGCGACGCGGTTCAACGCGCAGCGCGCGGCCGCCCAGGGTCTCGCCGAAGGCGAGGGTACCCCGGTGCACGTCGTGATCCCGACGCCGAACCCGTGGGTGCCGCTGCGGATCCTGTCGCTCGGCCGCTCGCCGCAGGACGTGATCCAGGCCGACGTGTTCCTATTGACCGACCGCGCGCCCGCGATGTTGCCGCAGGCGCTTTCGCCCAACGGCGACCAGAACCAGCAGGGGATCGTGCAGGAGCGCAGCGAGCCGGCATCCGCGAGCCTGATGAGCGATCTACGTTCGGACAGCCGATCGAAGTGGATCCCGAACGGCCCGATGTGGTTCACCTATCTGAAGATCGACACGCCGGCCTCCACGCTGAACCACGACCTGGCGATCGACGCAAGTGGGTTCGGGCATCCCGATCCGATCGCCGCCGGGTACCCGCCGGCGTCGGTCCCGATCCCGACGCCGGATGCCGCGCGCACGCTGCTGTGGCTGGGTGCCGGGCTCGCGCTCGTGGCGCTGTTCGCCCGCCGGCGGATCCAGCGGTCGGTGACCGCGCGATGAGACGCGGGGTGGCTGTCGCGGCGGCGTGTGCAACGTTGCTGGTGGCCGCGGGGCTCGCGGCCGCCGCGACCGCCACCCCGGACCACGTAGGAACGGTGGCCGTCACGATCCACTTCTCACAGTTCGACCTGGCTTCCCTACAGGTCGCGCCCGGCGAGACCGTGCGGTTCGTCGTCACGAACGCCGATCCGATCGATCACGAGTTCCTGGTGGGCGACGCCAAGATGCAATGGGTCCACGAGAAGGGAACCGAGGCGGCGCACGGGGCGAGGCCCGGCGAGATCTCGGTGCCGGCTGGCACGACCGTCGAGACCATGTTCACCTTCCCGTTGGCGCCCGCGCCCGGGTGGGAGTTCGCGTGTCACCTGCCGGGGCACTACGACTTCGGGATGCACGGTCCGATTTCGCTCAGCTGAGCACGGACGACCGTGCTAGCGTCCGCCGCCATGAGCGAGAGCGCGGACCTGATCCTGCTCGGCGATGTCTACACCGTCGATGCGGCGCGTCGCTGGGCTAAGGCGGTCGCGATCCGTGGCGATCGGATCGTGGCGGTGGGCAGCGAGGCAGACGTGCGCGAGCGGGTCGGTTCGGCCGAGGTGATCAGCGGGTCCTGCATCGTGCCGGGCTTCCAGGACGCGCACATCCACGCGGCGTTCGCCGGCCGCATCCGACGCCACGTGAACCTCGAGGACCTGCACGACGTCGAGAACTACGTCGCACGCATCGCCGAGCACGCCGGCGCGCATCCCGAGGAGCCGTGGCTCGTGGGCGGCGGCTGGTACGCGCCGGTGTTCGGCGGCGACGGGCCGCATCGGCGCCAGCTCGACGCGATCGTGCCCGACCGCCCCGTCTACTTGATGAACACCGACACGCACGCGGCGTGGGTCAACACCAAGGCGCTGGAGCTCGCGGGCATCACCGCGGCCACACCCGATCCGTGGGACGGCTATTACGTGCGCGATCCCGACGGCATGCCGACCGGGTGCCTACAGGAAGGCACCGCGTACTCGATCTGGTCTGACCACATGCCGGCGGACTCCGTCGAGGACTGGATGGAGTCGATCCGTGTGGCCCAGCGGCACCTGCACACGCTCGGCATCACCGCCTGGCAGGACGCGTGGGTGCGCCCCGATCTGTTGAAGGCCTATCGCGAGCTGGACGATCTGCACGAGCTCTCGATGCACGTGGTCACCGCGCTGTGGTGGGACCGCCACCGCGGCCCCGAGCAGATCGAGGACCTGGTCGAGCAGCACAACTGGGGAACCGGTGGCAGGGTGAACGCCGCCACGATCAAGATCATGCTCGATGGCTGCCCCGAAAGCGCCACCGGTTCGATGCTCCAGCCCTACGAAGGCCATTTCGGCCAGGAGCGCGATCGCGGACTGCAATTCGTCGAGGAAGGCGCCTTGACCGAGGCGGTCGTGCGGCTCGACGCGCTCGGGTTCCAGGTGCATCAGCACGCGCTGGGGGATCGGTCGTTCCGCTCGGCGCTGGACGCGGTCGAGGCGGCGCGCGCGGCCAACGGTTGGAACGATCACCGCCACCACATCGCACATCTCCAGCTGCCCGACCCGGCCGATGTCGTGCGCCTCCGTCCGCTCGGCGTGGTCGCCAACATGCAGCCGGTGTGGGCCTGTCCCGACCCGGCGACCGAGACGCTCACGCGACCACGTGTTGGCGCCCGCGCGGACCGGCTCTACCCGATCGGCGACGTCGTCCGCAGCGGCGCGGTGCTCGCGATGGGCAGCGACTGGCCGGTCACGACACCGAACGTCTTCGAGGAGATGCAGGTGGCGGTCACGCGTCAGGTGATCGACCACGGTCCCGACGCGCCGGCGCTCGACGCATCACAGCGGATCACACTGGCGCAGGCGCTCGCGGCGTTCACTCGCGGCTCCGCCTACGTCAACCACGACGACGACGCGGGCACCCTCGCGGAAGGCAAGCGCGCGGACATCGCCGTGCTCGACCGGAACCCGTTCGCCGGCTCCGTCTATGAGATCGCCCAGACGAAGGTCACGACGACCCTGGCGTCGGGACACGTCGTGCACGGCGGTTGATCTTCGTGCCGTTGCTGTCGGCCTCGACCTACCCCATCCAGGCGTCGATCCGCTGCTCAACCTCGCGCAAGCGGATCACGAGCTGCTTCATCATCGAGACCGCGACGGCGGGGTGAGCGAGCAGGAAGGCCTGGAACTCCTCGGCGCCGATCTTGATCGCCTCGACATCGGTCTCGGCCTTGACCGTGGCCATCCGCAGGCCCGGCGCGAGCAGCGCCATCTCCCCGAAGAAGTCACCTGGCTTCATGATGTGGAACCGACCGCCGACGTCGACTCGAGCCTGGCCGTCGGCCACCACGAACATGGCATCGCCGGCGTCGCCGGACTCGAAGATGGCGGTCCCGGCGGCGAAGGACATCCGCTCACCCGCCTGCAGGATGCCGTCGGCGTCCTCGGGGGCCAGGCCCTTGAACATGCCCGTCGACAGGGTTGGGGTCTCGTCGCTCATCGGTTCCTCCGCTTGGCAAAGTGGCGCTGGCAGTCTACGGACCGCAACGCCTGATGCCGGTATCCTTGCCCGCGTGAGGCCCCTCGACGGACCCCACGAGCCGGACGAACGACCGGCGTGCTGGCGATGCGGCCGTCCCACCTATGACCCCGACAAGCGATCGGTGCCGTGGGCGCGGGCGGTGGCGGGCGGGCGTCAGATCCTGATCTGCCCCTCCTGCCAGGCGGAGCCGGGCTGGGACAAAGGCCTGGACCGGTGTGCGTCGTGCGAGGGCACGCGGCTGTCGATCCAGCTCGGACAGGTGGTCTGTCGAGCGTGCGGTCACACCGCGCAAGCGGGCGCTTAGCTCAGCTGGAAGAGCGTCGCCCTTACAAGGCGAAGGTCGGGGGTTCGAGCCCCTCAGCGCCCACCAGGAAAAGCCCAGGTCAGAAGGCCAAATTGACCTCCCCCGACCTACGTGCCGTTCACCCTACCTCGGGGGTCGGTCGGCAACCGGGTTGCAATCAACCTGGCGGTCGTACGGGCTGGCGGCGCTTGCGAGCCTCCTGAGCGATGAGTCGGAGCCGCCCGCTACGCTTCCCCCATGGTGGCGATGTTCGCGACGCTGCTACGGCGCGATCGCGAGCGGTGGGGGCTGCGCGTCGCTCGTGCAGCGTGGCTCGCCGGCGTGAGCGTGAGTCAGTACCGCGAGCTCGAGGCCGGCGAACGGCTCCCGGACTTCGACACCTGCCAGCGGATCTCCGAGCTGTACGGGTGGCCGCAGAGCTACGAGGGGACCGATGTCATGTCTCGATCGGGAACCCCTGTGCGCCATGCGGTGCACCTGGGTACGCTTCGGGCCATGCGCCGCAAGGGACGATCGTGAACTGCGCTGCCTGCCGCACCGAGAACGACGTCGGTCGCAAGTTCTGCATGGAGTGCGGGTCCGCGTTGGCCCTCACATGCCCGTCCTGCGAGGCGCCCAACCCCGGGGTGAGCAAGTTCTGCGGGGAGTGTGGCTCGGCGCTCGGGGGTGCCCCGGCGCCCCAGCTCGCCGCCGCCGAACCGGGTGTCACGGAGCGGCGTCTGGTCTCGGTCCTGTTCATCGACCTGGTCTCGTTCACTACGCTGTCGGAAAGCCGCGACGCCGAGGACATGCGGACGTTGATGAGCACCTATTTCGACACGGCGCGGGCGGTGATCGAGCGCCACGGCGGCGTCGTCGAGAAGTTCATCGGCGACGCCGTGATGGCGTTGTGGGGTGCTCCGATCACCCACGAGGACGACGCCGAGCGGGCCGTGCGTGCCGGGCTCGAGTTGGCCGACGCCGTCGCCGCGCTCGGCGTCACGATCAGCCTGCCGCTGCAAGCGCGCGTCGGTGTGCTCACGGGTGAGGCGGCCACATCGTCAGACTCCGAGAACCAGGGCATGGTGACGGGCGATATGGTCAACACTGCCTCGCGTTTGCAGTCGGCCGCGGCACCGGGCGAGGTCTTCGTCGGCGAGGCCACGTTCCGGGCCGCGTCGCGCGCGATCGTGTTCGATGATGTCGGCGACCTCACGCTGAAAGGCAAGGAGGATTCCGTCCGAGCCTGGCGAGCCCTGCGGGTGGTGGCCCAGCGACAGGGAGCCAACCGGATGGTGATCGAGCCGCCGTTCGTCGGACGCGCCGAGGAACTTCGGCTGCTCAAGGAACTCCTGCACGCGACGGGTCGCGAGGGCAAGGCGCGCGTCGCCTCGGTGACGGGCATCGGTGGAATCGGCAAGTCGCGACTGGCATGGGAGCTCCTGAAGTACATCGACGGCCTGTCCGACGACATCTATTGGCACCAGGGCCGGTGCCCCGCCTACGGCGAGGGCATCACGTTCTGGGCGCTCGGCGAGATGGTCCGCATGCGCGCGGGCATCGCCGAGACCGACGCGCCGGGCGTCTCGCGTACGAAGCTCACGACCTCGATCGCCGAGCACGTGCCCGACGAGGAGGAGCGTCGGTGGCTCGAGCCCCGGGTCGCGTTCCTTCTTGGCCTCGACGAACGCCCCGCCGGCGGACGTGAGGAGCTCTTCGCGGCGTGGCGGACCTTCTTCGAGCGGATCAGCGACGAAGGCATCGTGGTCATGGTCTTCGAGGATCTGCAATGGGCCGACGCCGGGCTGCTCGACTTCATCGAGTCGATGCTCGAGTGGTCGCGGACCCACCCGATCCTAATCGTGACGCTGTCGCGCCCCGAACTCGTGGATCGTCGCCCCAACTGGGGAGCGGGGCAGCGCAACTTCGTTGGGCTCCACCTGGAACCGATCGCCCCCGCGGCGATGACCGAATTGGTACGGGGGATGATCCCCGGCGCCGAACCCGCCGCGGTCACGACGATCGTCGACCGTGCGGAAGGGGTGCCGCTGTACGCGATCGAGCTGATCCGCATGCTGGCCGATCGCGGTGTGCTCCGCGCCGGCGACGACGCCTACGAGCTGGTCGGCGACCTCGGTGAGCTCCAGATCCCCGAGACCTTGCATGCGCTGATCGCCTCGCGACTGGACGCGCTCGGGCCCGAGGATCGGTCGTTGCTGCAGGACGCCGCGGTGCTCGGCATGAGCTTCACGATGGGCTCACTCGTCGCGGTGACCGGCCACGAGGCCGCATCGCTCGAGCCCCGACTGCTGGACCTCACGCGCAAGGAGTTCCTGATCCACGAGGTCGACCCACGCTCGCCCGAGCGCGGGCAATACGGGTTCGTGCAGGGCATCATCCGCGAGGTCGCATACGGGATGCTCTCCAAGGCCGATCGTCGGTCGCGCCATCTGACGGTTGCGCATCACTTCGAGGCGGAGGCCGACGACGAGCTCGCGGGCGCGGTGGCCGCGCACTACATGGAGGCGCTGCGCGCGACCTCCGATGGCCCCGACGCAGACGCCCTGGCTGCCCGAGCCCGCGATTGGCTCGGCCAGGCCGCGGAGCGGGCGACGTCGCTCGGCTCGCCGGAACAGGCGCTCGTCTTCGTGGAGCAGGCGCTCGAGATCACGCCGGAGGGCATCGAGCGTGCGCACCTGCTGGAACAGGCGGCGCGGGCGGCCGGCGATGCGTTGCGCATCGAGCAGCGGTTCGGGTATCTGCAGCAAGCGGTTGACGTGCTGCATGTCACCGGCGACGTCGACGCCGAGGTGGCGATGATGGGTCAGTGGGCATGGGCGCTCGGCGACCTCGGTCGGGTGACCGAGATGCGACCGATCGTCCAGGAGATGCGGATGCGCCTGGGCGCCGGCGGTGACGAACTCGCGCGAGCCGAACTTGCGTTGTCGACCGCCTTGGTGCACTTCTTCGATGAAGAGATGGGGGACAGCCTGCTGCAACTCGACCACGCTGTGGCGGGGTTCGAGCATGTGCAAGCCTGGGAGCGGTTCCTCGAAGCGATCCGGGCCAAGGCGTATGTCCTGTGGCGTCTCGGCCGACGTCGGGAATCCAGGATGCTGTATCGGGGCATCCTCGCGTTGGCGACGGAGGAGGGCGATCTCCGCACGATGTCGCGTGTGTCCATCGCGTTGGGAATCGTTGCCGACGAGCCTCGCGAGATCGTCGAGTGCAACCTCGAAGCCGCCGCGATCGCGCGCCGCGGTGGCTACGGCCCGCAGGAGATGGTCGCGTCGGCGAACGCCGTGGAATCCGCGGTCGACAGCGGGGACTGGGACCGTGCAGACGCCCTGCTGGCCGACCTCCACGCTCGACCCGAGATACCCCCGGACATCGCCGGCATGGTGACGATCGGTGATGCATTGCTCGCGGCGTACCGGGGGGAGGCGGCTGCCGGCCGGACGATGATGGACGGCCTGTCCGATGAGACGCGCCGTTCGGAAGATCCGACCCTGCGGTCGTGGGTCTCTCGCGTGCGGTCGGTCCTGGCGTGGATGGAGGGTGACCTCCAGGGCGCCTTCGACGCCGCGATGACCGCGATCGTCACCGAGCCGGAGGGCCCCAATCACGTCAATGCGGTCTGGTGTGGGGGCAGCGCGGCGCTGTGGATGGGCAACGCAGCCGGTGCGCGAGAGCTTCTCGAGCGAACGCCTGTCCAGGAGGGAACCTGGGTCGCCGCGACGCGCCGTGCGATCGAGGCCGGCATCGCGGCGCTCGAGGGGAACCCGCGGGAGGCCGCTGCCTCGTTCGACGCCGTGCTTGCCGGCAGGTTGGCGAAAGGCGATCGGTTCACGCACGCGATCGCGACGATCGATGCGATCGCGGTGCTCCCCGAGGAGCTCGTGCCCGAGGGCGCGGTCGAGGCAGCGCGCGCGTACGCGGAGGAGATCGCCGCCGCACCGTTGGTAGCGAGGTTGACCGCGACCGCCGTGGACGCGGAGCAAGCCAACGCGACGCGCTAAGTCGATGCGCCATGCCTGGGGCTTGATAGCCGGTCTGGATCCCGCGTGCCTTATCGATCTGCGCGGGCGTGAGCAGCTGTAATCGAAGGGTCGCCGCCATCGCAAGCCGGGATCAGCAGAGGCAGAAGACGAGCGCCATCGCTGCGTTGTGACGGCGATCGATCAGGGGCTATGCGGTGTCCGCGTTCAGGATGCGATAGATCCCGCTGCGGCCGTTGCACCCGTCCCGATCGAAGTACATGGTCGTCGAGCCGCCGGTCTCATCGAGCGCGAACGTGGTAAAGGCATCCCTGCCGTCGGGGAGCCTCGCGATGATCACTGCCGGACCGCCGACCGGATACCGGACGAGCTTCGAGTGGCTCCCGCACACCCAATGATCGCGGTTCGCCGTGCGCACGAGGTAGACCGTTCCGTCACCCGACACGGCGCCCGCGTACTGCTGCACCCCCGGGTTCGCGAGCAAGACCAGTTCCCCCGTCGAGATCTGATAGCGAAAGACCTGACAGTCTGAGTAGTCGCCGCCGAGGAACAAGCACGACTCGAACGTTGCCCAATCGCCGTTCACCTGGTCGCTCACGAGGTACGACGAACGGGACGGCATGGTCCGAAGAACGATGCTTGTGCTGGTCGAGGTGTTGAACAGCACGATCTTTCGCCAGGCGTCACGCGCTGGCACACGGTTATCGTTCGAGCGGGTGAACAGCAGCCAGTCCCCCGACAGACTCGGCCGGATCTCGTGGTTCGGCGTGTTTACTCCGTCGGGCGCTACCGAGCGTACCTCGGTGACCGCGTCGTAGAACCAGAAGTCATTGACGCCCTCGGGAGTGTCCCGCTCGTATACGATCGTCGTGCCATCGATGGCGGCGGAGAAGCTCTGCCCACCTGGCGGATCGATGCGGACCGGCGAGCCTCCGTCGGCCATCACGTAGCTGTGGGTCTTGTCCGGCTTCGCCTTGCTGTTCGCGCTCCACACTAGGTAACCGTCCGAAGCCGACGAGGCGTATTCGTATACACCGGGGTCGTCCAGCACAACCTCGGGAGTCGCTGCGCTGGCGATGGTCGCCATCGAGACGAGCGCGATTGTTCCTATCAGGCCGATAAGTCGTCGCACGATGCCCTCCCCCTTCCACCCGGAGGCCGGGGCGATGCCGACCAGGAACCGGGCAGGCGCTTGTTCCCGCACTGTGTTCCGTCTGCCCTACCCCGTCAAATCGTCTACTTGTCACCGGCTTCATGCTCTGACGGCATTTGTGTAACGAACTGTGTAACTACGCAGGGTCACTGCGAGGTACTGACGGGGACACCGGGGGATAGGAAACATGCAGGTCAGGAACTGACCAGGGCGTTTCCGTTGCCCTTACAAGGCGAAGGTCGGGGTTCGAGACCCTCAGCGCCCACCGCGAGTCACGTCAGGTTTGCGATTGCCCAGTCTTACGACCCTCTCGCCCATCCCGAGGACGGAATCGCCTCTACCCTCGGTCTGGGGTGAGGCGAACCGGCTTGTTCGGGGCCAATACGGCGCCGGCCTCAAGGTCTCACTACCGGAGGACCGCCAGCCGCGCGCTGCTGGTCTAGCAACCCATCGTGACCAACGCCTCCCCAACGTAGACGCTAGTCAGCCTCCCTCCGTTTGCGAGGAGAGCCTTTCCAGTCCTTTTGCGATCTGAATGTGGATTCGCGCCGCCGGATCAGTCTTCGGGATGGAGATCGGGGCGACTGTCGTCGTCAGACCCTGGCCACCCGTTGATGCGCGATGCGTCGAAGCGTTGATTACGGCCATCGACAGCACGATCGCCAGTGCGATGGCCGCAAAGACGAGCGTTCGAACCGGCCGATGTGACCACCCGACCGTCCCTTGCGTTTTCGTCGTGTCCATCGAGCTCTCCTCTCCTCGGGGCCCTTTTTGAGCCCGCCTCTGCTCGGACGGTGCCCTGGGGTGCTCAAGCCCGGATCAGCGAGGCTCAGGGGACGCTCAAGCCGGTCCGCCTTGAGGTCGAGGCGAACCTGCGACATGGGTGTGTGCTAGCGTTCCTGTCTCCGCTGGAGGGCGTATGGAGTTCAAGATCCTCGGTCCCCTTGAGGTGACTGAGCAGGGTCGTTCGCTCCCGCTCGGCGGCAGGAAGCCCCGGGCGCTGCTGGTGATGCTGTTGCTCCGGCACGGGCGCGTGCTCTCGGTGGACGAGCTCATCGAAGGGCTCTGGGGCGCCGAGGCGCCGGACACTGCCGATCACGGTCTGCAGGTGTACGTCTCGGAGCTGCGGAAACTGCTCGCCGACGGCGATGGCGTCACGATCACCCGGCGCGACCCCGGGTATGTAATGGAGATCCCCACCCACACGCTCGATCTCGACCGCTTCGAGCGCCTCCGCCAGCGGGGGCGCGCCGCGCTGTCGGCGAACGAGCCCGCCGAGGCCGGCGAGCTGCTAAGGGACGCGCTTGTGCTGTGGCGCGGTGCCCCGCTGGCCGACTTCGCGTTCGACGACTTCGCGCGCGCGGAGATCGATCGCCTCGATGGGCTCCGGCTCGAGACGATCGAGGACCGGATCGATGCGGACCTCGCGGCGGGCGAGCCCGCGGATATCTCAGAGCTCCGTGCCCTCGTCGAAGCGCACCCGTTCAGAGAGCGGATCCGCGCCGCGTTGATGCTGGCGTTGTACCGAGACGGTAGGCAGGCGGAGGCGCTCGAGCAGTCGCGTCGGGCGCGTGCGCTGTTGGCCGAGGAGCTCGGCGTCGATCCGGGACCGGGCCTGGCCGAACTCGAGACGGCGATCCTCGCCCATGATTCCGCGCTCATCCCGGACGCGAAAACAGTCGAACCCCAGTCACAAGCGACGGAGGCAGCGCCGGTTGGACCGTCGCGCAGGATCGTCACCGTTCTCGTCGCGATGCTCATTCCCGAGCGGACCAGCGGCCTCACCTTCGATCCGGAAGCCCCGTCGTCGATCACCGACCGCGCGGCGGGCACAGTGATGCGCATCCTCGAACACCACGGCGCCACGGTTGACCGGCACGGTCGCGAGCTCGAGGGTGTCTTCGGTCATCCGCAGGCGCACGAGGATGATGCGATGCGCGCGGTCCGCGCGGCGCACGAGATCACGGAGGCGCTCGCATCGACCGCCGCCACGGATCCGGAGACCGACGTCGCCGTCCTCGCGCAGGTGGGGATTCAAACGGCAGAAGTCGTCATCGGGGGGGCCGATGCACCGGTGATTGATGCGATACAGCCGGCCCGGGCGATCGCTGGTCGCGCGGGCCGGGGAACCACGTTCCTCGATGTCGACACGTA
>JBDUBL010000051.1:0-15077 GCA_040004125.1 Actinomycetota bacterium
CCACGGTCATGTGCGGGTACAGCGCGTAGTTCTGGAACACCATCGCGATGTCGCGATCCTTCGGCGGGATGTCGTTTACCCGCGTGCCGCCCACGGCGATCGAGCCCGCGCTGATCTTCTCGAGGCCGGCCGCCATCCGAAGCGCGGTCGACTTCCCACAGCCGGACGGGCCAACCAGGATCAGGAACTCGCCGTCATCCACGGTCAAAGACAGCTCATCCACCGCCATCGCACCGCCCGGGAAGACCTTGGTCACCCCGTCGAACTCGACCTTCGTCATCCCTTCAACCCCTGGGTCGCGATGCCGCGCACGAAGTATCGCTGTGCCGCGATGAACAGCAGCAGCACCGGCAGCATGCTCATCACGTTGCCGGCCATCAACAGGTTCGTATCGGTGGCATGCGAGCCTTGGAAGCTCTGCAGACCCAACTGGATCGTGAACGCGGTCTCCTTGTAGATCGTCACGAGCGGCCACAGGAAGTCGTTCCACGTCCACAGGAACTGGATCACCGCCAGCGTGGCCAACGCAGGTAGCGAGAGCGGCAACACGATCACGAACAGGATCTTGAGGCGCGACGCGCCGTCGATGCGCGCGGCCTCCTCCAGCTCGATCGGCAGGGTGCGGAAGAACTGCGTGAGCATGAAGATGCCGAACACGTTGGCGAGGTTCGGCACGATGAGCGCCCCGAGCGTGTTGAGCAGGTGCATCTGCTTGACGATCAGGAACGTCGGGATCAGCACCACCTGCAGTGGGACCATCAACGTCGCCAGCAGGAAGAAGTACGCGACCCCTTTGCCGAAGAACTTGATCCGTGCGAAGCCATACGCCGCGAGAGCGCACAGGACGAGGTTGGAGAGGACGACCGTGGTGGTGACGACCGTCGTGTTCCAGAACCAGCGCCCGAACGGCACGCTGTTGAACGTGCTCGGGTAGTTCTTCCATTGGAACGACCCCGGCCACAGGATCGGCGGGAAGTGCTGGGTCTGCGCGAGCGTCTCGAACGACGTCATCACGACCCATACCAACGGAACGAGCATCACCAGCGCGATCGGCATCAGCACGAGGTGCCACGCGCTGAACGGCAACCATCTCCGCCTCGGCGGCTCCACCATCCCGACCTCACCGGGCAGCGACGCGACATCGATAGCGCTCATGAGGAGTAGTGCACCACCCGTTTGCCCAGCCAGAACTGCGCGAGCGTCAGTCCGAGGATCACCAAGAACAACACGTACGCCAGCGCCGCCGCATAGCCCGCCGCGCTGAACCCGAACGAGCTCGTGAACGCCAGCCGGAAGATGTAGAACACGGGCACGCTGGTGTGCTCCAACGGTCCACCCTTCGTCACGAAGTACACCTCATCGAACAGCTGTACCGCGCTGATCGTGGACCACACCACGAGCAGCAGCGTCGCCGGGCCGAGCAGCGGCAGCGTGACGTTGCGAAACGTCGACCACCGGGCTGCGCCATCCACCGCCGCTGCCTCGACCAGCTCATGCGGGACTCCCTGCAGCGCAGCGAGATAGATGATCGTGTCGAACCCGAGCCAGCCCCACACCGTCATGATCACGAGCGAGGGCATGGCGCCCTGCGGGGAGTCGAACCACCCGAAAGGCCCGAGCCCGACCTTGCCCAGCGCCCAGTTCGCGATGCCGAACGTGGCGTCGAACACCCACAGGAACATCACCCCGGTCGCGATCGTCGAAACCGCGACCGGGATGAAGACCGCCAGACGGTAGAAACGGATGAGCCGGATCTTCTGGTTCAGCGCGATCGCCAGGAACATCGCGAGCGGGATCGACGTGACGACGAACAGGAACGTGTACATCACGGAGTTCTTGGCCGCGACGATCGCGTGCGGGTCGCTCGCGATCTTCGTGTAGTTGTCGAACCCGGTGAACGGTCGGATGGGCGAGATCAGACTCGCCTTCTGCAGCGACAGCACGAAGCCCCAGATGATCGGGAAGATGCTGAACAGCGCGACCAGAAACACGGCCGGAAGCACGAACAGCCATCCGGCCAGGTTGTCGGAGTGCCAGACGCGTTGCGCGAGACTCGGTCCGCCCGTCGTCGTGCTCTCGACCGTCGCCACGGCTCGCTACCCGCCCGCGAGGGCCTGATCGACGTCGGCTGCCGCGTCGTCCAGCGCCTGCTGCGGCTCGGCCTGGCCGAGCAGGACTGAGACGATCGCCTGCCCCACGATCCGGCTGACCTGGTCATAGCTGGTCAACGCCGGTCGCGCCTTCTGCACGTTCTGCAGGTTCTCTGCGAACAGCCCCTCACCCGGGAACTTCGTGTTGAAGTCCTTCACGAACTGGTCGGTCACGACCGAGGAGCGGGTCGGCAGGTGGCCAGTCTCCATCGAGTCCTGCTGGATCTGCTCGGGCGAGGTGAGCCACGCAAGGAACGTCTGGGTGGCAGCGGCGCGCTCGGGGCCGTTGTCGAACGCGACCCAGAAGTCCTGGCCCGAGATCGTCTGGTGCGAGCCGCTCGCATACGCCGGCATCACCTGCACGCCGTAGTTCACGTCCTTGTAGCCCGAAACCGCCCACGGTCCGCTGATCACCATGCCGACGCTCCCGGCGTTGAACAGCGCGTCGATCTTGGCGTTCGCCTGGTCGACGAACATGCTCTGGTCGGCGACCGCCATCTGCTGGAGCGTCGTGAGGGCC
Source organism: Actinomycetota bacterium (assembly GCA_040004125.1). Classification (GTDB taxonomy): domain Bacteria; phylum Actinomycetota; class UBA4738; order UBA4738; family HRBIN12; genus AC-51. The sequence goes on from JBDUBL010000051.1 coordinate 2,671, forward strand.
TGCGCGCCGGCGGGGGAGTTGAACGCGGCGTGCGTGTTGTCCTGGGTCAGGATGTCGCCGCCCGCCTCCCACAGCATGGCGTCGAAGTGCCACACGGTGTCCTCGCTACCGTCGGCCGGGAAAGCCACCCCGAACGTCTTCGTGGCCGGATCCGAGATCGCCTTGGCGGCGGCCACGAAGTCGTCCCACGTCCAGTCAGGCCCCGGAACATCGAGACCGGCCGCAGCGAACAGGTCGGCGTTGTAGATCACCGCCAGGTTGCCGACCTGTGCCGGGACGCCGAGGACCTTCCCGTCGATCGTGCCCGCCGCCCGGACGCCTTCGAAGAAGTCGTTCCAGTCGTAGGTTTGATCCTGCGTGAGCGGCGCGAGATCCATCACGCCCGGGGCGGTCGCGATCTGGGCCATCGAGGTGCCGTACTGGTACGTGATGTCGGGCTGCAGGTCACCATTCAGCGCCACGGTCAGCTTCTCGAGTGCGCTGTCGTTCGAACAGCAGAACACGTCCTCGACGTAGATGTCCGGGTGCGAGGCGTTGAACGCGTCGATCTGGTTCTGCAGTGACAGCGCCTCGTGGTTGACCTGGCCGTTGTTGGACTCAACTTTGCCGTAGCCGTGCCACAGCGTGATCGAGACTGGCGCGCCCGAGCCCGAGCCCGAGCCCGAGCCGGAGCTCGAGCCCGAGCCGTCGTTACTCGTGCAGGCCGCAGCGATCAGGGCGACGCCGACCAGCACCGCCGCCAGCGTCCGGCGACGCATCTAGCCGCCCGCCAGCACGGTGTTCACCTGCTGCGCGGCGTCGTCGAGCGCCTGCTGCGGCTCGGCCTGACCGAGCATCACCTTCACGACCGCCGTCGCCATGATCTGGCTGATCTCGTCGTAGGTCGGCAACACTGGCCGTGCCTTCGTGACGTTCGTCAAGTTCTTCACGAAGAGCCCCTCGCCGGGGAACTTCGCGTCGAATGCGGACACGAAACCAGGTGCCTCACCAACCGATGTTCGGGTCGGCAGGTGACCGGCCGTCATCGAGTCCTGCTTGATCTGCTCCGCGGCCGTGAGCCAGGTGATGAACTGCCACGAGGCATCGGCGCGGCCGTTCCCGTTGTCGAACAGGACCCACATGTCTGGGCCCGCGATGGTCGCGTGCGAGCCTCCTGGATAACTCGGCATGATCTGAACGCCATAGGTGACGTCGGGGTAGGCGGACAAGGCCCACGGGCCGGTGACGAGCATCCCGATGTAATCGGAGTTGAACAGCTGGTCGATCTTGCCGACGTTCTGCTGGTCGAGGAAGACCGACTGATCGGTCACGGCCATCTGCTGCAGCGTCGTCAGCGCGGCGACCCCCGCCGGCGAGTTGAACGCGGCTTGCGTGTTGTCGGCGTTGAGGATGTCGCCGCCGCCTTCCCACAGCATCGCGTCGTAATGCCAGGTGGTGTCCTCGGTGCCGTCGACGGGGAAGGCGAACCCGTACTGGTGCTTGGCGGGGTCCGTCAGAGTCTGCGCAGCTGTTCGGAAGTCGTCCCACGTCCAATCCGCGGTCGGATACCCGATCCCTGCGGCGTCGAACAGCTTCTTGTTGTAGACGATGGCCAGGTTGTCGATCAGTGCGGGGATCCCATAGACGTGCCCCTCGACGGTGGCGGCCGAGCGCGCCCCTTCCACGAAGTCGTTCCAATCGAACGCCTGATCCTGGGCACGATCGGTCAGGTCCATGATGTTTGGCGCGGTCGCCAGTTGCGGCATCGACGTGCCGTACTGGTAGGCGATGTCGGGCTGGAGCCCGCCCTGAAGCCCGACGGTGAGCTTCTGTAGAGCGGCGTCGTTCACCGCGGCGTACTCGAGGTTCACATGCACGTCAGACTGCATCGCGTTGTACTGATCAACCAGATCGGTCAACGACTTGGCCTCGTAGTTGGTTTGACCCTGGTTGTCGATCACCTTCCCGTAGCCGTGCCACATCGTGAGCTGGATCGGGCCTGAGTCCGACGATGACGACGAGTCACCCGACGTGCAGGCGACGGCGACCAGGGCGATCGCGGCGATGGCCGCCGTGAGCATGATGCGCTTCTTCATGTTCTTCCCTCCTCGTGCAGCACCACCGAGCGGGTCAGGTGACGCGGGTTGTCGGGGTCCAGGTCACGAGCGAGCGCGAGCGCGACCGCGGTCCTGTGAACCAATACGAGTTCTGCCATGGGGTCGAGTTCACCGACGCGCACGGTCGCGCCGGTTGCGGCGACGTCCTCGGCCACACCGGGGTCCGGGGAGTCGAGGATCCACACGAGGCTCGAGGGGCCCGCAACGCTGATCGGACCGTGGCGGTACTCCATCGCCGGGTAGCTCTCGGTATGGGCCTGCGCCGACTCACGCAGCTTGAGTGCGGCTTCATTGGCCACGCCGACGCTCCAGCCCGCGCCGAGGAACACGAAGTGGTCGAAATCGTTCGGATCGTGCGGGAGGGGCATCGTGACCGCTCGTTCCGCGTCGGCGATCGCGGACGCAAGGTCCTCGCCGAGGTGCGCGCGCAGGAACGCCATCGTGCTCGTCGCGAACCTCGTCTGCACGACCGATCGCTCGTCGGCGAAGTCCAAGGCCACGGTGTGCCCGGCCAGGTCGGCGACGGGGGAGTCGGCCACGGCGGTGATCGCCGTCGTGAGCGTCGCTTCCTCCCGCATGCGCTCGATCGCGCGGATCGCCTCGGTCGTGCTGCCGCTGCGGCTGATCACGATCGTGCGATCGATCGGACGATTCAGCGGCAGTTCGGTGGGGGTGAAGGCGTCGGTGACGCCGAGGCCCATGTGCAACTCGGCCCGGCGGGCCGCGTAGGCCTGCGCGACGAACCAGCTCGTGCCACACCCGAGCGCCACGACCCGTTCTCCGGCGTGGGGCAGCACCAGCACCGAGTCGGCGGCCAGGGCTGCGGCGCGCCGCCAACAGTCGGGTTGTGAGGCGATCTCCCGCTCGATCTCCGACATCCGCCGCTCAGGCTAGTGCGCGTTCATGAGCGGAGTCAACTTGGAATGAACATGAACGAGCACCGAGGTGTATGGTCCCAAACGTGCACCAGGCGGAGCGTCTCTCGGCGATCCTCACCGAGCTGTCGGAGGACGGCGGCGTCGAAGTCGCCGACCTGGCCACACGTCTCGACGTGTCCGCCGCCACGATCCGTCGCGACCTCGAGCTCTTGGAGGGACAGCGTCTGCTCGCGCGCACACACGGCGGCGCGGTGCCGATGGGCGTGCTGTACGAGTTGCCACTTCGCTACAAGGGCGCGCGCCATCACGACGAGAAACGCAGGATCGCGCAGGTCGCCGCCGAGCAGATCACCGACGGTATGGCGGTGGGTTTGACGGGCGGCACCACCTGTACCGAGGTCGCGCGGGAGCTGGTCGACCGCGAGCGGATCACCGTCGTGACGAACGCGCTCAACATCGCAAGCGAGCTGGCCGTGCGCCCGAACCTGAAGTTGGTGGTCACCGGTGGCACGGCCCGGCCCGAGTCCTATGAGCTGGTCGGGCCGCTCGCCGAGCAGTCGCTCGCCGGTCTGCATCTGGACCTCGTCGTGATCGGCGTCGATGGCATCGATGCGCAGGCGGGCTGCACGACGCACCACGAGGTCGAGGCGCACACCGACCTCGCGTTGATCGAGCGCGCCGAGCGCGTGGTGGTTGTCGCGGACTCCTCCAAGATCGGTCATGTCGCGTTCGCCAGGATCTGCCCGGTCGAGCGTGTGGACCAGCTGATCACCGACCGCGGCGCGAACGTGCGAGCGCTGCGGGCTCTGCGGGACGCCGGTGTGACCGTCGACGCCGTATGAGCGAGCTGCGCGATCTGCCGCTTCGCGAGTTCCGGCCGGTGCCGATGGTGCGCCGGTCGTTGACTTCGCTCTCCGTGCATCCACCGTCCCCGATCGTCGATGCGCACAACCATCTGGGGCGGTGGCTCTCCGGCGACTGGTCCGTCCCCGATGTCGACGCGCTCGTAGACTCGATGGACACCTGGGGCGTTGGGGCGATCGTGAACCTCGACGGCATGTGGGGCGACGAGCTCGCGGCAAACCTCGACCGTTACGACGTGGCGTATCCGGGGCGGTTCGCGACCTTTGCCCAATGGGACCGGGAGCTGTTCGCGCGCGAGGACTGGGCCGAGCTTGCGGCTTCGGTCAGAGACAGCGCCCGCCAGGGCGCGCGTGGCCTCAAGGTCTGGAAGGACCTCGGCTTGCACCTTCGCGACGCGGCCGGTGCGCTGGTCATGCCGGATGACGCTCGGCTCGAGCCCGTCTGGGACGAGGTCGCCAGCGCCGGCATCCCCGTCACGATCCATGTTGGCGACCCGGTAGCCTTCTTCGAGCCGCTGGACCCGCGGAACGAGCGGATCGAGGAGCTGCTCGTCAACCCGGACTGGTGGTTCGGCGATCGCGATCGGTTCCCGCCGTTCGCGGCGATCGTCGAGTCGCTCGAGTCGCTCGTCGCGCGACGCAGCGATGTGACGTGGATTGGCGCGCACGCGCTGTGCTTCGCCGAAGACATCGCGTGGATCGAGCGCATGCTCGACACCTACCCGAACGTCTACGCCGACGTCGCCGCCCGGATCGCCGAACTCGGGCGGGTGCCGCGGGCTGCACGCGACATGATCGTGCGCCACCCGGACCGCTTCCTGTTCGGTACCGACGCATTCCCGCCTGACGGGGAGGTGTATGCGGTGCACCGCCGTTTCTTCGAGACCGCGGATGAGCACTTCGCGTACGACGTCGACCCAGACGAACCTCCCGGACAGGGCCGATGGACGATCAGCGGTCTCGATCTGCCCTCCGACGTGCTCGAGCGGGTGTACCGGACGAATGCCACGTCGCTGCTCGCCGGGCTCGGCTCGTGAGCGAGATCACCGTTCGCCGGATGGAGGTCGTCGATCTTCCGGAGGTCGTCGCTGCTCTCACCGCTCGCCCGTCCGAGCTGCACCGCCGCCGTCTCTCCGCGCAAGAGCGGGGCGGTTTCGTGTGCCTGGTCGCTCGACTCGACGGCACGCCGGCAGGCTTCGTGGGCATCTCCATCCTCGAAGATGCTGATCCCGACGCGCTCGTGGAATCGCGCGGACACGCGAAGGTGCACGACCTGTTCGTCGAGGAGGCCTTCCAACGGCGCGGGCTCGCGCGCGCTCTGATGTTGAGGCTCGAGCGGGAAGCGCGCGTTGCGGGCGTCCCCGGCATCGTGTTGGAAACAGGTACCTCGGACTATTTCGCCCCGGCGCGAGGGCTGTACCGCTCGCTCGGCTACACGGACGAGGGCGCCGTCTACCTGGAAGGTTGGAGCGACCCCTACCACCCGGGCGTGCACTCCGTGGATCCGATGACGATCTGGCTGAAGACCTTCTAAGTTCGTCTCTCACGTCGGGGCGTGCCATGTCGTGTGCTGCGGGTCTTCATCTCCGTGCTTGGTGGTTCTGGTGAGCAGGCACGAGCCGATCCGGAACTCGAACACCTCCCAAGTCCCGAGCCCGGCGGGCGGTTCACGTATCTCTCGTTCCTCCGCGTACCGATGGGCGAGCGCCTCGACGAGCGCTCGATCCGTGACCTGATCCGCTCGGCCGGCGAGTGAGAACGCATCCTCGTTGTTATCCGCCGGGAACGAGTGCAGGGCATACCGCCCGTCTCGGTGCAGGTCGTTCCGCTTAGGCGATGGCACGATGAAGGCGTAGAGCCCTTCGTTGGTGAGCACCGGACACATCGGGTGCACCCTCGGTGCTCCATCGGCACGTGTCGTGGCGAGGAACGCAAGCCCGACACCGAACTGGTAGAGAAGCCCTTTGCCGGCCTCCGCCAGGTCTGGTCGTGTCTCGGCGAACGCCTCCCAGGTGATCACTCGACTATCCGCGCCGGATCGCCTCAGGTATGAGGTCCCCGTGCGCCTCGAGCAAATCGTCAACCATATTGACTATCTGCTCGGTCGTCAGGGTCGCGCCCGTGTGCGGGTCGAGCAGGGCCGCCTGATACACGTGGTCGCGTGACCCCTCGACGACCGCGCGCACCGTCAGTTCCACCGTGTTCAGGAAGGTGCGGTTGAGCGCGAGGCATTGCACCGGGATCGGACCGACTCGCTGTGGCTGCACCGCCCCGTCAGCCACCTGCACCGGTACCTCGACGCAGGCGTCGGTGGGCAAGCCGTCGATCAGGGCGTCGTTGCGCACGTTTCCGTACAGCTCGATCGGGGTGCTCGTCTCCAGCGCGAACACATATTGCGAGGCAAGCTCGTTGTTCTGCTCGATCTCGATCTCGGCACCCGCGTCGAGCTGCGCCTTCAGTGCCGCCCACTCCTCGAGGTTCTCGTCGCTTCGGCGGATGTACTCGTCGATCTCGCAGCGGAACCGATTGACCTGGTCGGTGTGGTGCAGGAACCACGGCACGTACTCGCTCGAATGCTCCGAGCTTTCGGTAGGGAAATAGCCGAACCGCTTGTAGATCTCGACGCGTACGCGCCGCCCGAGCCCATCCGGATCGGCGTCGACCGCTGCGCGAAGCCGAGGATACAGATCGTCGCCGCTCGCCCGGTCGCGGAACACGTACACGAAGCACTGATGGTTGAACCCTGCCGTGCGGAACTCGACCTGCTCCTCGGGAACACCGACGAGCGAGGCCAGGAACGAATGCGTGTCGCGGACGCTGTGACAGACGCCGATCGTGCTCGCCGCCGGCCAGCGTGACCCGGCCCAGATGCCCCAGGGAACCATCGCCATCGGGTTCGTGTAGTTGAGCAGCAATCCGTCGGGGCAGAGCTCGGCCATCTCGTTGCCCATCTCGATCATCACGGGGATCGTCCGAAGACCTCGCATGATGCCGCCGATCCCGATCGTGTCGGCGATCGTCTGGCGGAGCCCATAACGCGTCGGGATCTCGAAGTCGGTCACCGTTGCGCGGTAGCCGCCGACCTGGATCTCGTTGATCAGGTAGTCCGCGCCCTCGAACGCCTCGCGCCGCTCGGCGTGCGCACTCACGGTGTACCCGGCGCCGAGCCGTGCGACGACCTGGTTGGCCGCGCGCTCGGCGTAGGCGAGCCGCTCGGCGTCGATGTCGTGCAGCGCGAGGTGCAGTGTGCCGTGCAATTCCGGGTAGCTGCCCAGATCCGTAAGGATGTTGCGCGTGAATTCCACGCTGCCGGCGCCGATGATCGCGATCTTGGCCATGCCGGCAGTCTGTCAGCGCCCACCCGAGGACGTCGACCTCCCATGAGCATGTCGGTGATCGTTCGTAGGATGGTCCCGACCGAAGGAGGGGCTCGTGGCGACGTCAGTCCAAGTCGTGATCGATTGTACGGACCCGGGGTCGTTGGCCGAGTTCTGGGCGACGGCGCTGCATTACGAGGTGCAACAGCCGCCCGAAGGGTTCGCGTCGTGGGAAGAGGCCCTGACGGCGTGGGGCATCCCGGAGTCGGAATGGAACTCGCGCAGCGCGGTCGTGGATCCCGACGGGGCCGGGCCTCGCGTGTTCTTCCAGCAGGTGCCCGAACCCAAGCGGGTCAAGAACCGTGTGCACCTCGACCTGAACGTCGGGGGCGGGCTCAACGCGGATCCCGAGGAGAAGAAGGCGCGGATCGCCGCCGAGGCGGATCGGCTCATCCAGGCCGGCGCCGCACGGCAGACCGAGTTCGATCAGGGCAGGGACTACTGGCTCGTGATGCAGGACCCGGAGGGCAACGAGTTCTGCATCCAGTGACGGCCGTCAAACGCGCACCGGGCTGAGCGGTTGTACTTCGGGGCGGGTGCCGCCCCCGGTACCATCCGGCGCGATGTCCACCTTCATGCTTGCGTTCGACCACCGAAACTCGCTCTTGACCTCGTTCTTCGGGGTGGGGGGCAGGCCGACGGACCCCGAGGTCGCCTCGGCATGCGAGGTGAAGCGTGTCATCGCCGATGGACTACTCGCCGCGATCGAGCGCGACCTCGTCGCCACCGACGAAGCCGGTGCGCTCGTGGATGGGACCTACGGGGCCGATGCGATCGACGCCCTCCAGGACGCGGGCGTGCGGGTGGCGGTGCCCGTGGAGGCGAGCGGCCGCCGGGAGTTCGCCTTCGAACACCCCGACTGGCGGGAGCGCCTGGACGCGACCCACCCCGCGTGGGCCAAGGTTCTCGTTCGCTACAACCCGGAGGGTGACGGCGCCATGAACGAGCGACAGCGCCATCGCCTGCTTGACCTGCAAACGGTCGCGCGCGCGATCGGCGTCGGGTTCCTGTTCGAACTGCTGGTGCCGCCCGAGCCGAGTCAGCGGACACCCGACTACGACACCGCGGTCCGGCCTGGGCTGGTGGTTCGCGGGATCGATGAGCTCCGAGCCGCCGGCGTCACGCCGGACCTGTGGAAGATCGAGGGGCTCGATCGACGGGAGGATTGCGCTCGCGTTGCCGCCCGCGCCGGCGCGCCCTGCGTCGTCCTCGGCCGCGGCGCGGACGCCGCGGCCGTCGAGCGTTGGCTGCGCGCCGGCGCGGGCGTCCCGGGCTTCGACGGGTTCGCGATCGGCCGTTCGATCTGGTGGGACCCGGTGCGTGCCTACATGGACGGCGGAACCGATCGAACCGCATGCGTGGCGGCGATCGCCGAACGCTACGGGCACTTCGTCACGGTGTATCGCGACGCGACGGACTGATCCGCACTGGGCTGGCTGTTAGCGTGGTGCGGATGCGGAGGCCCCGGGTCAAGGAAGCCACCCAGGTCCAGGGTCTGTTCCTCTTCTTCGGACTCGCGATCGCTGCGTTCTTTCCGTTCCTCGCGCTCTACCTCGAACAGCACCACGGACTCGACGCCGCGCAGATCGGCGTGGTGATCGCCTTCTCCGCGGCTGCACGGATGATCGCCACCCCACTGTGGGGGCACTATGCGGACACGCGGCTCGGTCGACTCACCGTCCTGCAGGTCTGTTTGATCGGCGCGGCGGCGGCAGGGCTCGCCCTCAACGTCGGCTGGGCGTTCGCCGGCGTCGTGGTCGCGGCCACCGTGCATTCGCTCTTCCTGGTGGGGCAGGGTGCGAACATCGACGCGCTCACGCTCGCCTACCTCGGCGACGCGCGGATGTCGGAGTACGGACGGATCCGTGGGTGGGAGAGCCTGACCTACGCGACGGGTTGTCTGTGCTTCGGCGCGATCCTGCAGACCTTCGGCATGGTCTGGATGATGCCGATCTACGCCGTCGCAGTCTTGCTTGTACTCGGGTGGACGACGACGCTGCACCGCGACCGCCCGATGCGCCTGGAGAAGGACGGACGGCTCGGCGCGGTAGGGGCCGTCTTCCGCGAAGCACCCAGATTCTGGGGGTTCCTAGTCGCGGTGCTGTTGGTCTGGACGGGGTTCAACGCCGCGTGGAACTTCATCTCGCTGCGGATCGCCGATCAGGGTGGGGGCGCGTTGCTTATCGGGTTCGGCACAGCGCTCGGCGGACTGATCGAGCTCCCGACGATGCGCAGCACCTCGCGACTGCAGACCCGGTTCGGGTTGCGGAAGGTCTACATCCTCGGCTGCAGCGTTTACGCGCTCGGGTTCGTGCTCTGGGGCTCGGTGTCAGATCCGACGATCCTGTCGATGCTCACGATGCTGGAGGGCGTGGCGTTCAGCCTCCTGTTCACGACGGGTGTCGTGATCGTCGGGCGGCTCCTGCCCTCGAGCCTGTACTCGACGGGAAACGCCGTTACCGGGATGGTCGGGTTCGGCATCGCGCCGATCATCGGCGCGGGCATCGGGGGCTTCGTGTACCAGCGCCTCGGGCCCGGCGTGCTGTACGGAGCCGCGGCCATACTGGCGCTGGCTGCCGCGGTCGTGGCATGGTTCGCACTGAACATCCCGGTGCTGGACCAGCCACAACCGGTCGCGATCGAACCGATCGCGCCGTTGCCCGACACCGGTCCGACCGTCTAGGGGACGAGCGTTGGTCGAAACAACCGAAGCACGCGATCGGGTCGCAGCTGCGTTTCCGGTGCTCGACGCGCGGAACGTCTCGTCCATCGGCACCGGATGGACGGTCGACACGTACGACGTCGACGGCGAGTGGATCGTGCAGTTCCCGCGCAGCGTCTACGCGGCAGAACGCCTGCGCGCCCAGATGCGGGTGCTTCCGGAGCTTGCCGCCGAGTTGTCTGCCCTCGTCCCGTTGCCGGTCCACGTCGACCCGGACATCCCCGCGATGGCCTACCACCGGCTCGAGGGGCTACCGCTCGATCGGGCGCCCGACGGCCTGTGGCCCGAGCGGCTCGGCCGGTTCCTCTACGACCTGCATCTGATGCCACCGGAATACGTCGACCTGCGCGGGCGGAACGCGTCGGCCGTTCGCGCGGCGCTCGCAGACGAGCTTGCCGAGCATCGTGCCAACGTGTTGCCGCTGCTCGAGCCTGCCGAGATCGAGCGCTTCGAGGCGCGCTTCACCGCGTTCCTCGACCGGGAGGACTGCTGGCGGTTCTCGGCGTGCCTGACGCATGGCGATATCGGCCCCGAGCACGTCCTCGTGTCGAGCTCGGGCGACCTCGTCGGCGTCCTGGACTGGGAAGAGCTCGACGTGGGGGATCCCGTGGCCGACTTCGCCTGGTTGCTGCATGCCAGGCCTGCCGACGGCGAACGGGTGCTCGGCGCCTACGGCGGTGCGCCCGACCCGACCTTCGCCGAGCGCGCGGCGTTCCGATTCTTCCTGATGCCGTTTCACGAGGTCGCGTACGGACTGCAGATCGCCGATCCGGGCTTCGTGCAGAGCGGGATCGCCGGGATCCGAGAGCGGGCGGACGTCGTCACGGATTGAGGTTCGCCACCTGCGGGTTTGCCACAACGTGGCACCACCCCGACCATGGGCAGACGACGACCTACGAGGAGGCTCCGATGGTCAGTGCGTACATCCTGATCCAAACCGAAGTGGGCAAGGCTGCGCACGTCACCGACATGGTGCGTGAGATCGAGGGTGTCACCGTCGTCGACCCCGTGACGGGGCCTTACGACATCGTCGCGCGCGCCGAGGCTGCGGATCTCGATCTGCTTGCCAAGGGCACTGTGATGCCGATGCAAGACCTGGACGGCATCACGCGAACGCTGACCTGCCCCGTGCTCCAGCTGTAAGCATCAGTCCTCGACCCCTACCGGGAACGGCAACGCCACCGGATCGACGAACGGCGAGATGCCGTGTTCGTCGAACCGGTCCATGCGCATATCCTCCGCGCGCTCGACGACCGACGTGTATCCGACCAGCGCGAGATCGGTCGCGATCCTCGACACCGCGGGCCCCCACATCATGCCGTGGCCGCACGCACACGCGATCGTGACACCGTCCACCTCGGCGCCGTCGCGACGCACCAACGGCCCCAGCAGCGGCAAGTGGTCCGGCGTGTACTCGATCGTGGCCGACCACACTTTCTTCATCCCGAGTCCCGTGGTAGCCGGCACCAGCGCGTTGAGTCGGCGTCGCATCCTCTGCAGGTATGGCCAGTCGATCGCTCGGCCGGGTCCGGGGGTCTCGGCGGGGTTCGACATCCCCCACAGGAAGCCACCCTCCTCTGGTCGCCAGTAGATGCCTGCGCCGATGTCGAAGGCCATCGCGGTGGTGTCGGTGTGCAGCGCGGGCGCGGGCTCGGTGACGACTACCTGATGGCGGGCGCAGCCGACCCAGGCCCGCGCCTCCGCGGCACTCGCGACGGCCTGCATCTCGGGGCCGCCGGTGAGGATCACGGTGCTCGTGGCGACCATGCCGGCCGACGTATACACGCCGGTGACGACCCGGCGGCCACGACGGCCTGCGCGGGTGCGCAGCCCGAGGAACGCGACGCCCTCTCGCAGTTCGACTCCGGCGTGCTGCATGGCCAAGCCGTAGGCGCGGACGTTGCGGGGCGGATCGACCCAGCCGTCGGTCGCGACGTAGGACCCGCCCCGGTAGCCGCGGTCGCCCATCGCGGGGATCAGCCGGCGGATCTCGGCTGCATCCACCCATCGGACGTCGAGGCCGGTCGTTCGCTGCATCGCGATCCGCTCCTGCGCGGCGCGTTCCTCGGCCACGGTGGTCGCCAGGATCACGTAGCCCCGTCCGACGAACCCCGAGTCGGTGCCGTAGCGCTCGCGCTGCCGCCCGTAGAAATCGATCGACCACGTGCCGAGGCGCACCGTGTCGGGGGTCCCGCCCTGGGAGCGCACCATGCCCGCGGCGCGGCTCGAGGCGCCGATCCCGGCGGTCTCACGCTCGAGCACGACCACCCGGCGCGGGCCGGCCTCGCGCGCGAAGACCGAGGCCCAGCCGCCCACGGTGCCGGCACCAACGATCACGACGTCCGCGGCGTCTCGAGGCATCTCGGGTGCGAACCCTAGCTGCTTCGCGGGCGAACCGGTACCCGTTGACGACTACGCTGCGACCGATGGAGCCCGCCCCGCAGCAGCCCGACGCCCGCACGATCCGCGGC
>JBDUBL010000052.1:0-14977 GCA_040004125.1 Actinomycetota bacterium
CCTGGATCCTGCACCGCATCACAGGCGTGGCCGTGATCCTGTTCCTGTTCATGCACGTGGTCGACACCGCCCTGATCGGCTGGGGTCCCGAGGCTTACAACCGTGTCACGAGCGCCTACGCGAACCCCGTGATCCATCTGCTGGAGCTGGGGCTGGTGATCTCGGTGCTGTACCACTCGCTGAACGGCCTGAAGATCACGCTGATCGACTTCTTCCCCAAGCTGGTGACGCACATCAAGGGCATCTCACTGGCGACCGCCACGGTATTCCTGCTCGCAGCGATCCCCACGACGGTCATCATGCTCAAGCAGACCTACGACCTCTGGAAGGCGTGAGCCCGATGGCAACCACCACCGCGCCGCGTCCGACGAACAACACCGGCGGGGGGCCCGACCGCCGGATGAGTCGCGAGCGGCCGATCGGCGGCGGCGAGCTCTGGCTGTGGCTGTTCATGCGGATCAGCGGCCTCCTGCTGCTGGTCCTTGCCCTCGGCCACCTCGTGATCATGCACCTGATGGGCACCGGAGCCGAGCGGATCAACTTCGGCTTCGTTGCCGTGCGCTGGGCCAGCCCGTTCTGGCGCACCTGGGACTGGATGCTGTTGATGCTGGCACTGGTCCACGGCATCAACGGTCTGCGAAACATCACGCTGGACTACGTCACGCGGCCGGGGCTCCGCCTCACGATCAACATGGTGTCCTACGTGATCGGGTTCGTGTTGATGGTGCTCGGCACGATCATCGTCGTGACCTTCGACCCAACGAAGTGGCCGGGAGCGGTCTAGGTGACCACCACCCACACCTACGATGCGCTCGTGATCGGTGGCGGCGGGGCCGGCATGCGCGCCGCGATCGAGCTGTCCGACAAGGTCAAGACCGCGGTCATCTCCAAGCTCTACCCCACCCGCTCGCACACCGGCGCGGCACAAGGTGGCGTGTGCGCGGCGCTCGGCAACACCGAAGAGGACTCGCCGGAGTGGCATGCCTTCGACACGGTCAAGGGCGGCGACTACCTGACCGATCAGCCGGCCGCGCAGCTCATGGCCGAAGAGGCGATCGAAGCCATCTACCAGCTAGAGCGTTGGGGCCTGCCGTTCAACCGCACGCCCGATGGTCGGATCGACCAGCGCCGGTTCGGCGGGCACACCGCCAACCACGGCGAGCGCCCGGTGCGTCGCGCCTGCTACGCCGCGGACCGCACGGGTCACATGATCCTGCAGACCCTGTACCAACAGTGCGTGAAGCGCAACGTCCGATTCTTCAACGAGTACTACTGCTTCGACCTCGTGCGCGCCGACGACGGCTCGGCGGCCGGCGTCGTTGCCTACGAGCTCGCAACGGGTGAGCTGCACGTCTTTCGGGCGAAGTCGATCGTGTTCGCGACCGGGGGGTACGGGCGAATGTTCCGGGTCACGTCCAACGCGCACGCACTGACCGGCGACGGCCCCGCGGTCGTGTTCCGCCGCGGCATCCCGCTGGAAGACATGGAGATGTTCCAGTTCCACCCCACGGGGCTCGCGCGCCTCGGCGTGCTGCTGTCCGAGGCCGCGCGTGGTGAAGGCGGCGTCGTGCTCAACAAGGACGGCGAGCGCTTCATGACCCGCTACGCCCCCACGATCAAGGACCTCGCGCCCCGCGACATGGTGAGCCGCGCGATCTACCAGGAGATCAAGGAAGGCCGCGGCGGCGGTCCCAACGGCGACTGGGCCTATCTCGACATCTCGCACCTGGACCCGAAGGTGATCGAGGAGAAGCTGCCCGACATCACCGAGTTCGCCCGCGTCTACTTGAAGGTGGAGCCGACGAAAGAGCCGGTCCCGATCCAGCCGACCGCGCACTACGCGATGGGCGGCATCCCGACCGACATCGACGGCCGCGTCGTGCTCGGTCCCGACGAGGAAGTGGTTCCGGGTCTGTATGCCGCCGGCGAGTGCGCGTGTGTGTCGGTGCACGGCGCCAACCGACTGGGGACGAACTCCCTGCTCGACCTGGTCGTGTTCGGCCGCCGAGCCGGCGCTGACGCCGCGCGTCACGCCAAGGAGGCCGCGCAGGAGACCGCGCCCGACAAGCCCGAGCAACGCACGCTGGAGATGCTCGACGGCATCCTCGGCCGCGCGAGCGGCGACAATGCGGGCGAGATCCGCAAGGAGCTGCAGGACAACATGTTCGACCTCGCGTTCGTCGTTCGTTCCGAGGCGGGCCTCACCAAGATGCAAGAGATCCTCGGCGGGTTGCGCGAGCGATACGATCGGGTCGCGATCACCGACAAGGGCGCGATCTATAACACCGACCTGATGGAGGTCGTCGAGCTCGGCTACCTGCTGGATTGCGCCGACACGCTGGTCGCCGGGGCGCTCGTGCGCACCGAGAGCCGGGGCGCCCACTTCCGAGACGACTACCCGACGCGCGACGACAACAACTGGCTGAAGCACACGCTGGCATACCGCCAGGAAGACGGCTCCATCCGGATGGAGTACAAGCCCGTGAAGCTTGGCCCCTACGTCCCGATGGAGAGGAAGTATTGATGGCGACCGCTGCCGAAGCCTTGAACGCGTCGGATGACCGGCGCGTCGGCGAGAAGCCCGGGACGATGGCGTTGACCGTCAAGGTTCGCCGGTTCAACCCCGAGGTGTCCGAGGAGTCCTGGTGGGACGAGTGGACGCTGCCGGTCCACCCGCTGGACCGTCTCGTCGAGGTCCTGCACCAGATCAAGTGGTATCACGATGGCACGCTAAGTTTCCGCCGGTCCTGCGCGCACGGCATCTGCGGGTCCGACGCCATGCTGATCAACGGGCGCAACCAACTCGCGTGCAAGGTCCTGGCCGAAGACGTCGGCCCGAAGGTCACGATCGAGCCGATCCGCGGACTGGCGGTCCTGAAGGACCTGATCGTCGACATGGACCCGTTCATGGACGACTTCAAAGCGGTGCTGCCCTACCTGATCAACGACTCGGGCGAGCCCGACAAGGAGCGGCGCCAGTCCCCCGAGGACCGCGCGCGCTACGACGACACCACTAAATGCATCCTGTGCGCCTGCTGTACGACATCGTGCCCGGTGTTCTGGGGAGACGGCAGCTACGTCGGCCCGGCCGCCATCGTCAACGCCCATCGGTTCATCTTCGACTCGCGGGACGAGGCCGGACGCGAGCGCATGAAGATCCTGTCGGAGAAGACCGGCGTGTTCCGATGCCGGACCACGTTCAACTGCACCGACGCGTGCCCGCGAGGCATCGAGGTCACGAAGGCGATCCAAGAGGTGAAGCGCGCGATCCTGTTCGAGCGGTTCTAGGTCGCCGAGCAGCCTTCCCAGGCGGTCCCTTCCGTCGCGCTCCATCCGCCGTGCGTGCGTGTGAAGCGCAGCTCCGAGCCGCCTCGACACGCGAAGGCGCCCGGATCCCACCAGGCGAACGACGCGGAGGCGCGGGCTCGATCGAACGCGACCGGCGCGAACACCCAGAACACCGGCCCGCGAACGCTGCGCTCGTTGACCCAGGTGATCGGACGATCGACGACGTGCTCGATCGCTCGTCGCAGCACCCGCGGGATCGCCGAGCAATGTGTGATCCGTACCGGGTTCGTGCACAACTCCGTCAGTACCTGTACGCGCTGGCTCCCATCGACGAAGAGCAACATCGAGTCGATCCCGGCTTCCGCACGAGGGCCGCGGCCGTGGATGCCGGCTGCCGAGGCGGAGCCCGCCACGAGAGCGACGGCCACACCGGCCACGGCGAGTGCACGCAGGAACATGCACCGACCCTGTCACGACCCTCTCCGGGGCGCAACGGCCGTTAGGCCACAGTGATGGATCGCGACGGCGACCACCCACTGGTCGCGTCGTTCGACGTCCGGTGCAGTCGTGAGCGGAAGGCGTAGGAGCCTGCCATGCCCGAGAACGTCGCCGTGGTCCCGACGACGCCGGTCTTCCAGAGCTTCCAGGAGCCACCACCGATCTTGCGCTGCACGTCATAGGTGAAGCCGGTCTGCCCGGCGGACGCGAGCGCGATCGTGAACGTGGTCATCGGGGTGCCGGTGGCGGGCGCAACCTTGATCGGGACCTTGACCACCCCGTGCATCGAGGCGTGGATGTTGCAGTGGTACGGATAGCTGCCGGCGGCGGGGAGCGGAACCGACTTCGACGTCGCTCCCGAGGCGACCTGGCCCGTGTTCCACAACGAGAGCGGGCCGTCTTGGGTCGACGTGTGCGTGAACGAGCCGTCGTTGTGCCAGCGGACGTCCTCACCTTGGGAGATCCGCACCGGTGACTGGCTGAACGCAAAGTCGACGATGCTCACGGTGGTCACCGCCCAGGCCGGCTGCGAAACGGCAACAAGCAGGCCGAATGACAAGATCACCAGCACGGTTCGACGCATCGAACTCCCTCCCTCCATCCGTGCGGCGTACTACGGACGGCGCCCGCGGTCGGTTCAGCTCCAGCTACCCTTGCGGGCCATGGCCCACAGGATCGTTCTCATCGCCGGGGACGGCATCGGCCCCGAGGTCGCCGCCGCAACGCAGCTCGTGCTCGATGCCGTCGACGTCGGCATCGAGTGGGTCCGGATGCCTGCGGGGGCGAGTGCCCTTGAGACCCACGGCGCCCTCCTGCCGCAGGAGACACTCGATACGATCCGCGACTGCCGCGTCGCGATCAAGGGTCCTATCACGACGCCGGTGGGCACCGGGTTCCGAAGCGTCAACGTGGCGCTGCGCAAGGACCTCGATCTGTTCGCGGCGGTCCGCCCGGCGCGGTCGCTCCCGGGTGTGCCGACGCGACACGCGGGGGTCGACCTCGTGATCGTCCGCGAGAACACCGAGGACCTGTACCAGGGCATCGAGTTCGAGCGCGGCTCCGAAGAGGCCGCAGCGCTGCGTCAGCGACTCCGCGAGATCGGTGGGTTCGAGCTCAAGGAGGACGCCGGCGTGACGCTCAAACCGATCAGCGTGACGGGAGCCCATCGGATCGTGCGCTTCGCGTTCGAGTACGTGCGCGCGCACCACCGTCGTCACATCACGGTCGGGCACAAGGCCAACGTGATGCGCTACACGGACGGCATCTTCCTGCGAGCAGCGCAGGAAGACGCGCGAGACTTCCCCGATATCCCGTGGCAGGACATCCAGATCGATCATCTCTCGGCCCGGCTCGCGCGCTCCCCCGAGGACTTCGACGTGTTGCTGTTACCGAACCTCTACGGCGACATCATCTCGGACCTGTGCGCCGGGCTCGTCGGCGGACTCGGCCTGATCCCCGGCGCGAACATCGGGTGGGAGTTCGCCGTATTCGAGGCGGTGCACGGCAGCGCTCCGGACATCGCCGGCCAGCAGAAGGCAAACCCGGTCGCGATGATCCTGTCCGGCGCGATGATGTTGCGCCACGTCGGCGAGCGGGAGGCCGCCGAGAACGTGGAGTGGGGTGTCGACGAGACACTCCGCAAAGGCGAGGTGCGCACACCGGACCTCGGTGGGACCGCCACCACGATGGCGTTCGCCGAGGCGATCGCCGCCGAGGCCATCGCCTGGCAACACGGCCCCAGCTAGGGGGTTTCGAGCCCCGGGATCGACGCGAGCTGCGACGCGATCAGGTCCCGATCCGCCTCGTTGCCGAGCGTCGACAGCACGCTCCGCGCCTCGGCGGCGTACCGGTCGCGCGCCTGCTGATCACCGACGGCGGCGGACGCGCGTGCCATCCCCTCGAGCATCGAAGCCAGGCGCCAATCGTCCCAGCCGTTCGCGCGAGCGGCGTCGAGCGCGGTCGATGCGTAGCGGTGCGCCAACTCGCCCAGGCCCTGCAGGCTCGCCACATGCGCGATCATCCAATCCCCGACCATGTGCTCCTCGTCGCCGCCGACGACCCCCCAGTGATGGCGCGACGTGAACGCAAGGCCCAGAAGCTCATGATCCTGGGCGGGCGTTCGCGACGGGAGGTCGATCAATTCCCAGGCGGCGTTGAACGTGTCGATCGCGACCTGCCGGTGCCAGCCAGGCAGCCCGTCGAGCGCCTCATCACCCATGCACGTGCCCCTCGTCGTCGTCGTCGTGGTGGTGGTCTTGGGGACCCCGACCGAGGTCCCATTCGGCGGTGCGTCAGCACCCTGGCTGGCCGTGATTGCCGCAACAGCCTCCTCGCACGAGCGCCAGCGTCCGATTCCTAACCGTAAGCCCCAGCTTCTGCACGATCGTGTAGTCGGGGTTGCGCCAGTTCGTGAAGAAGGCCGCGGCACGCTCGCGTAGTTGCTCCCCGAACAAGCTCATGCCCTCATGGTACGCGGGGCCACGTCCTTGGTCCGACCGCATCCGGATGCCACACTCAGCCGATGGACGACACGGCACCCGCGCGCCCGAGCCGAACGGCCCGCGTGGCCTTCCTCTGTTCTGTCATCGGTGCGCTCGTGGCGGGGGTAGGAGCCACGAGACCGTGGACGATGGTCTCGGGATTCCTCACGCCGGGCCGCGGCATCGACGACACCGAGGGCCTCGTGATCTTGGTCCTCGCGGTCACGGTGCTGGTCGCCGCCCTCGCCGCGCGCAGAGGCCGCTCCGGCAACGCGCGACGAAGCGCTGCGCTTGTCACGATCGTGGCCTCCTCCATCATCATCGGTCTCGGGATCTACGTGGCCTTGGCGCTGCCCGCTCGCGTGCGTACCCAAGAGATCGACCAGGGCGTCGCGGACGGCGTCGCGCACGGATTCGACGCGCAGGCGATGCGGGCCCAACTCGAGGGATCCGTGTCGGTCGAACGCCGCGACGGTATCTGGCTGTGCATCCTCGGCGGGGCGCTCGGATTGACGGGTGGGATCCTGACGCTGCGCTGGGCCTCGTCGATCGCCCCGGCTGCGGAGACCTCCGAGGCTTAGAGCTTCGCCAGGTCCTGGCACTTCGTGCGGATGCCCTCGGCGGCCTGTCGCAGCTTGGCCACCTCGTCGTCGTTCAGATCGAGCTCGACGATCTCCTCGACGCCGCGGCGACCGAGCTTCGCCGGCACCCCCACGTACACGTCGTCGATGCCGTATTGGCCCGTCGTCCATGCGCAAACCGGCAGCACCGCCTTCGTGTCGTTGGCGATCGCCTCGACCATCGCGACGACCGATGCGCTCGGGGCGTAGTACGCCGAACCCGTTCCGAGCAGTGCCACGATCTCGGCACCGCCGTCACGCGTGCGCTGGAACAGCTTCTCCAGCGTGTGCTCGTCGACCAGCTCGGGTAACGGCTTGCCGTTCACCGTCGCGTGGCGCGGCAAGGCCACCATCGCGTCGCCATGGGAGCCGAGTGTCATCGCCTCGACGCCGCTGGTCGACACGCCCAGTTCCTCGGCGATGAAGTAGCGCAGCCGCGCGGAGTCGAGCACGCCGGCCATGCCGAACACCCGCTCCCGCGGGAACTTCGACCGCTCGGCCGCCAGGAAGGTCATCTCGTCGAGCGGGTTCGACACCACGATCAGGATCGCATCGGGCGACGTGGGCGTGATCCGCGCGACCACGTCGGACATGATCGCGGCGTTCTTGGCGAGCAGGTCCATGCGGCTCATACCGGGCTTGCGCGGGAAGCCCGCCGTGATCACGACGACATCGCTGCCTGTCGTGTCGGCGTAGTCGTTCGTGCCCACGATCGAGGGCTCGTAGCCCTCGACCGGGGCCGCTTCCTTCAAGTCCAGGGCGAGGCCTTGCGGCTTGCCCTCGATGATGTCGATCAGCACGATGTCGCCGAGACCTTTCTCGAGCAGACGCATGGCAGCCGTCTGCCCGACGAACCCGCTGCCCACGACGGTGGTCTTCATGGTGAAACGCTCCTTGGAGTTGAGTGGACCCCAGGCTACCGAACCCGCGCGAGGCCCTCCGGCCACGAGTGCCGGTCGCTACAGCTTCGCGATGATGGCGTCGGCGACCCCGAACGTGCCGGCGGCGGGCCGATCGTCCCCCAGCGCACGCAGGTCGTAGGTGACCCATGTGCCGTCCGCCAGCACCGCCGCGGTCGCGGCCTCGAGCCGGTCACCGGCGTCGGTCTCCCCCATGTGACGAAGGAGCATCGCGCCGGACAGGATCAGGCCGACCGGATCGGCCCGATTCGTTCCCGCGAGATGGTTGGCCGTTCCGTGGGTCGCCTCGAACACCGCGAGTTCCCGACCATCCCGGCCGCCGAAATGGGCGCCGGGCGCGACACCCGTGCCGCCGATCAGCCCCGCGCCGAGCTCCGCCACCAGGTCTCCGTACATGTTGGGCAGAACGAGCACGTCGAAGCGTTCGGGCGCCTGGATCAGCTGCATGCACAGCGCATCGATGATCCGGTCCTGGAACGCGATGTCGGGAAAGGTCTCGGCCACCCGACGTACCGTTTCCAGGAACAGCCCATCGGAGAACTTCATGATGTTGGCCTTGTGGCTGGCGGTCACCGCCCGACGGTCATGCTCCCGGGCCCATATGAAGGCGAAGCGCGCGATCCGCTCCGACGCCGAGACCGAGATCTCCTTGACCGAGATGCCGCTGTCGGGCTTGACGGCCAGCCCGGTGCTCGCGGCAACGAACGAGATGAGGTCCGCGACCCCCGGCGTCCCGAGCTCCAGCTCCACGCCCGTGTACATGCCTTCGGTGTTCTCACGGATCACCACCAGTTCGACGTGCTCGTAGCGCGAGGGTACGCCCGGGTAGAGCCGGCACGGGCGCACGTTCGCGAACAGGTCGAGCCCCTGGCGCAGGGCGAGATTCGAACTGCGAAGCCCGCTGGTGACCGGCGTCTCGATCGGGCCTTTCAGCGCCACCCGACTCGTCCGGATCGCTTCGAGCGTGGCCATGGGCAGCGGGTCACCCGTACGGGAGAACGCACCCGCGCCCATGTCCTGGCGATCCCATTCGATCGCCACGCCGGTCGCCTCGATCGCACGGCGAGCGGCCTCGGTGACTTCCGGGCCGATGCCATCGCCGGGGATCAGGGTGACACGCGTCATCGCGACCGGAAGGGTAACGGGCCGGGTTCGGTTTGGGTCGGACGCGTGCCACCCTCTATCCTGGGGACATGGGTGAGAAGGGGCTCCGCGAGATCATCGCCGCCGAGACGAGCATCTCGGACATCGACGGTGAGGCCGGACGGCTTTGGTACGTGGGCTACGAGATCAGCGACCTGGCACGCAACGCCACATTCGAAGAGACCGTCTATCTGTTGCACAACCTCAACCTGCCCAACCGCCAGGAACTGAACCAGCTGAACACGTTCCTCGTCCGCGAGCGAGAGCTGCACCCGTTCCTCGCGCGGATGATGCCCACGCTAGCGCAGAACGCGTCGCCGATGTCGATGCTGCGCACGAGCATCTCGGCCTCGAGCGCCTTCGATCCTGACGGGTGGGACGAGTCCCCCGAGGCCGAGTACCGCAAGGCGATTCGGTTGATCGCCGAGACCCCGACGCTGATCGCCACCTTCGATCGGCTGCGCACCGGCCGGGAGGTGATTCCACCTCACCCCAACCTGAGCCACGCGGCGAACTTCCTGTGGATGCTGCACGGAGAGGAGCCCGACCCGCAGGACGCGCGCGTGCTCGACACGACGTTCGTGCTCTATGCCGATCACACGATGAATGCCTCAACCTTCACCGCTCGCGTGATCGCCTCGACGCTGTCCGACATGTTCTCCGCGATCACCGGCTCGATCGGGGCGCTGAAGGGCTCACTGCATGGCGGGGCCAACGAGGAGTCCCAGAAGATGGCCGAGGAGATCGGCAAAGCCGAGAACGCCGAGGCCTACGTGCGCGACCGGCTCGCCCGCCACGAGAAGATCATGGGGTTCGGACACGCGGTGTACCGAACGATGGACCCGCGTGCGACCGTGCTCAAGCAGATGTGCAAAGACCTGGGCGAGCGCTGCGATCAGCCGCAATGGTTCGAGATCTTCTCAGCCCTGGAAGAAACCACGTTCGAACAGAAAGGCCTCTACCCGAACGTCGACCTCTATGCGGCGGGCGTGTATCACATGCTCGGCATCCCCACGGACCTGATGACCCCGCTGTTCTCGCTCGCACGCATGGCCGGGTGGACCGCGCACGTGCGCGAGCAGTACGCGAACAACCGGATCATCCGGCCCGGGTCCGACTACATCGGACCCCGCGACCGGACCTATGTGCCGATCGATGAGCGAGCATGAGCAACGTTGTCCCCGTCGGACCGCCACCGCCACCGCCGGCGCCGCCGGCCATGCAGCCGTCGAACGGCATGGCGGTCGCCTCCCTCGTGCTCGGGATCCTCTCGATCGTGATGTTCTTCACGGTCGTTCCGCCGTTCATCCTCGGAGGCCTCGCGGTGATCTTCGGGATCCTGGGCTTCTCGAAGGCGAAGCAGGGAGCGCCGAACAAGGGCCTCGCGATCGCCGGGCTCATCTGTGGCGCGATGGGGATCGTCTCGGCGATCGCGTTCATCGCCCTGGTCGTAACCGCCGGCCACGTGGTGACGGACTTCACCTACACGATGAGCCCGGTCGGCTTCTTCTAGATCCTCACGCTTCGCGCCCTCGCTGCCGATACCTGCGGCATATGCATCTGTTCGCCCGTCGACGCGGTCTACCCACCACCATCGTGATCGTCGCTTGGACATTGGCCTGGACACTTGCCCCGCAGGCCGCATCCGCGCATGCGCCCGGTGGGTTCGGGGTGCAGTGCGGGTTCACGCACATGTCGATGGACGATCCGATCGTCTACCCGAGCCAGCCGGGCATGGGTCACATGCACGCCTTCTACGGCAACAAGAGCACCGACGCGTACTCGACGCGGGCCTCGCTGCTGGCCGCCGGAACGACCTGCACGGACAAGAAGGACAAGGCCGCGATCTGGGCGCCGACCGCCTTCATCAAGAAGCGCGGCTCCTGGCGAGCCCTCGAGCCGTATCGCGAGCGCACCTACTACTTCCGCGCGATCCGCCAAACGATCGCGCCCGTGACGAGCCTGCCGGCCGACATCAAACTGATCGGCGGCAACCCCCACGCGACGAATCGAGCCGAGAACCCCGATCTTCGCTGGTACTGCGGGGAGGGTTCGCCCGAACGCCCGTACCCATATGACTGCCGGCCGTTCACGGCCAAGGGTGAGGATGGCATCCGCGCGATCCTCGACCTGCCGTTCTGCTGGGACGGGGCCAACCTCGATTCCGCAGACCACTTCTCCCACGTGATCTACAGCGACCCCAACGACACCACGCCGCACGTCGAGCCACCGCCGTGTCCGGCATCCCACCCGAAGTACCTGCCGGCGATCTCGATCCGGATCCATTTCCGGGTCCAGGACCCGTGCGCAGGCGCGACGCCGTGCGGGCCATGGGACGGGGGGAAGAACGTTCGGATCAAGCTGTCGAGCGGTCCTTACTACACGATGCACGCCGACTTCTGGAACACGTGGATGCAGTCGCGGCTGGAAACGCTGACCGACAACTGCATCCGTGCGTCGAAAGACTGTCACATCATCGGTGTGACCACGACCGATATCTGATCACCCCGTCGGGCGAGGAAAGAGCCGGGCTCGGTCAACGAGCGCCCGTGTCACCTCGTCGTGGCCCATCGCCATCACGTGGATCCCGGCGATGCCCGGGATCCGGCGAAGATCCTGGACCAACGCCACCGCCAACTCGAGACCGGCGGCCGACCCGTCGTCGCCCGCGGCGTCCAGCGCGTCGATCATCGCGGACGGCACGGTCACGCCGGGGAGCCGTTCATTCATGAACCGCGCTTGTTTCGCGCTTCGTAGCGGCGCCACCCCCAGGATCACGGCGGCGCGGTCGAACAGGCCGCGCCCGCGCATCACGTCTGCCCACGCGGCCAGGGCTTCGGCGTCATAGACGATCTGGGTCATCAAGAAGTCGGCGCCGGCGTCGAGCTTCGCCTCGAGCCTGGCCGGATCGTACGGATCGGCGAGCGGGAGGTCGGCGACCCCGATCAAGAACCGAGGCGGGTCTGCGAGCGCGGCGCCGGCCAAGGTCGTGCCGTCCTCACGCATCCGTTTCGCCAGCCCGATCACGTCGCTCACGTCGAGGTCCCCCACCACGGTGGCATCGGCGTGATCTCCGACGTGGATCGGATCCCCCGACAGACAGAACACGTTTCGGGCACCCAGCGCCCAGGCACCGAGCAGATCGCTCGTCAACCCGAGCCGGTTGCGGTCGCGAACCGTGAGCTGCACGGTCGGCTCGATGCCGGCCGCCACGGTCGCGGCCACCGCGGCCAGAGGCGACATGTGCGGCGTGGCGGTGGGGTTGTCCGTCAGGTTCACTGCGTCGACGCTGCCGACCAGCGCCACGGCGTGGTCGGTGACCGATGCGAGCGATGCGCCGACCGGCGGCACGATCTCACCGGTCACGACGAATTCGTCGCGGGCCAGCAGCGCAGCCAGATGGCCGCCGATCGCTGCGCTCATCCCTGCGCGAAGGCCTGGGCCTCAGCGGCCTGCACTGTGTTCACCAGCAACATCGCGACCGTCATCGGACCGACGCCGCCGGGCACCGGTGTGATCGCCCCCGCAACCTCGAACGCCTCGTCGAACACCACGTCGCCGATCAGCCCGTCGGCCGTGCGATGCACGCCCACGTCGATCACCGTCGCGCCCGGCTTGATCATGTCGCCGCCCAGGAGATGGGGCACCCCCGCCGCCGCAACCAGGATGTCGGCGTTGCGGGTCGACGTGCGCAGATCCCGGGTGCGGATATGGGTCGAGGTGACGGTGGCGTTGCCCCGGATCGAGTCCTGCCCCAGCATCACGGACAGCGGCGCTCCGACGAGTTCGCCGAAACCCACGATCGTCACCTCGGCCCCTTCGATCGGGATCTCACAACGCAGGAGCAGCTCGACGATCCCGTAGGGCGTGGCCGGCAGGTAGCAGGGCCCACCGCGAACCATCATGCCGATGTTCCACGGGTGCAGGCCGTCGACGTCCTTCTCGGGGGCGATCGCACGCTGCATCTCCAGCTCGCCCAGATGTCCGGGGAGCGGGAGCTGCACGAGGATGCCATGGATCTCGGGGTCGCGGTTCAAGCGCCGGATCGTCGCAAGCAGCTCGTGCTCGGTCACGTAGGACGGCAAGTCGACCTGCTCGGAGCGGATCCCGACGTCGGCACAGGCCTTGTGCTTCTGACCCACGTAGATGCGAGAGGCCTGGTCGTCGCCCACCAGGACGGCCGCCAGGCCCGGGGTGATGCCCGTTTCGGCGAGGGCACGGACGCGCTCGGATACCTCGGAACGGATCTGGGCGGCGACGGCCTTGCCATCGAGGATGCGCGCGGTCACGGCGAGCATCCTACCGGGCAGCTCATGCGGCGGGGAAACTCGGTCCCCGTGCAGCATGCGCGCCGGTCTGCGTGTCTCTACTGTGTGCGCGAGGAACAACCTGTCATGGACCCTGAGGCGGTTGAGACCGCGACGACCTGCCAGCTAGAAGATCTCTACCTGCGTTTTGGGCCGGGAGGTCTCCGACTTGCGTACCTCCTGACCGGCGATCATCAGGCGGCCGAAGACTGCTTGCAGGAGGCCTTCGCCCGGATCGTAGGACGCCTCGGCCATGTCCGTGGCGGCGTGGCGTTCGATGCGTACCTTCGCCGGACCATCGTCAACCTCACGAAGAACGGGTGGCGGCGGCGCTCGGTCGAGCTCGCGCACGCCGATCGGTGGACGAGCACACACGTTGTCGCAGGGGCGGATTCGGCGGTGGTCGAACGTCTCGCAATCTGGCCTGCCATCCTCCGGCTGCCCATCCGACAGCGCACAGCGGTCGTCCTGCGCTTCTACGAAGACCTCGCCGAAGATGACATCGCCGCCATCATGCGGTGCCGTCCGGGGACGGCTCGCTCATTGGTTTCTCGCGGGATGGCAACGCTTCGCTCGGAGATCGGGGGGTGGAACGATGCCTGAGACGCGATTCGAGAATGAGGTGCGTGATGCGCTGCGCGCCGAGGCGCAGACACCGTCTTTCGATCCCTCTTCGGCATCCCGGGCAACCGCAGCAGCGAGGCGGCGGCTCGTGCGCAACGGAATCGCGACGGCTCTCATTTGCGCCGTCGTGGTCGTCGTGTCGCTCGGGGGGATCCGTCTTGCAGTCGTAGATTCCTCGGTGCCGGTGTCGCCGTCGACCCCGAAACCCGCATCACCACCGGGCGACGGGGTGATCGCGTTCTCCCGAGGAAACGGACTCTGGGAGGTCCGCCCTGACGGCTCCGGTGAAGCCGCGCTCGCGCAGAGCTGTGTTGGCGAGACATGCAAGATCCTGGACCAGGCGTGGTCCCCGACAGGCTCGATGGTCGCGTTCTCCCACTACGGAGAGAAGAGCGGCGACTTCAGTTCCGCAGATGGCCCTCTGTACCTTGCGGCGTCCGATGGCACCGACGTCCGGGCGTTGACCGATTGTCACTGGCCCGGTGACTGTTGGGACTCCGCACCCGCATGGTCACCGGACGGCTCGCGGATCGCATTCGTCCGCGGCTCTCGTAAAGGCTCGGCCGGCAGCGCACGGGGTAGCTACGCGCTGTACAGCTGCAGCAGCGACGGCGGCGATCTCATACAGATCTCTGGTCCCGGAGCGAGCGTTGCTCCGATCGCTGCCTCCTGGTCGCCCGATGGAAGCGAGCTCACGTACGTCGAATGGGAGCCCGGCTCCGGACTGGGACGATCGCTCGTAGTGACCGCAGCCGACGGTACGGGACAAACGGTGATCGTCTCCGGGACCGACAACGGCGACCCGTACGCCCCGGCGTGGTCTCCCGATGGGAGTCGTATCGCCTACGCGTGGCAGCCAAAGTCGAGGGTCGATCCTGTGGAGATCCGCTTGGTCGGCACCGACGGCAGCCATCTTTATCCAATCTTCGCCTCGAGCGGACTCTCTGGCCCCGTCTGGTCGCCGGATGGGACGCATCTGGCCGTTATCGGAGGCGATAGCGACAATTCGCTTGCCGAGCGCTCGCTGTTCGTCATGAACGCGGACGGCACCTCGCGTACGCTTCTTGCGAGAGGGGCTCTGTGGTCTTCCCCCGTGT